>DAOVDX010000197.1 GCA_030669345.1 Methyloceanibacter sp. | reverse complement strand
AACGGCTGTTTCTTGCTTCGCCCGCAGCGGCACCAAGCATAGCGTTTACCCTCTTCGAGCTCGACCTGGTAAGGGCTGAGCTGTGGTCGCTCTGGCTCTGACATATGTATTCCCCAGCGTTGTTGGGCCAGTTATAGCCTGCTCTTGGCTTAGCCAATTCGCCGCTCTCAGACAACAAACTGGAGCAAGTTCCTGTATCTTTTAAGCGGCTGGGGTGGCTTCCAGCCTTGGGAGAGGCCTTAGGAAAAGAAGCTTGAGTCGATGGCCCATCCAGACCATATGGAAGAACAGCCTCTAAAGACTCACGCGGACCGGAAGGTTCGCTCCCACGAGAGGTCTTAGGGTGTTTGGGGCTATGTCGGGGGCCAGGTGACGTTGGAGGCCCTTTTTGGCTGAACTGATTTTCGTTTGTCTCTCGGTCGCCGCGTTCTTCGCATTGGCGATGAACCGCGCCTCGCTGAGGGCTTGGGCGCTGGCCATCGCGATTCTCACCTTTAGCCTGCAAATGGGTCTCGGCGTTGGCGAATTCCACGCGCCGGACTTTCCGCTTTGGGCGTTGCTCGGCTGGATCCTCGCCGCGGTCCTCTTCGCCGCCAGCTTTCCCGAGCTCAAACGCAAATACATTACGCTCCCGGCCTATGGCGCCTTGAAGGAGGCGATGCCCAAAATCTCGCAGACCGAGCGCGAGGCTCTGGAGGCGGGCACGATTGGCTGGGACGCGGAGCTGTTCTCAGGCAAGCCTGATTTCGCCAAGCTTCGCCGCGTGGCGCCGATCACACTGACGGACGAAGAACGCGATTTTCTCGATGGGCCGACCGTCGAGCTTTGCAATCACCTCGACGACTGGCGCATGCGTCACGAGCTGGGCGATGTGCCCGACGACATTTGGCGCTTCGTTTGCGACAATGGCTTTCTCGGCATGCTCATTTCCAAGGAGCATGGCGGCCTTGGCTTCTCGGCTCAGGCGCAGTCGCTCATTCTTGGCAAAATCTCGTCGCGCAGCCCCGATGGCGTCACCATCGTCATGGTGCCGAACTCGCTTGGGCCCGGCGAGCTGATCGAGAGCTACGGCACCGAGGCGCAGAAGGCGCATTATTTGCCGAGGCTCGCGCGGGGTGACGACATTCCCTGCTTTGCGCTGACCGGCCCGACTTCTGGCTCCGACGCTGCCTCCATGCGCGATATTGGCGTGGTGACCAAGGGCATGCGCAAGGGCAAGAAGACGCTTGGCGTGAAGCTCACTTGGGACAAGCGCTACATTACGCTTGCGCCGAAGGCGACGCTTCTTGGTCTCGCCTTCCGCCTGTTCGATCCAGACAATCATCTCGGGCAGGGCGAAGATGTCGGCATTACCTTGGGTCTGATCCCGACCGATTATCCAGGCGTGGAGATTGGCCGGCGGCATCTGCCCGCGGGCGCGGCCTTTCCAAACGGTCCCACCAAAGGCCGCGACGTGTTCATTCCCTTAGAGTGGATCATCGGCGGGCCGGACGGAGCAGGCCGTGGCTGGAGCATGCTGATGAGTTGCTTAGCCGCGGGCCGTTCAATCTCGTTGCCGGCGACAAGCGCCGCCGCCGCCAAGGCCATGGCAAGACGGACCACGGCCTATGCGCGTGTTCGCAAACAGTTCGGCCTGCCCATCGGCTTCATGGAGGGCGTCGAAGAACCGCTCGCGCGCCTGGTCGAGAATGCTTACGGCTTGGAGGCCGCGCGCGCCGTCACCGCGTCCATGGTGTCGGCAGGCGAGAAGCCCGCCGTCATTTCGGCGCTCCTGAAATTTCTCTCCACCGAGCGAATGCGCCAAAGCGTCAACGACGCGCTCGATATTCATGGTGGCAAGGGCATTTGCGACGGGCCGTCAAACTATATTCAAGGCGCCTATCAGATGGTCCCCGTGGGCATCACGGTGGAAGGTGCGAATATTCTCACGCGCACGCTCATCACCTTTGCGCAAGGCGCGCTGCGCAGCCATCCTTATCTGTTCGCCGAGATCGAGGCGCTGCAAGACACTGACCGCGAGCAGGGCCTCGAGAAATTCGAGAAGATCTTCGACCAGCATTTGCCCTTCACCATCTCGAACGCGGCCGGGTCGCTGTTCCACAATGTCACCTTCGGCAGGTTCGCAGCCGCGCCTCCAAATGCTGGCGATGTCAGCCGCTGGTGGCGGCAGCTTGCCCGCGCCTCGCGATCCTTCGCGCTCGTCGTCGACCTCACCGTGGCGCTGCTCGGCAGTGGCTTGAAGGTGAAGCAGAAAATCACCGGGCGCATGGCCGACGCACTCGCCGAGCTTTATCTGCTGTCGAGCATCCTCAAGCGCTTCGAGGACGACGGCAGGCCCGCGGAAGACCTCGCGGTCGTGAACTATTGCGCGCGTAATTGCCTGCATCGCTTCGACCTGGCGCTGCGCGGCACCGTCGATAATTTCCCCGTGCGTTGGGCCGGGTGGCTCATGGGCCCGCTCGT
>DAOVDX010000002.1 GCA_030669345.1 Methyloceanibacter sp. | reverse complement strand
TCGATGGGTATGCGTACGGAGCTCATGGAGCCCGGCATGCAGATCTTCACCAACCCTGAAGTCTTCAACGTCCTGGTCACGGCCCACGGCCTAATCATGGTGTTCTTCATGGTCATGCCTTCCACCATGGGTGGCTTTGGCAACTGGATGGTGCCGCTGATGATCGGCGCACCTGACATGGCCTTCCCGCGGATGAACAACATCTCATTCTGGCTGCTGGCCATGGCCATGACGCTGCTCGTCCTGTCCTTGTTCATGCCTGGCTCCCCCGGCACGAACGGTGTTGGCGCTGGCTGGACCGTTTATGCGCCGCTCAGCACCTCGGGCACGCCTGGCATCGCCATGGACTTCGCCATTCTGTCGCTCCATCTCGCCGGTGCATCCTCGATCCTGGGCGCCATCAACTTCATCACCACCATCCTCAATATGCGCGCGCCGGGTATGACGCTTCATAAGATGCCGCTCTTCGTTTGGGCCGTGTTGGTGACCGCATTCCTGCTGCTGCTGTCGCTGCCAGTGTTGGCTGGCGCCATCACCATGCTGCTCACGGACCGCAATTTCGGTACCGCGTTCTTCGACTCGGCTCATGGCGGCGATCCGCTGCTGTGGCAGCATCTGTTCTGGTTCTTTGGCCATCCCGAGGTGTACATCCTCATCATCCCGGGCTTCGGCATCGTCAGTCAGATCGTGTCGACCTTCTCTAAGAAGCCCGTGTTTGGCTATCTCGGCATGGCCTACGCCATGGTTGCCATCGGCGTGATCGGTTTCGTGGTTTGGGCGCATCACATGTACGCGGCCGGGCTAGACGTGGACACGCAGGCCTACTTCGTGTTCGCCACGATGGTTATTGCCGTGCCGACGGGCATCAAGATCTTCTCGTGGATCGCCACGATGTGGGGCGGCTCCTTGTCGTTTAAGACGCCGATGGTATGGGCGCTGGGCTTCATCTTCCTGTTCACCGTTGGCGGTATCACCGGCGTCGTGTTGGCCAACGCTAGCGTGGACCGGTCGATGCATGACACCTATTACGTGGTGGCCCATTTCCATTACACGATGTCCATCGGCGCCGTGTTCGCGATCTTCGCCGGCTGGTATTATTGGGCCCCGAAGATGACGGGGTACATGTACTCCGAGACGCTCGGCAAGCTTCACTTCTGGCTGATGTTCATCGGCGCCAACCTGACCTTCTTCTCGCAGCATTTCCTTGGCCTTGCCGGCATGCCTCGCCGCAATGCTGACTATCCCGATGCGTATGCCGGGTGGAATTTTGTCTCCACCATCGGTTCCTATATCGGGTTCGCGGGCCTCTTGGTCTTCCTGTTCTCGATCGCCTACATGTTTGCGCGCAAACAGAAGGCGGGAGACAGCCCGTGGGGCGTTGGCGCCACGACCCTGGAATGGACGCTGCCTTCGCCGCCTCCCTTCCACACCTATGAGACGCTTCCGCGGATTAAGTGATGATGAGCGGCGCGGTAAACGGAATCACCGCGCCGGTCGTCCGCTGCCGCATGGCGCTTGAGCGAGTAGGTTGATGTCAGACGCCACAGTCCCAGTGAGCCCAGGCAAGTTCGACGCCGCCATCGGTGGTGAGGTTGCCGACTATGTTGCGTTGCTAAAGCCCCGGGTCATGTTCCTGGTGGTGTTTACGGCGGTGGTCGGTCTCGTCGCGGCGCCTGGTACCATGCATCCGGTCTTGGCTATCGCTTCGCTGCTTTGCATCGCGGTCGGGGCTGGCGCCTCGGGTGCGTTGAACATGTGGTACGACGCCGACATTGATGCGCGGATGGCGCGAACGGCCGCTCGTCCGCTGCCGAAAGGCGCAGTCACGCCGCAGGAGGCGCTCACCTTTGGCGTTGTGCTCGCCGTGGGGTCGGTGCTTTGCCTCGGCTTGGTGGCGAACTGGTTGGCCGCCGGGCTTCTGGCGGCGACCATCGCCTTCTATCTCTTCGTCTATACAATGTGGCTGAAGCGGGCGACGCCGCTGAACATCGTCATTGGCGGCGCTGCAGGTGCCGCTCCGCCGGTCATCGGCTGGGCAGCAGCGACAGGCTCGGTGACGTTAGAGCCCATCATTCTGTTTTTGATTATCTTCATTTGGACGCCGCCGCATTTCTGGGCGCTCGCGCTCACAAGGACCCGCGATTATGAACGCGTCGGCGTGCCGATGCTGCCGGTGGTGCGTGGCCCCGACGAGACTAGGCGGCAGATCCTGATTTACAGCCTCATCCTTGTGCCGTTTGCCATGGCGCCTTCCGTCATGGGCTTTGGCGGTATGCTCTATACGGTGATGGCATCGATCCTCGGCGCCTTCTTCGTGGTGTTCGCCTTCGACTGCTATCGCACGCGGAAAGGGGAGGCGGCCGACCGGGCAGCCAAGAATCTTTTCGCCTATTCGGTGCTATATCTCTTCCTGCTCTTCACCGTGCTTCTCGTCGAGCAGGGTTTCGGCATTGACGGCAGCTCTCTGTCGCTGAACTGGGCGTTGTGATGGAAGATGCGGAAATCGAACGCAAACGCCGTCAACGCAAGCGATCCCTGGCCATCGCCTGGATCCTTGTGGGGCTCATTGTGCTGTTCTTCATCGTCACCATGGTCAGGCTGGGCGGCAACGTTGCCGTCAGGTCCTACTAAGCGGCAGGATGTAGGATGAGCAGCGACAACACACATAACGAGAAGCGCGATCGCAAGGGGCTCGTCGCCCTGTCGCTGGTCGGCCTCGTTGCCGGCATGGTGGGGCTCTCTTTCGCCGCCGTGCCGCTTTACCGCTTATTCTGCCAGACCACGGGTTACGCTGGCGTGCCGCAGCAGGCCGATGCGACCCCTGGCACCGTGCTCGACCGCACGATCAAGATTCGCTTCGATGCCAATGTCGACCGCAATTTGCCTTGGACGTTCGAGCCTGTGCAGCGGGTGATGGACGTCAAGATTGGCGAGAGCAATCTCGCCTTCTTCCGGGCGACCAACAACACCGATAAGCCGGTGACGGGATCGGCAGGCTTCAATGTCGCACCGGACCGGGCCGGACGTTATTTCACGAAGATTGAATGCTTTTGTTTCACTAAGCAGCGGCTCGCCGCTGGTGAGAGCATCGAGATGCCGGTGACTTTTTTCGTCGATCCAAAGATCGTCGACGACGAGAGCGCCAAGAACATTTCCGAGATCACCTTGTCCTATACGTTCTATCGCAACGACGACCAGTCGGACGTCGTGGCGGCAGGGCAAGGACTGAACTCGGGATCGTAAGCCTAGCGGCGCTGGAAAGGCGCCGGTGACACTGACTGGGGAGGAAGGGGAACCAAAGATGGCCCAAGCCCGCGCTAAACCGCAACACGACTATCATCTCGTCAATCCGAGCCCGTGGCCGATCATTGGCGCGGTCGGGGGCTTCACGCTCGCCCTTGGCGTCCTCATGTACCTCATGTCGAGGAAGGCGGGCAATCCGGAGCTCTGGTACATCATTCCGGGTCTCTCTCTCGTCATCCTCACCATGTTCGGCTGGTGGCGCGATGTCATCCTAGAGGCGCATGCGGGCGACGAGACACCGGTCGTGCAGCTTCATCTGCGCTACGGCATGATCTTGTTCATTGCTTCGGAAGTGATGTTCTTCGTTGCTTGGTTCTGGGCCTATTTCGATGTGGCCCTGTTCCCCAATGACATTACCACTTACGCCCGCACCGAGGTGACGGGTGGTGTGTGGCCACCAATTCCGAGTGATGAGACCGGCGTGGCGGGTCTGGGTTTCTTCGGGCACACGTTCAATCCGTGGAGCCTGCCCTTCGTCAACACGCTGATCCTGCTCACCTCGGGCACCACGGCGACCTGGGCGCATCATGCGATGCTCCACAACGACCGTAAGGGGCTCGCTTGGGGCCTGGCCTGCACCGTCGTACTCGGCGCGCTGTTCACCAGCCTGCAGATTTTTGAGTATGCGCATGCTGGTTTTGGCTTCTCCAACCACATCTACGGATCGACCTTCTACATGGCCACCGGCTTCCACGGCTTCCATGTGATCGTCGGCACGATCTTCTTGCTGGTCTGCCTGTTCAGGGCGCTTAAGGGTCACTTCCACCCGAAGCAGCATTTCGGCTTCGAGGCCGCTGCCTGGTACTGGCATTTCGTTGACGTGGTGTGGCTGTTCCTGTTCACCTGCATCTATGTGTGGGGTGCGGGCACCAACTTCCCCGCGCACTAGCGCCGGGAAACGCCGTATTTTATGATGGGGGCGGTCAAGCGGCCGCCCCTTTTCATTTGGACTTGGACGTTCTCATGAGTGACGGAAATTCTGAACAGACCTCACACAGTGTGGGCTCCACGGCTTTGGCTGGAGCGCTAGGGCGCTGTCCCGCTTGTCATAAGGGCAAGTTGTTCGCGGGCTATCTCACGCTGGCGCCGCGCTGTAACGTTTGTGGGCTCGACTATGACGACTTCGCCGAATCCGGCGACGGGCCCGCGGTCTTTGTCATTTTGATCACCGGTTTCATCATCGTCGGTGCGGCGCTCTTGGTGGAAATCCACTACATGCCGCCTTATTGGCTCCACGCGCTGTTGTGGATGCCCCTCATCATCGCCCTGCCGCTCCTCCTTCTTCGGACCTTCAAAGGAGCGCTTATCGCGCTCCAATTTAGACATAAGGCCGAAGAGGGTAAGCTCGCCTCGGATTAGTTATCGATGCAGAAGCGCGAACTCATAAGGCTCACGGTCGTCACGCTCATAGGCTTGGCGGTTCTGATCAGCCTTGGCGTGTGGCAGCTCCAGCGCTTTGAGTGGAAGGAAAGCTTGATCGCCCGCATCGAGGCGCGGACTGCGCGTGCGCCCCTGACCCTCGAACGGGCAACCGAGATAGCCGGAGAGCGCCGCAATGCGAGCTATTTTCCCGTGCGGGTCACAGGCAGCTTCCATCATGCCAGGGAGCGATATCTCTATGCGTTCTCGCTTGATGGCCAGCCGGGTTGGCATGTCATTACACCGCTCGAGACGGTCGATGGGAATGTGGTGTTGATCGACCGGGGCTTCGTACCGAATACCCTGCGCGATCCGTCGACCCGTGCGCTTGGCCAGATCGAGGACGTGGAGACTGTCATCGGCTTCATGCGTTCGTCCGAGGAGGCGAGCATCTTCATCCCGGACAACGATTCGAAAACCAATCAGTGGTTCAGCCGGGACCTGTCAGCCATGGCGTCGTCGATGTTCCCCGGTGGAACGGTCCAGGTCTCGCCCTTCTACCTGGAGGCCAAGGCGAGCGAGGTACCAGGTGGTTGGCCGCAAGGTGGTCAAACCCGGCTTGAGCTCAACAACAAGCACCTGCAATACGCGCTGATCTGGTTCGGTCTCGCCCTTTGCCTGGTGGTGATCTACGGCGTCTATATTTGGGGGGCCTACCGCCGGCCGCGGTCTTAACGAGGCCCGTTTGGCTTTGTTGCGGGTGCCCTCGTCGACCGTTAGGGTCAGCCGCAAAGTCTAGATTTTCCGGCGAGAGGCCAGATTTTGAAGTTCATTTCAACGCGCGGTGAGGCGCCGGCGCTCTCCTTTGAGGGTGCGCTTATGGCTGCGCTGGCTCCTGACGGCGGGCTGTTCATGCCCGAAGCTTGGCCTCAGCTGGAGGCGAGCGAGATCGCCGCCCTTGCAGGTCTGGATTATGCCGATGCGGCCTACCGCATCATGAGCCCATATTTAGAAGGCGATCCGTGCCACGACGATCTCGAAGCGGTACTGGAAGAGGCCTATGACGGCTTCCACCATCCGGCCATTGCGCCTTTGCGGCAGCTTGGTCCGAATGCCTTTGTTTTGGAGCTGTTCCACGGACCGACGCTGGCTTTCAAAGACCTCGCCATGCAGGTGGTGTCGCGGTTCATGAACCGGGCGCTTCTGCGCAAAGGGGCCCGCGCCACCGTGGTCGGCGCCACGTCCGGCGATACCGGCGCCGCCGCCATCGAAGCCTTTCGCGGGCTCGATGCCATCGACGTCTTCATCCTCCACCCCAAAGGTCGCATCACCGACGTCCAACGGCGGCAGATGACCACGGCCACCGAGGCCAATGTCCATATCATCGCTGTGGAGGGGACCTTCGACGATTGCCAGGCGATCGTGAAAGGGCTGTTCGCCGATCGGGCTTTGAGCGATCGCCTGTCGCTCACCGGCGTCAATTCGATCAATTTCGCGCGGATCCTTGCCCAGATCGCATATTACTTCACCTCAGCCGTGAGCCTCGGCGCGCCCTACCGGCCAGTGGCGTTTACCGTGCCGACTGGAAATTTTGGTGATATTTTCGCAGGTTACGCCGCCCGCGCCATGGGCTTACCGGTCTCGCGCCTCGTTATCGCCACGAACCTCAACGACAGTTTACCTCGCGCTCTTTCGTCGGGAAGCTATGAGCCGCAAGGCGTTATCGCCACTTCAAGCCCGAGCATGGACATCCAGCTGGCGAGCAATTTCGAGCGCCTTTTGTTCGAGCTTGCCGGTCGCGATGCGAGCCGTGTCAGGGCGCTGATGGAGGAGCTTCGCACGACGGGTGCGTTCTGTTTGACTCAAGGTGAGCTCGGTCAGTTGAGCGATCTATTTGGCGCCTATTCGGTTGGTGAGAACGAGACGGAGATGACTATTCGGGGGGTTTTCGAAGAGACCGGTATGCTGATCGACCCTCACACGGCGGTCTGCATCGCGGCGTCACACCAGGAGACGGGCCTCGGTGCGACACCGATGGTCGTGCTGTCGACGGCGCATCCTGCCAAGTTCGCCGACGTCGTCGAGCGGGCGACGGGCCGCGTGCCCGAACAGCCAGAGCGCTTGCGGCTTCGGCTCGGTCAGCACGAGCGCTGCACCGTTCTATCCAACGATCAATCCGTCGTAGCAGACTTCATCGTCAGCAATGCCCGCGCCGCGTCCACGGGAGCAGGCGCGTGAGCGTCGAGCGGTCAGAGCTTGCCAATGGCTTGACCGTCGTCAGTCATGCCATGCCTGAGGTCGAAACCGTATCGCTCGGCATCTGGATCGGGGCAGGGAGCCGCAGTGAAGGTAATGCCGAACACGGCGTTGCCCATTTTCTCGAACATATGGCCTTCAAGGGCACCGCGCGGCGCAGCGCTCGCGACATCGCCGAGGAGATCGAGGCGGTCGGGGGCGACCTCAACGCTGCAACGTCCGTGGACTCAACTGCTTATTATGCGCGGGTGATGCGCAACGACATGCCGCTGGCGCTCGACATCCTGAGCGACATTATTCTCTCACCAAGTTTCGATGGCGCCGAACTGGCGCGCGAGCGTGACGTGATTCTGCAGGAGATCGCCGCCACCAAGGATTCGCCCGAAGACATCGTCTACGACTTCATCTCCGAAGCGGCTTTTCAGGATCAGCCCGTGGGTCGTCCGATCTTAGGCACCTCGCAAAGTGTAAGCGGTTTCGAACGCAGCCATCTCGGCGCCTATCTCGGTGCCCATTATCATGCGCCCAATATGGTTTTGGCCGCCGCTGGCGCCATCGATCATGCAGCCTTCGTCGCCGAAGCCGAACAGCGGCTTGCGGAGCTGTCACGCGAGGCGACACCGCGGCCGCAAGGCGCAGTCTATACCGGCGGCATTAAGCGCTCGGAGAAACCTTTCGAGCAGACCCATCTCCTGCTCGCCTTCGAGGCGCCGCCTTACCGCGACCCCGATTATTTCTCGGCGCAGATCCTTGCTGGCGCGCTCGGTGGCGGCATGTCTTCGCGGCTCTTCCAAGAAGTGCGCGAGCGGCGCGGCCTCTGCTATTCCGTCTATGCTTTTTCCACCGGGCTTGCTGACAGCGGTATGTTCGCGATCCACGCGGCTAGTGCTCCCGACCGGGCGGACACTCTATTCTCCGTGATCCGCGACGAACTTGAGCGTGCCGCGGAGGATGGCTTCCGGGACGCTGAGATTGATCGCGTGAAGGCCCAACTCAAAATGGGGCTCCTTGCCGGGCTCGAAAGCTCCGGCGCCCGTGCCGAGCAGCTCGCCCGGCAGATCCTGGTCCATGACCGGGTGCTGCCGACGGCGGAGCTCATTGCGGAAGTCGAGAATGTCAGGGTCGCCGATCTGCAGGCAATGGTGGAGCGACTGCTTGTCTCGCCGCTCAGTCTTGCCACTGCGGGACCCATTCTTAATGTTGCTGGATTCGAATCCGTGGCCGAGAAATTCACTGTTCCGGCGAGCAAAGCTGCCTGAAGAAGGTGCGAGTCGATGGCGTTGCTGCGTACTGCCTCCCAAAGTGATTTTGGACCAATCATCGAGTCCGAGCGCGTCGTGCTGCGCGCACCGCAGATGTCCGACTATCCTGCTTGGGCGGAGCTTAGGGCCTCAAGTCGCGCATTCCTGATGCCGTGGGAGCCGCTTTGGTCAATGGATGAACTCACTCGCGCGTCCTTCCGGCGGCGCGTACGGCACTATCAGCGCGATTTGCGCGAGGACATAGGCTATGCGCTGTTTATCTACTCCGTGGCGACCGGGGGGCTCGTGGGCGGCGTCACGCTCTGTAATATACGCCGTGGCGTCACCCAGTCCTGTACGCTCGGTTATTGGGTTGGCGCCCAATACGCGCAGCAAGGCTATATGACGGCAGCTATTCGTGCCGTCGTGCCGTTTGTGTTTGATTCACTTGATCTGCACCGGCTGGAGGCGGCGTGCCTGCCGGCCAACACAGCCTCGATGCGGCTCTTAGAGAAGACAGGTTTCAAGCGCGAAGGTCTCGCGCGCCGTTATTTGCGGATCAATGGCGGGTGGCAAGATCACTTGCTCTATGGGCTGCTTGACTCCGACGCGCGCGGCTAAGGCGGCGGCGTTGGAAATAGGACGGGAACGAATGGCGGAAACGAACGCCAAGGCAAGGGTTGAAGCGAGGTCTCCATGGCATGGATGCCAGGGGTGGCTACGCGCACTTGTCTGTGTGATTTTTGCGTTCGTCGCGTTCCTACCGGGGCTCGCCCACGCCATTGAGGCGATCCCGGTGGAGCCCGATCAGCCGCAGATCGACATTACCGCCAGGGGCGAACTCTACGAAGGGCGGGGCGACCGGCTTCAGATCGAAACGGCGCCAGGTGCCGATGGCTATATGGGCCGCATGGCCGTTCAGGCGTCGACGCCGGGCACCAATCCAAGCTGGCTCGTTTTTGCCCTGTCCAATCCCACCGACAAGCCCATTGTGCGTTGGCTGGTGGCGCCGCGTTACACGCTCGCCAATTCCGGCGTGTTTCGGCCCGAGCTTGATGCGCCCCGCATTGCAGGCATCACGCCGTCGCTCGGCTTTCGCCCTGAGCCCCTGAAAAGCGATCGCGCCGATATGTTCCGGTTGAACCTTGAGCCTGGACAGGTGGTGACCTTCGCGGCGGAGCTGAGTTCGCCGAGCGTGCCACAGCTCTCGCTATGGAATCCCCATTCCTACCAGGCGAAGCAGCAGGATCGGATGCTGTTCAACGGCCTGCTGCTCGGCATCACCGGGCTTCTCGCCATCTTCTTGACGGCGATCTTCGCTGCCAATCATCGCGCCATCTTCCCCGCGACCGCTCTCGTTGCCTGGGCCGCGCTGGTTTATTTCTGTGTCGATTTTGGATTCTGGAACAAGCTGTTCCCAGTTGGGCCTGACCGCACGGCGCTCTATCGTGCGGCCGCCGAGGCGGGGCTTGCGGCCAGTCTTGTGCTGTTCCTCTACACCTTCCTGCGCATCGGCCTTTGGCACGGCTGGATCAAGACACTCTTCTGGGGCTGGATCGCCGCTCAATTCGCCCTGATTATCGTTGCCATCATCGACCCGCAGACCGCCGCAGGGCTAGCCCGCGCATCGACGATCCTCATCGCCGGCATTGGCACGGGCCTCATCGGCTATTTCGCATTGCGAGGCCAGGATCGCGCCATGTCGCTGATCCCGAGTTGGATGTTGCTGGTGGTCTGGCTGTTCGGTGCGTCGATGATCGTACTTGGCAAGCTTTCGGGCGAGATCGTTGTCTCTGGGCTTGTCGCCGGCCTCGTGCTTATCATTGTGCTGTTGGGCTTTACCGTTACGCAGTTCGCTTTCCGCAGCGGCGGGGGTGCGGTCAGCCTCGGCCCACCGAGCCTCGTACAGATGAAGTCGCTTGCCGTCGACAGCTCGGGCGCCAACGTCTTCCAGTGGCATGCGGGTCGTGACCTCATCACGGTGGGAAGTGACGTTGAGGCGGAGCTTGGGCTCGACCCTGGCAGTCTCAATCTGACGGTCGCTGAGTTTCTCCAGCATATGCACAATGCCGACCGCGAGCGGTTCCGGCTCATGCTTTGGTCGCTCCAGGAAAAGCAGGGCGGGGAGCTTCGGATTGATTTCCGCCTCCGGCGCCATGACGGCACGTATCTTTGGTACGACCTTTGCGCCCATGCGGAGCCAAACGAGAATGTGCGGCTCCTTCGTTGCGTCGGTTTGATGCGCGACGTGACCAGCCATAAGCGCTCTCATGAGCAGTTGATCCACGACGCGGTGCACGACAGCCTAACAGGGTTGCCGAACCGCGAGCTGTTCTTGGATCGTTTGCAGGGCGCCATCACCCGCGCCGCCGAGGGACAGTCGCATCGCCCCACGATCATCTTCATCGACATCGACCGCTTCAAGAAGGTCAACGACAATTTCGGACTGGTGATCGGCGACAGCATGCTGCTGACGCTTGGCCGCCGTCTGGGGCGCCACCTCAATCCGCAGGACACGCTTGCCCGTCTCGGCGGCGACCAATTCGCCATTCTTCTGATTTCCGACAGCGACCCCCATCTCGTCGCCACGCTGGCTGAGCGGGTGAAGCGGGCGCTGAGGACGCCCATGAAGATCAACGCCAAGGAAATTATTCTCACGGCGTCCATCGGCATCGTCGTCCATGATGGCAGTCAGTCGACCGCACAGGACATGTTGCGAGACGGTGAGATGACGATGCTCCGGGCCAAACGCGGCGGCGCCGATCGGATCGAAATTTTCAATCCCGCCATGCGGGGCGAGGACGTGAGCCGCCGGCCGCTGGAAAGCGAGCTGAGGATGGCGTTGGAGCGGCGGCAGATTTCCGTCCTCTTCCAGCCTATTACGCGCTTGGCGACCAATCAGCTTGCTGGCTTCGAGGCGCTGCTGCGTTGGGACCACCCGACCCGCGGGCGCTTGTCGCCGGATGATTTCATTCCGGCTGCCGAGGAGTCGGGGCTGATCGTCGATGTTGGGACCTATGTGTTGACTCAGGCTCTGGAGGCGGCGGCGAACTGGCACAAAGTATTGCCGCGCGAGCAAGATCCGTTGTTCGTGAGTGTCAATATCTCCAGCCGGCAGCTGTTCCGCCAGGACATGGTCCAAGAGATACGGTTGATGCTTGCTCGTGAGGCAGTGCCGAGAGGCACGCTGAAGCTTGAGATCGACGAGTCGCTGGTCATGGAGAATCCCGAACGTGCCGTGGAAATTCTCACTTGGCTCAAGACATTCGGCGCGAGCCTAGCGCTTGACGATTTCGGCACAGGCTACAGCTCGCTGAACTATCTACACCGCTTCCCATTCGACACCATCAAGGTGGGCCGCGCTTTGGTTCGCGACAACAGTCTTGACGGACAAACGCCACACGTTCTCCGCTCGATCGTCGTGCTGGCTCATGAGCTTGGCAAGGACGTCGTGGCTGAGGGCGTGGAGACCGCGGTTGACGCGAGCAATTTGCGCTCCATCGGCTGCGAGTTCGGCCAAGGCTTCTATTACGGGGAGCCGATGCCGGCCAAGGACGTCGCAGCCTTGCTCGCTGCCCTCGCTAGCCATCGCAAGCGCAGGCAGCGTGAGCGGGCCCGCGTTCCGGCCCAACCGCAACCATCGTCTGGTCTTGAGGTGCAAGCGCCCAGCCAGCCGGCAATCCCGGGGCTGCCGGGACCCGCGACGTCAGGCGTGACCTGAGTCGTTGACGAGGCGGATGGGGTCGACGCCGAGACTGCCGAGCGCCTTGTTGTATTTCCGGCCGATTTCGGGATCGAAAATCAGCTCAGGATCGGCGGGGCAGTTCAGCCAGCCATTGGACTGAATTTCATCTTCTAACTGACCCGGTCCCCATCCAGCATAGCCGAGGGCAAAGAGCGCCTTGTCGGGGCCGGTGCCCTTGGCGATGTCTCTCAAAATATCGATGGTCGCAGTAAGACACATGCTGTCGTCGACGGGGAGCGTGCTTTCAGCCTTGAAATAGTCGGCGCTATGCAGCACGAAGCCGCGCCCTGTCTCCACCGGACCGCCGAAATGCACGGCCATGGAGTCTAGGCTCTCGGGGAGAGAGATGCGGTCTTCGTCGGGCGCAATGTTGAGCTGATCGAGGAGCTCGGTGAAGCTGATATTCGGTGCCTGCTGATTGATGACAATGCCCATGGCGCCTTCGGATGAGTGCGCGCAGAGATAGATGACCGAGCGGGAGAAGCGCTCATCGCCCATCGCCGGCATGGCGATCAGGAGCTGGCCATCGAGATAGCCCTCATCCTCGGGATGGGAACGGCTTGCCATATGTCGATGCTACAACAGTTCCGCCAGCAGGGAAGAGGCAACAGTCAATTAAGGCAATTGGTCTCAAATCACGTCGCTCAGGCTCACAAAAGAGTGACGCTTGCGGGGCTCGCTTGTGGTCGCGCCGGACGCTCAGCGCGACTAGATTTGCCATCACATGTTCAACTTTTTCGGGAATCGGATGTCAGTGATCGTGACGAGTTTTTTCGCGCGCCGGGCCACGTCCCTGCCTACGGGTTTGGTTTTTGGCGCTATTCTGGGTCTCGCCTTTGGCGGCGTCGCGCTTGCGGCGTCCTTGGGCCAGTCGCCATGGATAGACCAAACCAATTCCAAGGTTCGACTCGTCAGCGGCACGCTCACTAGCGACGACAGTTCGGCAATTTACGCCGGTGTCCAGCTTCGCATGGAGCCGGGTTGGAAGACCTATTGGCGAAATCCCGGCGACTCCGGCGTGCCGCCTAGATTCGATTGGTCGGGTTCGAAGAATCTAAATAGCGCCGAGGTGCTGTACCCGGCGCCCCATCGCTTCGCCGACGTGGGTGGTACCGCCATTGGCTACAAAAGCGATGTCCTCTTTCCCGTGAAGATCACGCCGGAGCGAAGCGGAGAGCCGGTCAAGCTTACGCTCGCTTTCGACTACGGCCTTTGCAAGGATTTGTGCATTCCAAACGAGGTGACGCTTGGTGTCGCTTTACCGCCCAATCTCGGTCAAGGCGATGCGCGGCTTCTCAAAACCGCGCTTGCCCAGGTCCCTGAGCCGGCGCAGACGGACACGCTGCCACGGATTGTTCAGATCACCGCCAAACTCGATGGCCCGACGCCCACGCTTGAGGTCGAGGCGCTGTTTCCTTCTGGCGCCACGGGCACAGATCTCTTCGTCGAGAGCTCAGAGGTCATTGTGCCGGTGCCAAAGGCGCTAGGGCCGCTCACGGGCGGTAAGCAGCGCTTCACCGTCACTTTGCTGTCGCCCGCCGAAGCCGATGCCATCAAGGGCAAGCCTCTGACCTTCACACTTGTCTCGAACGAAGGCTCCTCCGAAACCAATTGGACGGCTGAGTAATCTTCTTTGAGCCGTCTTGGCTGGTCTTTCCTTGGCCCGCTTTGGCGAAGCCGGTATGGTGCCGCGCGAAACAATAGAATTGAGGAGAGGCCGCATGACCATCGCCAAAGCAGACAGCTTGCCCGAGGCCACATTCCGGCTCATGGGTCCCGAAGGGATCGAAACCCTGACGACCGATCAGGTCTTTGGCGGCAAGAAGGTCGTGTTGTTCGCCGTGCCGGGCGCCTTTACCCCCACCTGCCATCTGACGCATTTGCCTGGCTTCCTGGAGAACGCCGAGAAGTTTAAAGCTGTAGGCGTCGACACGATCGCCTGCGTCGCCGTCAACGATCCCTTTGTGCTGAGCGCTTGGGGTCAAGTCTCCGACGCTGAGGGCAAGGTGCTGTTCCTGTCGGACGGCAATTGCGAATTCACCAAAGAGATCGGCATGGAATTCGATGGCAGCGGTATCGGGCTCGGCACACGCTCCAAGCGCTACGCCATGCTCGTGGAAGACGGTGTGGTGAAAGAGCTGAATACCGAGGACTCGCCTGGCGTCGCTGATGTCAGTTCGGCCGCTGCACTCCTCGAAGCGCTCTAGGCGCCTCTCTTCTCAGCGCCCGGTGAGGAAGGGCTCCATGCCCTCCCGGGCAAGCTCGTCGGCCCGTTCGTTCTCGTCGTGACCCACATGGTCCTTAAGCCAGTGCCAGCGCACTGTGTGACGTTCTTCAGCCTGCTCCAGCCGCTGCCATAGCTCGACATTCTTCACCGGCTTGCGAGCGGCTGTGCGCCATCCGTTCTTCTTCCAGCCCTTGATCCAGTTCGTGATGCCGCCACGCAGATAGCTGGAGTCAGTAAAGAGATCGACATCGGACGGACCCTTCAGCGCTTCCAGCGCCTCAATGGCCGCGGTCATCTCCATGCGGTTATTGGTGGTCTCGGTCTCGCCGCCCTTGATCTCCTTGCGGTGCGAGCCTGCCTCCAAGATCGCGCCCCAGCCGCCCGGCCCCGGATTGCCGGAGCAGGCGCCGTCGGTATGGATGACCACCTTGGGGAGTTCAGCCAACTTAGTGGTTTCCGAGCCCGTAGTCGCGATAGGACGTGACCCGCTCGTGGAATCTCAGCTTCCGCAAATATTCGTTCGGGTCCTTGGTCTTCACCAGGGCATTTGCGTCTGTGTTGAGAAGGTCATAGGTGCGCGTCAGCAGGAAGCGCAGCGCAGCGCCGCGCGCGAGCAAAGGCAGGGCCGCAAGCTCGGCCTCGGTTAGCTTCCGCTCATTCTCGTAAGCCTGAAGCATGGCGCGGGCCTTGGTGATGTTGAAGCTGCCATCGGCCTCGAAGCACCATGCGTTGAGGCAGACGGCGACATCGAAGGCGAGCATGTCGTTGCAGGCGAAGTAGAAGTCGATCAAGCCGGAGAATTTGTCGCTGAGAAAGAACACATTGTCAGGAAAAAGGTCGGCATGGATCACGCCGCGCGGAAGATCGTCCATCCAATGTTTCTCAAGATGGGAAAGCTCCCGAGATATCTCGTCCTTCAAGCCTGGGATCACCGTGTCGGCGGAGGCGCTAACATCATCATAAAGCGCCCGCCAGCCCGGGAGCGACAGATCGTTCTTCCGGCTCATGGGGAAGTCTTGGCCGGCGAGATGAAAACGCGCCAGCGCTTGACCGAGCCCGGCGCAATGCTCGATAGCCGGGCGGCGCACCGACAACCCTTCGAGGAAGCTGATGAGTGCCGCGGGCCGTCCAGCAAGTTCCCTGAGCGCGCGCCCCTCCCGGTCGCGAACGGGAAGTGGGCAGGAAATGCCGCGCGCGGCAAGATGCTCCATCAATCCTAGAAAATAGGGTAGGTCCTCCGGCCGAACTCGCTTCTCATAGAGGGTGAGAATGTAAGGACGGCGATCGGTATGGACGAGATAGTTTGAGTTCTCGACGCCCTCGGCGATGCCTTTGAACGAGGTCAGCGTGCCGATGTCATAGCTGGCGATGAAGGCTTCGAGTTCTTCGTCGGAGACGTCGGTGTAAACAGCCATCTAGAGCGCCGGCACGTCTCTGAGCTCGCGTGGGAGCTTAAAGGTGATGCTCTCTTCGGCTGTGGTGACGATCTCGATCTTCACGTCATAACGTTCTCTGAAGGCGTCGATGATGTTGTCCACCAGAATCTGTGGGGCAGACGCGCCCGCCGTGAGGCCAAGCCGGCGAATGCCGTCAAACGCGGCCCAGTCAATCTCGTTCGCGCGCTCCATCAGAACGGCATAAGGACAGCCCGCGCGCTCGGCGACCTCAACGAGGCGGAGCGAGTTCGAGCTATTGGGCGAGCCGACCACGATCATGCAATCGCAGTTTGGCGCGATTCGCTTGACCGCGTCTTGGCGGTTCGTGGTGGCGAAACAAATATCGTCCTTCCGCGGCACGGCCATAAGGGGAAAGCGCGACCGCAAAACGCCCATGATCTCTTTGGTATCGTCGACGGACAGCGTGGTCTGGGTCAGGACGGCGATCCGCTCGGGATCTTTGGGCGTGAACTGATAAGCGTCAGCCGCCGTCTCGATCAGATGTACGGCTCCCGGCGGGAGCTGGCCCGTGGTGCCGATCACCTCGGGGTGGCCCGCATGGCCGATCAGCAGGATCTCGCGGCCGCTGTCAAAAAGCCGCTCGGCCTCGATATGCACCTTGGAGACGAGAGGGCAGGTGGCGTCGAGCACGAACATCCGCCGGTTATGGGCAGCTTGTGGCACCTCTTTTGGCACGCCGTGGGCGGAAAATACGATAGGGGCCTCGGTGTCCGGGATTTCGTCCAATTCTTCGACGAAGATGGCCCCCTTGGCCTTCAAGCTGTCCACCACGTGGCGATTGTGGACGATGGCGTGGCGGACATAGACCGGGGCGCCATATTTCTCGAGCGCCAATTCGACGATCTGGATCGCCCGGTCGACGCCCGCACAGAACCCTCGCGGGGATGCGAGATAGATGGTGAGAGGAGGGCGGTCTAAATGCCGCCCATTGGTGTTGTTCATGCCGGTCATCGTCGCTCCAGAAACGGCCATTTCCGGGCCACAAAGGGCCTAAAGTCTGGCCTTGCCGGGCTTGCCGGGGACGGATAGCTTGGCGCAAATCGAAGGTCCGGTAGCTCGCGACATATCAAGAATTTTTTGGGTCGAGCCCAGGCATATCAGGCAGGGATGCCTGGCATGTCAAGCCGAGGACGGGTTGAGTTGAGGCGCATTGACGTTCTTCCATGGCTGAGGGCTTGCGGGCTCGGCGCGGTGCTTGCGAGCGCTGCGTTTGTCGTCGGCTGTTCGGCGCCCAAGATGACCAATCCCTTTGGCGGTAGCGAGAATACGACCCCGTCGGTGTTGGCCGATGACAAGTTGCCTGGCGCGCCTTCTGGCGCGGTCCCGAGCGATGTGAGCGCTTCTGCCAGCGGCATGAGCCTCAATTGTCCCCTAGTGGTCGCCTGGCCTAATGAGCGGCTGCGTACCATCTATCAGTCGGGTCATGACGGCGACGCTAAATTTGTGATTCATCGCGGCGAGCTCACTAAGCTCTCCCGCGAATGCAGGTTCTATCCCGGCGGGGTCGTCGTCAAATATGGCTTTGCCGGCCGTATGCTGCTTGGGCCCAAGGGTAGGCCTGGACGGGTGACGATGCCGATCAAAATCCGGGCGGCGGGCGCCAACAAGCAAACGCTCGCCACCGACAGGATGTCGATCTCGGCGACGATCCCCCAAGGAGGGACATCGGGCTATTTCTCCGTGGTGCGCGAAATTTCCTTCCCCATTCAGATCGGCACGCGGCCTGAGGACTACAAGATATTCATCGCCATCAAGAAGTAAGAGCAGGGGACTGAGGTGACATTCCGGCTTCTCCCGCTTTCCTTCATCGTTCTGCTGCTCGCGTCCGCTACAGCCAACGCGGAGCCTTGCCGCGATGAGGCCTATCGCGGGGCCTCCTATGTCGTGTGCAGCTTCGACCCCTCCAAGGAAGATGTCCGCATCGTCTGGCAAGGCGATGACGGGCGGCCATACCGCACATTCGGGGCGCTTGCCGGCGATCTTAAAGCCAAGGACAAGTCGCTTGAGTTCGCCATGAATGGCGGCATGTATGAGGCTGATTTGAGCCCGGTTGGGCTCCATATCGAGAATGGGCGCACGCTCAGCCGGGCCAATACGGCGACCATCACCGGGAGGCCGAGCCAGATCCCGAATTTCTACAAGAAACCAAATGGCGTATTCTATCTCGGTAAGGGCACGGCGGGCGTCTTGGCGACGGAAGAGTTTCTGAGCCGAAAGCCCAAAACCAAATTCGCCACCCAGTCAGGTCCGATGCTCGTGATCGACGGCGCCATCCATCCGGCTTTCATTGTCAAATCGAGGGATAGGAAACAGCGCAATGGAGTCGGTGTGTCGAGCCCGACCGAGGTTCACTTGGTCATCTCTAAGGGCCGCGTGAGCTTCTACGACTTCGCGCGCTTCTTTCGCGATCGCTTGAGTTCCGACAACGCGCTCTTTCTCGATGGCGGTACGGCGCCTGGGATTTATGCGCCTGAGCTTGGGCGCGACGATGCTCCGGGCCACGGTGGATACGGGCCCATCATCGCAGTCGTGAAATAGCTGGAAAGCTAGTTGAGCTTGGTCTTGAGCGCGTCGACGCCCTGTTTGACGAGCTTGTCCGCCGTCTCGGCCGTGAGCGTATCGGAAATGATAATCTGCGCTGCGGCAATTGCGGCATCCGCCGCAGCGGCACGCACGTCGCGCAAGGCGTCGGCCTCGGCGCGGGCGATCTTGTCTTCGGCCAGCTTCATGCGTCGCTCGAAATGCTCTTTCATGGAGCGGGAGGTCTCGGCGGCAAGTGTCTCGGCTTCCCGCGAGGCCAGGTCGATGATCGCCTGGGTTTCCTTGGCCGCGTTGCCTTGCTTGCGGCGGTAGTCAGCGAGCACTTTCTCCGCCTCTTCGCGCAAATGCTTGGCCTCGTCGATCTCCTTGGCGATGGCCTCGGAGCGGGCGTCGAGCGCGTCGGCAATTTTCTTGTGTGCACCGAAATAGAGCACGGCAGCCACGAACAGGAAGAACGAGACAGCGACCCAGAATTCCGGTGTCGACAGGATTTCCATGATCCTTAAGCCTTCCGCGCCGTGGTCACGGCAGTTTCAAGAACGCCCTTGGCGGGAGCCGCGCCGATCAGCTTGCGAACGATGTCGGAGGCGACGTCGACCGCAACCGTGTTGACCTCTTTCATCGCCGAGACTTTGGCCTTCTCGATGCGAGCTTCCGCTTCCGCGCTTCTCGCGGCGAGCTTCTTATCAAGCTTCGCCCGTTCGGCAGCGGTCTCGTCCTTCAGCTTGGCCCGGCCCTCGTCAATGATGACATGGGCCTTCTGCTTCGCTTCGGCTAAGGCCTGCTCATAGGCGGCGATCGCTTCCTCGGTCTCACGCCGCAACTTGTCGGCGGAGGCGAGATCGGCAGCGATATGGGCCGCGCGCGTGTCGATAACGGCACCGATGCGCGGCAGCGCTACCCAAACCATCAGCAGATAGAGAAGGCCGAAGGTGAGGATAAGCCAGATGAGCTGAGGAGCCCAATCGAGCGGATTGAGTTGCGGCATGGTCGCGTCCTTTTCAGCAGAGCCTAATGGCTCAGACTAGAACACGAACAGGATGATCAGCGCGACCACGAGGCCGAACAGGCCGGTGGCTTCGGCGAGCGCAAAGCCCAGCAGCAGGTTAGCGAACTGCGAAGGCGCTGCGGAAGGGTTGCGAAGCGCCCCTTGCAGATAGTTGCCGAAAATGGTGCCGATGCCGACACCGGCGCCGACAAGCGCGATCGAGGCAAGTCCTGCGCCGATCAATTTTGCTGCGTCTGCTTCCATCGATTTTTCTCCCGTGAGAATGAAGTCCAATAACAAAGAATAAAGGCTAGCGCTCAATGCATGTGGAGCGCGTCGTTGAGGTAGATGCAGGTCAGAATGGCGAACACATAGGCCTGAAGGAATGCCACCAGCACTTCGAGCCCGGTGAATGCCACCATGAAGGCGAGGGCGGCCCAGCCGCCGAGAAAGCCGAGCGCCACGACGAACGAGGCGAACACTTTCAGCATGGTGTGGCCGGCCATCATATTGGCGAACAACCGCACCGAGAGGCTGACGGGACGCGTGAGGTAAGAGATCACCTCGATCACGACGAGCAACGGCAGCATGACGAATGGCACGCCGGACGGTACGAAGAATTTCAGGAAGCCCAAGCCGTGCTTCCAGAACCCGATCAG
Source organism: Methyloceanibacter sp. (assembly GCA_030669345.1). Classification (GTDB taxonomy): domain Bacteria; phylum Pseudomonadota; class Alphaproteobacteria; order Rhizobiales; family Methyloligellaceae; genus Methyloceanibacter. The sequence goes on along the minus strand of DAOVDX010000002.1, from coordinate 22,708 downwards.
CGTCACGCCGATAAAAATGAAAGCGGCGAGCGCGAAGGTGACGATGATGTGGCTCGTCACGCTGAATGAATAGGGCACCATGCCGAGCATGTTGAGCGCTAGAACGAACATGAATAGCGTGAAGATGAAGGGAAAATACTTCATCCCATCGGTGCCCACGTTTTCGCGCACCATGTTGGCCACAAACTCGTAGGACATCTCGGCGACCGACTGCCAGCGCCCGGGAACGAGCGCGCCGCGGCGCATGGCCAAGAGTGTGAAAACTATAATGAGGACGGCCGCAATCACCATGAACAGACCGGAATTGGTGAACGAGGCATCGAAACCAAATACATCGAGATCGATGAGGCGCTTGACCTCAAACTGATGCATGGGATCGGGCAGGCCGGTGCCGCCACCGCCGTGTTGTGCTGCTTGGTCTACGCCGTGAGCGTCAGTCACTGTCATACGCCCCTAATCATCATCGTCATCGTCGGTCGCATTGCGCAGGTGCTCCCCCGGTAACGGTTCGCCCTGCATGGAATGGGCCGTTCGTACCACGTTCATGATCCCGGCGGCCGCCCCTAAAACCAGGAACACCACCATCAAGAACGGGGCCGTATCGAACAGCCGGTCGAGCGCCCAGCCGATGAATCCCCCAATTGCTACCCCCGCGACCAACTCGGTCGAGAGCCTCAGAGCCTGGCCCATCGCCTGGCGGCGCGCTTCAGGCACGTCGGGCGGCGGTTTGTACCGGCCCTGGACCTTAACGAGCTTGCCCTCGAGAGCGTCAAGCCGCTGCCGAATATTCTCTGTGTCGCGGCCGCCGTGGCGTCCGGACTTGTTTTCGGCTCCGGCCATTGGCACTGCTCAATTCCGGGAGAGTCCTAAGGACCGGCTGGCCCCTAAGCTTGGCGCGCACTTTAGTTTGGGATTTGGGCCTGTCAAGGAAGTCACGGCGACGCAGGGGGCACCCCAAAATGGCTGAAATCCGCCTTTAGCTCGCATCGCGCAGGCGAGAAGCCGTGTCCAGATCCACCGATACGAGCCGACTCACCCCGCGTTCCGACATGGTGACGCCAAATAGGCGGCTCACGCGCGACATCGTGAGGGGATGATGGGTGATAATCAGGAACCGCGTGTCGGTCTCCTTGGACATCTCCTCCATCAAACGGCAGAAACGGTCGACATTGGCGTCGTCGAGGGGAGCATCCACCTCATCGAGCACGCAAATGGGCGAGGGATTGGTCAGGAACACCGCGAAAATCAACGCCATGGCGGTCAGAGCCTGCTCGCCACCCGACAACAGGCTTAGGGTCGTTGTCCGTTTGCCTGGCGGGCAAGCGAGGATTTCGAGGCCTGATTCGAGTGGATCGTCTGAATCGACGAGCTTCAGCTCGGCCGAGCCACCCTCGAACAGCGTCTTGAACAGCCGCCCGAAATGCTCGTTGACCGTCTCGAATGCCTCAAGCAAGCGCTTGCGGCCTTCACGGTTCAGGTTGGAGATGCCCTGGCGCAGGCGGGCAATCGCCTCTTCGACGTCGGCCTTCTCCCGTTCCATGTCCTCAAGCTGGGAGGACAGCTCCACTTCTTCCTCTTCGGCCCTGAGATTAACGCCACCGAGCCGCTCACGGTCAGCCTTGAGCTTGGCTAAGCGCGCTTCCACACCGATCAGCTCCGGCAGTTCCGCGCCTTCTTTCAGTTCGGCACGGGCCAGACACTCTTCCGGCGCGCAGTCGAGCTGCTCGCGAATGACATGGGCGGTCTCGGCGCGGCGCTCGCGCGCGGCTTCGAGGCGTGCCTCACAAGCAGCGCGGGTCTCGCGGGCCTCTGACAACTGTTCCTGCACCGCGCGCAAGGCCTTGTCTTGAGCTTTCAGGGCGGTCTCGGCTACGGCGAGATCATCAGCGGCCTTGGAGCGTCCGCGCTCGGCCTCGGCGATAGTGTCGAGCAGCTTGCCGCGCCGTTCTTCGATCTCGGCGGGGAGGTTGGCCAAAGCTTCGAGGTCAGTGCTGGTTTCCTCTTTGCGGGCGGTCAGCGTTTCGATCTGCTCGCGCGCATTGCCGATGCGCTTCTGCCAAAGCTCTTCCTCGGCGGTGATGGCTTCAATGCGTTCCTGCCTCAGGCGCACTTCGCGCTCAAAGCCTTCGAGCGTGGCTTCGGCGCGGGCTGCAGCTGACCTGGCCGTCCCGGCTTCTTCTTGTGCCGTCTCAAGCGCGGCTTCGAGGCCTTCAAGCGATGCAAGCGTCAGCAGTGCCTCATCGGCACGGGCGTTCTGCTCGGTTGCCTCGTCGCGCGCAGCCTTGATGCGGTTCAGCGCCTCGGCAAGTGCGCCAAGCTGTTTGCTGTTGGCTTGGACCTCTTGCTCGGCCACCGCGATTTGATCGCGTAGCTGGTTGAGCTCGGCATGGGTGTCTCTGGCCTGCTGACGCAGTGCCTTGGTTGTGAGCGTCGCAGCCTCGGCCTTGCTCATCGCCGCGACGAATGCGGCTTCGGTAGAGGTCTCGGTCGCTTCCGCCTCGGCCCGATTGTCCTTCAACGCTTCGAGACGGCTCCGCTCTACGAGACGGGCCCCGGCGGCGCTCTCCGTGCCAGCTTCCACGCTATAGCCGTCCCACCGCCACAGATCGCCATCCTTGGACACCAGACGCTGGCCCGGCTTCAGAGCCTTCTGCATGTCCCGGCCTTGCGCGGCATCGACCACGCCGATCTGAGCGAGGCGGCGCTTAAGTGCTTCTGGTGCCGCGATAAATTGGCTTAAGGGTGTCGCTCCACTAGGCAGTGCGGGATCGGCGGCGCCGTCCGTCGTTTGGCACCAATGGGCGGGTGCGGTCTCTTCGCCAGCAGCGTCGAGATCGTCTCCGAGAGCCGCGCCAAGCGCCTGCTCATAGCCGCCCTCGATCCTCACCTGTTCGACGATGGGCGACCAGTCATGGGTCGGCGCCAACAATTTGATGAGTGTGGACAGTTCAGTCTCTAGCTCTTGGTGTCCCAACTTGGCGGACGCCGCCAGGGACCGCAGGCGCGCTTCCTCTTCGCGGGCCTGCTCTTCGTCTGTCTCAGCTTTGGCCAGTTCGGTTTCAGTCTCCTCCACGAGCGTGGAGAGACGCGTGATCTCGGTCTTAAGCTCAACAAGCTTGGTTGCCCCGCCGGTTTCGGTCTCAAGCGTTGCAAGCTCGTTGCCGATCTCGTCGGACTGAGCTTCGAGCTGGCCGATGCGTCCGGCAATTGTGGTCTTCTCGTTGTCGAGGCGCCCGCGTTCCGCTCTTGCCTCGGCAAGCACGGTGGTCGCCTCGCGCAGCGCGCCTTCCGCCATGCCGAGTGCCGCTGCCGCTTTGGCCGCGGCCTCACGGAGCTGTGGCTCCTCTTGGTCGCGGGAGCTTGCGGCAACGAGCCTGCGGCTTTCCTCGCCAAGCCCGCGCAACATCTCTTCGGCCTCGGCGATATGTTCTTCCTCGCGCGCTAGATCGCGCGACGCTTGTGCCAGCCGGGTCTCAAGCTCGGCCTGACGGATCTTGGCCCGCGACTCTTCGCGCTCAAGCGCATCGCGTTCGACGCTCAAACGATGCAGCACCGCCGCGCGTTGAGCTTCTTCGTCGCGCAAAGGTTGGAGCTGCTCGGTGGCTTCTGCCTGCTGGCGAAGCGCCTCGCCCTCGGACTTGGTCTCTTCCGCCACGGCCGAGAGAGCGTCTTGGAAGGCGGTCTCGTCTGCCTCAACCTGCGCGCAGGCTGAGGTCCATTGCAGGTGGTATTGCAGGGCCTCCATCGCCTGAATCTTGCCGGAGATTTCCCGGTAACGCTTGGCCTGGCGCGCTTGGCGCCGCATGGCCTGCAATTGCGAGGTGATCTGGCCAATCAGGTCGGCGAGCCGGGCCAGATTGGTTTCCGTCGCCTTCAGCCGAAGCTCCGCCTCGTGGCGGCGGCTATGGAGGCCGGCAATGCCGGCGGCGTCCTCGAGAATACGGCGGCGCTCTTGCGGCGGTGAGGCGATGATCTCGCCGATACGGCCCTGGCGCACCAAAGCTGGCGATCGTGCGCCGGTCGATGCGTCTTCGAATAGAAGGCGGATATCGCGTGCGCGCGCATCCTTACCGTTGACTCGATAGGCTGAACCGGCTTCACGCTCGATCCGCCGGGTCACTTCGAGCACGTCAGAATCGTTGAATTCAGCGGGCGCTTTCCGGGAGCTGTTGTCGATGAATAGCGTGACCTCGGCGGTGTCCCGCCCAGGCCGGCTTTCGGAGCCGGCAAAGATCACATCGTCCATCGCCGAGCCGCGCATGCTCTTGTAGGACGTCTCGCCCATGGCCCAGCGCAGCGCCTCGAGCAGGTTGGACTTGCCGCAACCGTTCGGGCCGACAACACCCGTCAGCCCAGCCTCGACCAGGAGTTCGGTCGGTTCCACGAAGGATTTGAAACCAAGAAGGCGGATTCTGGTGATCTTCACGTTCGAACGATCCTCGAATCGAGTTGGCGACGCGCACGGCTAAGAACGCGACTTCTACACTGGAACTTGGCAGTGATTCGACTTGGTGAGCAACGGGTGAGGTCAAGACGCCTGGGGATCGATCATGGCTTTGATCTGATCGAAGGAGACAGCACCCTGGGCCTTTTGGCCATTGATAAACAGGGTGGGCGTGCCGATCACGCCATATTTGCGCCCCCGCTGCTTCACCTCTTTAATTCCATCGATAATGCTTTGATTCGCCAGGCATTTGTCAAATTCCGCACGGCTCAGTCCACTGGATTTTGCGATCGAATAAATCTTGTCCAGGCGGACGTCCTGACTCACCCATTGGCTCTGGCGGGATAGATAGGCCTCGGTAAGACCGAGATATTTATTCTTAGGCACACAGCGCGTGGCAATCGCGGCGTTGCCAGCCGACCGGCCGATGGGGAATTCCCGGATGATGTAGCGCACCTTGCCGGTGTCGATGTATTGGCGCTTGACCTTGGGAAACACGTTTTTGTGGTAGTTGCGGCAATGCGGGCATGTGAGTGAGGCGTATTCAATGATGGTGACCGGCGCATTCGAATTGCCGTATTCGCGCTCGCCAAGCGGCCCTGGCTCCAGCATTTGCTCTTTCAGCGGAATGGCAGTATCGGCAGGGCCGGTCGCGCCGCCGCAGGCCGACAGGCCAAGCGCGGCGGCGATCAGAACGACTGCGGATACTCTTCCAAACACCATCAAGCGTGCAGCCTAGTCGTTCGGCGACGGCGAAGTCTCGGCGCTACCGCCCTCGATCGCGGCGTCGAAATCTTCGAGCTCAACGCCCTTCATCCGCTTGCCGTTGACGAAGAAGCTCGGGGTGGAGTCGACGCCATATTTGTCGCGGCCCCGCTGGCGCACTTCGACGATCTTGTCGAACAGCTCTTGGTCCGCCATGCATTTGTCGAATGACTCTTGGGAAAAGCCTGCCTGTTTAGCGATGAGCGAAAGCTTCTGCTTGCCGTCCTCGCCAGGCACCGCCCAGGTCTTCTGGGTCTCGAACATGCCGCCGACCATCGGATAGTAGCGGTCGTCTCCGGCACAGCGCGCCAACATAAAGGCCGCCACGGCCAGTCCATCCAGGGGAAATTCGCGCAAGACGAACTGGACCTTGCCGGTGTCGATATATTTCTCTTTCAGCTCCGGAAACACGTCGGTGTGGAACCGGGCGCAATGGCCACATGTCATCGAGGCATACTCGACAATGGTGATCGGCGCGTCGGTTTTGCCGATCATGATGTCTTTCAGCGGGCCGGTCTCCATCAACGCGGCGGTGCCGGGGTTCCCGTCAGCTGCTCTGGGCCCGGTGGCGCCATCGGCGCCGAAATAGATGAAACCGGCAATGGCCACGACGGCCGCCACAGCGCCGGCGATATAAAGGCCAGTCTTGCTCTTGCCGCCTGAGGCTTCATCAGTTGAGGCTTCGGTCGGCTTTTTCTTAGGTTTGGCCAATATTACTACTCCGGCTGAGGCTTGTTACGGTGCCCTGTGGGCGTTTGGCGCCTACAATCGTTGAAAGACCCATATCGGGCAAGGGCGAGAAGAAGTCTAGCGCCTCAACCTCTCGTGAGGCGGGAGCGGGTACCCGCGCCTAAGCGCGACAGCGCCCGGCGCAAGCCCTCGTCTTCGATGCCTGTCGATTCAGGCAAAGAATAGGCGGGGAGCGGTGGTTTCCGCTCCGGACGGCGCTTCTGAGTACGGGTGATCGGCGCCTGCAGATAGCGCATCTCGGTCACCGCGCGATAGCCGAAATAGGAATTGACCCGTTCGAGGATCTGGCCGGTCCGATGCTGAACTTCGATGGCGCGCGGCCCTTCGATCCTCAGCACCAGGGTCGCGCCCTCGGCGCGGCGGCCCTTTTTCGGGGTTTCATCGTCTCCATCGTCGCGACGCCGGGGCCAAATCACCCGGTCGGGCACGGTGAACTGAGCCAGTTCGCGCCCCACAATGGCTGGCCAGTCGCTCAGCAGGGTCGTAGTGGCGAAACCCCGGGTGCGGGCGACCGGATCGAGCGCCTTGGCAACATAACTGCCAATGGCGCGCGGGCCCGATTTCGCAAAACCCTTCCGCCGGTACTGGTTCATGGTCCTCGCCTTTGACGGTGGAGAGCGGTCCTCCGCTCCTTGCTATCTGGTGAGGCGATCTTACACCATGCACTCCTACGGGGGCGGCCGGAGTCGGACTTATGCAAAAGGGCCAACAAGCGATTTTAGACCGGGACTCTCTCAGTCACGACAGCTCCGTCGCGCCGGAGCTGCTTGCTTGGTACGACCGCGAGCGCCGCGAATTGCCATGGCGCGCCGCGTCTAGTGTCAAACAAGATCCCTACAAAGTGTGGCTCAGCGAGATCATGCTGCAGCAGACCACCGTCAAGGCGGTCACGCCGCGCTACGACACCTTCTTGCGGCGCTGGCCTGACGTGACCTCGCTTGCCCGCGCCGAGCTTGGCGAGGTTCTCGCCGCTTGGGCGGGGCTTGGCTATTACGCCCGCGCCCGCAACCTCCATGCCTGCGCACGCGCCGTAGCGGGCGAACTGGGCGGTGCCTTCCCCGAATCTGAAAAGGATTTACGCAAACTGCCGGGGATTGGCGCTTATACGGCAGCGGCCATCGCAGCCATTGCTTTCGGGAAACGCGCCACGCCCGTCGACGGCAATATTGAGCGCGTGGTCGCGCGGCTCTTTGCGGTCGCCACGCCGCTCCCCACCGCCAAGCCTGAGATCAAGGCGCTCGCCGAGAGGCTTACACCGGCGGAGCGCGCGGGCGATTTTGCGCAAGGCTTGATGGATCTTGGAGCCACGATCTGTACGCCGCGCAGTCCGGACTGCGGGCATTGTCCTTTAGGGGAGGGTTGTCGCGCTGAAGCCGAAGGTCTCGCCGAGGTGTTGCCTTATCGTGCGACGAAGATTGCGCGTCCCACACGCCGCGGCGTCGCCTTCGTGGCGGTGCGGGCCGACGGCGCGGTATTGCTACGGGAACGCCCACTCAAAGGACTGCTCGGCGGCATGTTGGAGACGCCGTCAACGCCGTGGGAAGAGACTGCGCCGAGCGACATCGAAGACCATGCGCCGGTCGCGGCGATTTGGGACAAGCTGCCCGGTCTGGTCGAGCACACTTTCACGCATTTTTATCTGAAGCTTTTGGTTTATCGCGCCGAGGTCAGCCAAGGCGCGATGGCGGTGGACGCCGCGCGGCCTGAGCAATGCCGTTGGCTTAAGCGCGATGAGCTAGCCGACGCGGCATTGCCGAGTGTGATGCGGAAAGTCATTGCCCACGCACTCGACGCGCGGGTCAAATCTGTCGCGAAGGCTAAGCCTGGCGCGCGGGCGGTGGCGCGAGCTTCTGCCTAGCGGCATCGCGCAGACTATCGATGGGCTTTAGCGCGCCATCGGCTTCGTAGTGCCAGAAGGTCCAGCCATTGCAGGCCGTGGCCCCTTGCACATGGGCGCCGATCTTGTGGATCGAGCCTTGCGCGTCGGCGCAGGCGATGGAGCCATCGGCACGGACTAATGCCTCGTGACGCGCACGCGTGTCGTAAAGCGCGGTGCCCGGAGAAATCAGACCCAGCTCCAACAGCGCTCCGAAGGGAATGCGTGCCTCGGCCCGTTTGCCTTTGGCGACCTTCAGAGAGTCCTTGTCGAGCGGGACCACGCCTTTGAGGCGCGTCTTTGCCGCCTTGACGTAAGTCTCATCGCGCTCGATGCCGATATAGGCGCGTCCAAGCTGCTTGGCCGCCACGGCGGTCGTGCCTGAGCCCGAGAACGGGTCGAGCACCACATCGCCAACATGGCTTGAGGCGAGGACTATGCGGCGGAGCAGCGCTTCGGGCTTCTGCGTGGGATGGGTCTTGCGCCCGCATTCCTGTTTCAGCCGCTCCGCGCCGGAGCAAATCGGGAAGAGCCAGTCGGACCGCATTTGCAGGTCCTCGTTCAGGGCCTTCATCGAGTCATAGTTGAAGGTGTAACGCGCCTTGGGGCCCATGGAGGCCCAGATCATGGTCTCGTGAGCGTTGGTGAAGCGACGACCCCGGAAGTTCGGCATGGGGTTCGTCTTTCGCCAGATCACGTCGTTCAGTACCCAGTAACCGAGGTCTTGAAGGATGGTGCCGACGCGGAAAATATTGTGATAGCTGCCGATCACCCACAGGCTGCCATTGGGCTTGAGCACCTGGCGGACACCGGTGAGCCATTCGCACGTGAATTTGTCATAGGCGGCGAAACTGCCGAATTTATCCCAGTCGTCGTCAACAGCGTCGACGCGGCTGTTATTCGGCCGGAAAAGTTCGTTCTTCAGCTGAAGATTATAAGGCGGATCGGCGAAGACCAGATCGACGCTTGCTTCAGGCAGGCGCGATAGCTCTTCGATACAATCGCCGACAATGATCTTGTTCCGGGGGAGGCTTGCCCCCCCTTCTTCCCCGACACCCATACTCACCACCAAGGTTACGCAATACTGCACGCGCTCGCGCTCAAGCGAGACCGGGTGATGCTGCCGGATGAGGGTAAAGGTGGGCTTAATTCTTAAGGCGCGTCTCGTTGCGCGAAGTTGGGGTGGATCGCTAGCAGCGAGCCTCCGCCAGCCGCAGGGCCCGTTCGATGGGGCTGAATGAGCGGCGATGGTGGGTGCACACGCCGTGCTTCTCTAACGCGCGGGCATGCTCGGGCATGCCATAGCCCTTGTTGTTCTCCCAGCCATAACGGCGATAGCGCCGCGATAGCTTCACCATGATCCGGTCGCGGGTGACCTTAGCGATGATGGAGGCGGCCGCCACCGATACCGATATGGCGTCGCCACCGACCACGGCGCGGGCTTTGCCGGGAAAGCGCTTCGGCACCATGTTGCCGTCGATCAGCGCCGCGGCTGCCGGCACTTGCAAGCCACGAAAGGCGGCGCGCATACCCCATAGGCTGGCCTGTAAGATGTTGTCGCGGTCAATGCGACGGACCTGGCCGATGGCGATGGCCACGCAGGCCGTGGCGAGTATCTCGGCATAGCGGTCTTCGCGCGCATTCGCTGAGAGGAGTTTTGAATCGTTGAGGCCCTCGGGGATACGGTCGGGATTGAGGATCACCGCCGCGATTACCACTGGCCCAGCCCACGGGCCCCGGCCGGCCTCGTCGATCCCGGCGACCGGCAGACGGTGCAGGTCCATCATCTCGGATTCGAGATCATAGCTTGGCAGCGATTTTCGCGTTTCCGCAAGGAATCCCATGGCCGGATGTTCACTCAAACCACGCGGGTTTGGCAACGATCCGGGACCGAAAAGGACGTTTCGCTGTGGAAAATGCGTTTAGAGCAGGCGGAGCTGCTGGCCCGGCAGGGCAGGCGGCGTGAACAGGTCGGTCCGCAGTTTGGTCTGACGCGTGTTCAGCCCCAGCCGCGCCGCAGCCATTTCGAACCGGCGCCCGATCATCCAGGCATAGGGCCCATCGCCCTTTAAGCGCTCCTGCCATTTGGAATCGTAGAGCTTCCCGCCACGGGTCTGGCGCATTAACGACAACACGCGGTCGGCGCGATCCGGGCAATTGGCTTTCAGCCACTCCACGAACAGATCGCCAATCTCAAGCGGCAGCCGCAACAGCACATAGCCCGCTTCCGTCGCGCCCGCGCTCGCGGCACGCTCCAAGATGCGGTCCAACTCCGCATCGGTGAGGCCCGGGATAATCGGCGCCACCATCACCGAGGCGGGCACGCCAGCGGCGTTGAGCTTCTCGACCGCTTCGATCCGTTTGTCGGGCGTGCTGGCGCGAGGCTCCATGGCGCGGGCCAATTTCGGATCAAGCGTCGTCACCGACAGCGCCACCTTGACCAGACCGCGCTCGGCCATGGACTGCAAAATGTCGAGATCGCGCAGCACCAGCGCCGACTTGGTGACGATACCCACCGGGTGATTGGCGGCGTCCAAGACCTCGAGGATGCGGCGCATGATGCGGTAGCGCCGTTCAATGGGCTGATAGGGATCGGTGTTGGACCCGATGGCGATCATCTCGGGACGATATTTCGGATCAGCAAGCTCGCGCTCAAGCGCCTGAGCGGCGTTGGTCTTGGCGAACAGCTTGGTCTCGAAGTCGAGGCCCGGCGACAGTCCGAGAAAGGCATGGGTGGGCCGCGCGTAGCAGTAGATGCAGCCATGCTCGCAGCCTCGATAGGGATTGATCGAGCGGTCAAAGCTGATGTCGGGCGAGGTGTTCTTAGTGATGATGCGCCTAGCCGGCACTTCCTGCACTTCGGTAACCAGCGCATCGAGATCGGTGAGGGAGTCCCAGCCGTCGTCTACGGGCTCGTATGTGGTCGGCTCGAAGCGGCCAGAGCGATTGGTCTGGGCGCCACGGCCATGCCTGCGGCCAAAGGCGATGCCTCCCATCTCGTGGGGGACGCTCTCCGAATCGGGGGATTTCCTAAGGGCTACGGTCATAGGCTTCATATAGGCGCAGGAAGCGAACAAAGCAAGAACATAGTAGGAAATGGGGATATGTGGCGATTGCCGCAACCGGGCCAAACGCTATAGTCCGCCCATGATTTCCGTGGTTATCCCGACCCTTAATGCGGCGCCGACATTGGTGCACACACTGGCGGCTATCGTGCCGGCCCTGGTGCAGGGGGTCGTGCAAGAGGCCATCATTTCCGATGGTGGTTCGACCGACGACACGCGCGCCATTGCCGATGCCGCCGGCACGCGGGTGGTGGAGGCCCCGGTTGGACGGGGCACCCAGCTCGACGCCGGTGCCGCGATTGCTCGTGGCGATTGGCTGCTCTTTCTACATGCCGACACGGTGCTTGAGCCTGGCTGGGCCGAGGAGGCCGAGGCTTTCATGGGGCGCGTTGAGAGCGGCCGCCGCGCTCAGGCCGCGGCCTATTTCCGTTTCGCGCTCGATGACGATGGCTTCATGCCGCGCCTGGTTGAACGGCTGGTGGGGATACGCTGCGCGCTCTTCGCCCTGCCTTACGGTGACCAGGGGCTTCTCATCTCACGCGCTCTCTATAACCGGCTTGGTGGCTTCCGCGCGATCCCGCTCATGGAGGATGTCGATCTTGTCCGCAGGCTTAAGCGGGGAGAGATCGTCGGCCTGAAATCCCGCGCCGTGACCAGCGCGCGGCGCTATCAGAGCAGCGGCTATTTCGTGCGGGGCGTCCGCAATTTTGGTCTCATGATGCTCTATTACCTTCGCGTGCCGCCGCGGGTGTTGGCGCGCCTCTATGGCTAGCCGGGGGCCAAGGCTCCTGAGCCGCAGTTCGTATGCGCCGCGACTTGTCATCATGGCCAAGTGCCCGGCTGCCGGCCGCGTAAAGCAACGGCTGGCGCGAGGCATTGGCGATGTCGCGGCGATCCGCTTCTACCGCAGCACGTTGGCCCGCACGGTCTTAAGTCTCGGCGCCGATCTACGCTGGCGCACATATCTGACCGTCACACCCGACACCAGTGTGGATGCCCCATGCTGGCCTGCGCCTGGAAATGTCGCGCGTATTCCACAAGGCGCGGGCGATCTCGGCGCGCGCATGCAATCCCTGTTCGATGGTCTGCCGCCGGGGCCTGTGATTATCGTTGGCAGCGACATCCCGGCAATTCGCTCAAGCCATATCGCTCACGCGTTCAAGCTTCTGGCGAGCTCTGATGCTGTGTTCGGGCCTGCGCCCGATGGCGGCTATTGGCTTGTTGGGCTGAAGAGATCGCCGCGACGACTTGCTCCGTTCGAAGGCGTAGCCTGGTCGACGGAAAATACGCTCGCCACCACGTTAGAGAATTTGCGCGGAAGAACGATCGCGGTTGCTCCGGCATTGAGCGACGTCGACACGAAAGAAGACTATCGGCGCGAAGGGAAGCTCGCCGAGTGCCTCGTCCCTAGAACAACCAGGTGAAGCGGCCATTGACGGCATTGTCCGTTACACCCTCGCCGAACTGGCCGGAGTAGGACACGCCGGCCGTGGTGTTCTCACCGAGGGCGAAGTCGAGCCCAGCGTCGATCGGGGCACTGTCCTCAGCCAACGGCACGCCCGCGACGGTGAAGCCGGCGCCGGTTGTGGCGAAGGCCAATGCCGCATCTGGCGTCACATCATCAGACCTGGCTCTATCTTCGCAGCCGATTTACCGTAAAAGTTGTCTTATTCTATCTAGACGGGCAATAGAAAGCGCATTGAGAGTCAAGGCTTTTTCTGCACCTGTTGCCAATTAGACACAGGTTGTTGTGAGCGCCAAGGTTCTTGTCAAACAGGCTTCGCCCGCCCCGAATGGCTTGCTAAAGTGGCTAGAATCAACGAGGAAATCCATGTCCCAACGCGACAATGATTAGTCATCGACCGTGAGCGAAGAAAAACCAAATACAGCTTCCCCGAGTGATGAAAAGCCCGATTCAGCCGCCGGCTCACAGGATTCGAGCGCGTCGCCAGGGAATGAGGCAGCTAAACCAGCGGACGAGACGGCTAAACCGGCGGATGAGGCCGCCAAGCCGGCCGAGGAAAAGGTCACTTATTCCGTATCTCCCGGATTCTCGGCCTTTCTTGGCGCGCAGAAAGTCGGGCTCGCCATTTCCTCCTACCAGTCCGGCAAATTCTATCTTCTGAGCCAAAACACGGACGGTGGGCTGTTGGTGGATGAGCGCTTCCACCGCAAGGCCATGGGGATTTGTTTCCCCGACGAACACACGCTGCTGCTAGCGACGCTGTTTCAGATCATCAAGTTCAAGAACGTCCTGGAAGCCGATCAGCAGATCAATAACGTCTTCGACACCTGCTACGTGCCGCGTCAGATCTTCGTCACGGGTGAGCTCGATGCGCATGATGTCGGGCAGCTCAAGGACGACCGGATCGTCTTCGTCAATACGCTCTATAACTGCCTCGCTACGACGTCGGACCGCCACAGCTTCACGCCGCTATGGAAGCCGCCCTTCATCTCGAAAATCGTGAAGGAGGACCGCTGTCACATGAACGGGTTGGCCATGGAAGACGGCGTGCCGCGCTATGTCACGGCAGTGAGCAAGTCCGACACCATTGATGGCTGGCGCGACCGTCGCTTCGCCGGCGGCATCATCATCGACATTGCCACGGGCGAAATCGTCATTGGCGGACTGTCCATGCCGCACTCGCCGCGGGTCTATCGCGACAAGCTTTGGGTGCTGAACTCAGGCACCGGCGAGCTTGGCTGGGTCGAGCGGGCGGAGAAGGCACAAGATGCCAAGTTCCATCCCGTCGTCTTTTGCCCGGGCTTCGTGCGCGGACTTTCGTTCCACGGTAAGTTTGCTTTCGTCGGCCTGTCCAAGCCCCGCTATCAGCGCTTCGAAGGGTTGGCGCTCGACAAGAAACTGGAAGATGCGGACTCCGAGCCGTGGTGCGGCGTGCAGGTGATCGACCTAGACACGGGGGTGTGCGTGCATTGGTTCCGCATCGATGGACCCGTGGCCGAGCTTTACGATCTTAGCGTGGTGTCGGGCGTCATGCGGCCCATGTCGCTGAGCTTCGCCAGCAACGAGGTGTTGGGCCTGATCACCCACGACGAATTGGCCGAAGGCGCTCCCGCGTTTTAAGCCTTGGCCCGCTTGCGCTTGTTCTCTTGCAGGCGCGGCATGATCTCGATGAACGAGCAAGGGCGGTGGCGGTTGTCCAGCTGCGCTTTGAGGATGCCGGTCCAGGCGTCCTCGCACGCGCCGGGCGAGCCAGGCACGCAGAAGATATAAGTGCCTTTGGCGAGACCGCCGCATGCGCGCGACTGCACCGTCGAAGTGCCGACCGTCAGATAGCTCTGCATATGGAAGAGAACGGAGAAGCCTTCGATCTCCTTCTCGAAGAGCGGGTGCACCGCTTCCGGCGTCACGTCGCGTCCGGTGAAGCCCGTGCCGCCAGTGGTAATCACCACGTCGATTTTTTTGTTCTTGATCCACTTCTTGACCTGCTTGCGGATCGACTTCACGTCGTCGGCGGCTGACGCGCACTCGGCGACGATATGGCCGGCGTCCTCGATCATGCTGGCAAGGAGGGGCCCCGATCTGTCGGTCTTCGGCGTGCGCGTGTCGGAGATCGTCAGCACGGCGATGCGAACAGGCACGAAGGGACGGCTCTCGTCGATGCGATTCATTTTGGCGTTTCCTCTAGTCTCGTCTTCAACATGAGAAGGTCGCGCCAAGCATAGCGCTTCGCATCCGGGCTGCGCAGCAGATAGGCGGGATGTAGCATCGCAAGCGTTGGAATGTCGCGGTCCCCGTTCTTGTAGATTTTCCATTTTCCCCGCAGCCGCATGATGCCTTGGGTGACGCCGAGAATATGCTTTGCCGCCGCGCCGCCGAGAAGCACCAGCACATCGGGCGCTAGCAATTCGATCTGGCGCGACAGGAACGGCGCGCAAGCCCCGATCTCTTGCGGTGTCGGCGTGCGGTTGCCGGGCGGGCGCCAATAGATGGTGTTGGTGATGTAGACCTTGGTTTCGTCGAGCCCGATCGTGGCCAGCATGCGGTCGAGCAGCTTGCCGGCCCGCCCGACAAAGGGCTTGCCTTGAATGTCTTCGTCGCGGCCCGGCGCTTCGCCGATCAGCATGATGCGGGCATCCGCGCTGCCTCTTGAGAAGCACAGGCTCTTGGCGGTGCGTTTCAGCGCGCAGCCCTCGAACTGGGCGACAGTTGCCTGAAGCTCTTCGAGGCTGCTCACGGCCTCCAGTGATGCAGGGCTCGGGGGTGCGGCCTCGGGTGCGGGGCGTGCTGGAGCTGGGGCCGCAGGCGGGGTTGCTGGTCTGGCTAGCGGCCCTTTGGCCGGCCTCCTGGTGGGCGACGTTTCGGGCACAATCGCGAATCGATCGACCGGCGCATCGCCAATCGCCTCGTCGACGCCCATGGCGTCATACCAGGCGAGCAACGCGGCATGGGCTTTTGCTTGGTTTCCAGTCATTTGCGATGCCCGTGTCGATCCTTTATTTGTGGTTGCCCCGGCTTGGCCGGGCAATGAGTTATCGCTGGGCCTGATCGACTTTACCACCGATTGTGTGGGCGCATTGGGTTCCGAAGGGCAACCTTGGGGAATCAGATGAGGGTGGTTGTGCCCAACCGATCTTTTCGAAGGAGCATGCTGGTTTGAACGACCAAGTCGAACGCGAAACCATGGAGTTCGATGTGGTGATCGTTGGCGCCGGGCCGGCGGGCCTCGCCACGGCGATCAGGCTGAAGCAGCTCGCGGCCGAGAACGACAAGGAGGTCAACGTCGTCGTCCTGGAGAAGGGCTCCGAGGTCGGCGCCCATATCTTGTCCGGCGCGGTGATCGACCCCGTCGCCCTCGACCAGCTCATTCCCGATTGGCGCGACAAAGACGCCCCGCTCAAGGACAAGGTCACCGAGGACAGCTTCTATTATCTGCCATCGGAGACCAGCGGCATTCACATGCCCAATCTCTTCATGCCGCCGTTGATGAATAATCACGGCTGCTACACCGGCAGCCTCGGCAGCCTCACCAAGTGGCTCGGCGAGCAGGCGGAGGCGCTTGGTGTCGAGGTCTATCCCGGCATCTCCGTGACCGAGGCGATCATTGGCGCGGGTGGTGAAGTCGAAGGCGTCATCACCGGCGATCTCGGCGTGGCCCGCGACGGCAGCCACAAGGATAGCTACACGCCCGGTATGGCGCTGACCGGCAAATACACATTTCTCGCCGAGGGTACTCGCGGCTCGCTGTCCAAGCAGCTCATCAAGAAGTTCGGCCTAGACAAAGACAGCGGCACGCAAAAGTTTGGCATCGGCCTGAAAGAGCTGTGGGAGATCCCGCCCGAGAAGCACAAGCCCGGGCTCGTGCAGCACACCATGGGCTGGCCGCTTGAGGACAAGACCGGCGGCGGCACGTTCCTCTACCATTTCGGCGACAATCTGGTGTCGGTGGGCTTGGTCCTCCATCTCGACTACGCCAATCCCTATCTGAACCCGTTCAAGGAATTTCAGCGCTCGAAGCTGCATCCGCGCATCAAGGCGCATCTTGAAGGCGGCAAGCGCATTGCCTATGGCGCGCGTGCGCTGACCGAGGGCGGTTGGCAGGCGGTGCCCCAGCTCGTGTTCCCTGGCGGTGCGCTGGTTGGCTGCGCCGCGGGATTCATGAACATGCCGCGCATCAAGGGCTCACACAACGCTATGCTGTCGGGGATGATGGCGGCGGAAGCGGCCTTCGCGGCGATCGAGGCGGGGCGCTCCCACGACGTGCTCGAAGCTTATCCGGAAGCCCTCAAGGCGAGCGGCTTGGCGAAGGAACTCAGGAAGGTCCGCAACGTGAAGCCGCTATGGTCGCGTTTCGGCACGCGGCTCGGCGTCATGCTCGGCGGCATTGATATGTGGCTGAACACGATCTTCCCGTTCCTGCGTCACACGCTGAAGCATTTGAAGCCCGACTATTCGAGCCTAGAGACGGCGGCCGAGGCGAAGGTCGTCGACTATCCGAAGCCGGACAACGCGCTCACATTCGACATTCTCTCGTCGGTGTTCTTGTCGAGCACCAGCCACGACGAGGACGAGCCGGTGCATCTCAAGCTCACCGATCCTTCGATCCCCATTGAGCAGAACCTTCCCGAATTCGACGAACCCGCTCAACGCTACTGTCCCGCAGCGGTCTATGAGGTGGTGGAGGAGGGCGGCAGCGTGCGCTTCCAGATCAACGCGCAAAACTGCGTCCACTGTAAAACGTGCGATGTGAAGGACCCGGCCCAGAACATCAATTGGGTGCCGCCAGAGGGCGGAGACGGCCCGAACTACGCGAATATGTAGGGCCCACGGCCTGAAAATGGCGAAAACCAGGCCATAAACGCGCCGCGATTTGCCTTCAAAAGCTTTGGTGGTTGCAGGGTGGTGAAAACCACTTAACCTTGGCTGAGTACAATACAACCAGGAATTGGAGCGGCGGATAGCCGAGCCGGCGACATGATAATTTCCCAAACACTGCGGAGACTGGCGGGGAGATCGCTTCTCTTTGCCGCGATCTTTGCGGCACCTGTGGCCTACTCAGAAGTGATCTCCGCCGGAAACAGCGACACGGAGGCCGGCACTCTTCTTGGTAGTTACCTTTCGGGACGTGTGGCGCGCGGCAGTCACGATACAGCCGCCGCTGCCGATTTCTATTCCAAGGCGTTGGCCGGCGACCCCGAGAACGAACTCATTCTGGAGCAGACCTTCCTGCTTGAGACGGCGTCTGCTCATTGGGATCGCGCCATCGAGCTGGCCAAGATTCTCGTCAAGGTCGAGCCATCGGATCGTGTCGCTCAGTTCCTGCTTGGGATCGATGCCTTCAAGCAAGGCGACTACAAAGTGGCCGAGGAGCATTTTGAGGCGGGCCGCCAAGGTCCCATCGCCGACCTCACCTCCACACTCGCGCGCGCTTGGACGCAAGAGGCCGCCGGCGACCACAGTGAGGCCATTGCCACGCTGGACAGCTTAAGCAACGCTGACTGGGCGCAATATTATCAGCGCTATCATCGCGCCCTCATCGCCGACGTTGCCGGACGGCATCAGCTGGCGCGTGAGGCCTACACGCAGGCCTTCAAACGGAACCCGACCACACTCCGGGTCGCTGACGCTTTCGCGCGCCATGCGATAAACTCCAATGATCGGGAACTAGCCGTCGAGACCATCAAGATTCATATGGCCAAGGCGGCGCCCCATCCTTTGTCCGAAGCGCTGCTTGAGAAGATCGAAAACGGCGAGAACCCTTCGCTGATCGTCGCCAACGCGAACGCCGGTCTTGCTGAGGCTTTCTACGGCATCGGCGATGCGCTTGCTGGCGAGGGTGGCCTCGACATGGGCATCATCTTCCTGCAATTCGCGCTCTATCTTGAGCCTGATTTTACGCTCGCGAATATTGCGCTCGCCGAGGCTTATGAGGCTGCCAAGAAATACGATTCCGAGATCGCGGCCTTTGACCGGATCCCCGAGGACTCGCCACTCTGGATCAATATCCAAATCCAGAAGGGCTTTGCGCTGAATGCCCTGGAGAGGGTCGAAGAGTCCCAGGCATTGCTTGAGGCGCTCATCGCGAAATACCCGGATGACATCCGTCCCCTCGATGCGCTCGGTAACATTCTTCGCGCGCATGAGCGCTATGACGAGGCGCTTACATATTATTCCCGCGCGGTCGACCTTATCGACGAGCCGGCCAAGGGAAACTGGGCGCTGTATTATTCACGTGGCGTCAGCAATGAACGGCTGAAGAATTGGCCCGCCGCCGAAGCCGATTTCGAGCAGGCGCTTGAGTTGGCTCCGGACGAGTCGTTGATCCTGAACTATCTTGGCTATTCGTGGGTCGACCAGGGTCTGAACTTGGAACAGGCCATGGACTACATCCGCAAGGCAGTGAAGCTGAAGCCGGATGACGGTTACTATGTCGATAGTCTGGGTTGGGCCTATTACCGGCTCGGCAACATGCCTGAGGCGGTCGAGAAGTTGGAGCGGGCGGTCGAGCTGCGGCCCGACGATCCGATTATCAACGACCATCTCGGCGACGCGTATTGGCGCGTCGGACGCACGTTCGAAGCAAAATACCAATGGGAACAGTCATTGTTGCTGAAGCCGGAAGACGACCAAATCGTCGTGCTGAAGGAAAAGATCGCTTCGGGTCTGAAGGACCCCGCCGAGACCAAGGCGGCGGACCGCACCACCCACGCGGACCAGCAGACCTCGCAATAGGCACGCTCCAATCAACTCTCCGTCGTCGTCTGGACGGAGTTTCAACGCCGGTATCACCCCTATGACGGCGCTTCGCGATATCGCCTGGGCCAAGCTCAATCTCACATTGGAAGTGTTGGGCCGTCGCGCCGATGGCTTCCACGAGCTGAACAGCCTCGTCGCCTTTGCTGGTGTTGGCGACACTGTCGAGCTTGAGCCAGCACGGGACGCGCTCGATCTTAAGGTCGAAGGTCCGTTCGCCATGGCTCTTGATGGCGGCAATCTTATCCTGGATGCGGCAAAGGCCGCGAAAGCTCAATCGCCCGGGCTCACTCTTGGGCGCTTTCGGCTGTTTAAGAATTTGCCTGTCGCGGCTGGGCTTGGCGGTGGTTCGGCTGACGCCGCCGCCGCGTTGCGGCTCATCATCCGTGCCAATCAAGACGGCTTGAGCGAAGGCGCCATGGCCGATCTGGCGCCAGTCCTCGGTTCCGATGTCGCGGTTTGTTTTGGTAGCAAGCCTGCGCTCATCATGGGGCGCGGCGAGCTGGTTACGCCCGTACGCGGCTTCCCATCTTGCGGCGTAGTGCTCGCCAATCCAGGGCTCCCGCTCTCGACGGCGGACGTCTATGGTGCGCTCGACGCCGCGCCGTTGCCATCGCCGCCGCAAAGCTCGGCGCTGCTCGACTTTGCCAGGGATTTCGACAAGCTCTTGGACTATGTCAGCCCGCGCGGCAACGATCTCGAAGCGGTGGCCATGAAGCTTGCGCCTGAAGTCGGAGACGTGCTCACCGCGCTCCGCTCAGCGGAAGACGCTACCCTCGTAAGGTTGTCGGGCAGCGGTCCGACCTGCTTTGCCGTATTTGCCACGCCCCGTCAGGCGCTTCGCGCCGCCACCGCGCTGGTGCACAGTCATCCGGACTGGTGGATCGCCGCGAGCTCGCTTGGCGATCCCGAGAGCGACGGCAAGACTTAGCCAGAAACCTAGAAGGGACGGTCGACTGAGAACTCGATGGCTTCGAGCAGGGCCGACTTGATTTCGCAATCGGGGAAGATGGCGAGCGCATCACGGGAGATGGCGCCGTAATGGCGGGCACGCTCCATGGTGTCGGCAAGCGCGTTGTGGCGCGCGATCAACTCGATGGCCTTGGCGAGATCGTCATCGCCAATGTCGCCCTCTTTCAACGTCCGCTCCCAGAACGCGCGCTCGTCCGCATTGCCGCGCCGGTAGCACAGCACCACCGGCAGCGTGATTTTGCCTTCGCGGAAATCGTCGCCGACAGTCTTGCCGAGCAATTCCTGTTGGCCCGAATAGTCGAGCGCGTCGTCCACGAGCTGGAAGGCAATGCCGAGATTGCGTCCGTAAGAGCGCAAGGCCGCAGCCTGCGACTTCGGGCGATCGGCGACAATCGCGCCGACTTCCGCCGCCGCCGAGAACAGCGCCGCCGTCTTCGCTTCGATCACGGCGAGATAGTCGTCTTCGGTGGTCTCGGTGTTCTTGGCGGTCATGAGCTGCATCACTTCGCCCTCGGCGATGACGGCGGCCGCATTCGACAGAATACGCAACGCGTCGAGCGAGCCGACATCCACCATCATCTTGAATGCTTGGCCGAGCAGGTAGTCGCCGACCAGCACGCTCGCCTCATTGCCCCACAGGAGCCGTGCCGCGATCTTGCCCCGGCGAAGATTGCTCTCGTCCACCACGTCGTCATGCAGAAGCGTGGCGGTATGCATGAACTCGACGCTTGCCGCGAGCTGAACATGGCCTTCGCCGCTATAGCCGCACATCTTCGCCGCAGCGAGGGTCAACATGGGGCGCAGGCGCTTGCCGCCGGAATCGATCAAATGCCGGGCCAGCTCGGGGATCAGGTCCACATTGGAGCGGGCGCGGTCGAGGATGATGCGGTTGACATGAGCCATGTCCTCCTCGACAAGCGCGATCAGCGGCGCGAGGCTCGCTTTCGGGTCACGCGAGCCGGAAAGTTTGACGACAACTCCCAAGGATAGGGTCTCCTTCAGTGCCGAAGGTCTTCTTTTCGCGATATTGTCGGCGGACGGCTACGAAGGTCAAGGCGCTTGGGACCTCAAGATCAATGGACAGGGGTATAGTGAGGCATGAAAGAGCTGTTGCGCACGAATGACGCGGTGCTTCTGTCTTTTGTCAGCTCCTTGCTGGACGAAGCTGGGTTCGCCTTCATCGTTCTCGATACGAATATGAGTGTGATGGAAGGTTCGATCGGAATTCTGCCGCGTCGCGTCCTGGTTGAGGAAGATCGCCTGGATCAAGCGCGCCGCGTGCTGACCGAGGCCGGTATCGGCGATGACATCACTGAAGACAAAAAAAGCTAGCGCCCCAAGGGGTAAAGCCGGCACCACCACCGACGAAGTTCTCGACGGACGCTTGAGCATCATCCAGCCGCGAGCCGGTCACCGTGTTGGTGGCGATGCTGTGTTCCTGGCCGCTGCCGTTCCGGCAAAGGCGGGCGAGCGTGTGCTTGAAGCCGGCACCGGCGTTGGCGTGGCGGGGCTTTGCCTGCTGGCGCGCGTTCCTGAGCTGAACGTGACGGCGGTTGAGATCGACGCGGAGCTTTGCGCGCTTGCTAAGAGTAACGCCGCGCGGAACGGCTTCGCAGAGCAATTCAAGGTGATCGAGGCGGATGTCACGTCATCTGCAAAGGTCTTAAGTGCCGCCGGTCTTGTCCGTGAAGGCTACGACCACGTCATCGCCAATCCGCCCTTCCATTCCGATAGCGATGTGCGTGCGGCGCCAGATGCCGCTCGCGCGGTGGCCCATGTCATGGAGCGCGACGGGCTTGGCGATTGGGTACGGTTTCTTACGTCCATGGCCAAGTCCAAGGGTCGGCTGACATTGATCCATCGGGCGGAGTGCTTGGGCGAAATTCTCGACCTGCTTCAGGGCCGGTTCGGCGATGTCGCAATCTTCCCGCTCTTCCCCAAAGCTGGCGAGCCTGCTCTGCGCGTCATTGTGCAGGGGCGCAAAGGGAGCCGTGCCGGCCTAAGGCTTCTGCCGGGGCTTGTGTTGCACGGACCCGACGGCGCCCATTCGGCGGACTCCGAAGTTGTTCTGCGCGGAGGTGAGGCGCTTCGCCTTGGCTGAGTTCGGATAAGTGAAGGGCCGCCACCCGGGGGGGAGTGGGCGGCGGCCCTCATAAACCCGAGGTGAGGAGAGGACTCTCGGGCGAGCAAGGCCGGCTAATAGCAGACCTTGACGTCACGCTTGACCCACTTGAAATAGGGGTTGCCATGGCGGTCCCAGACCTTGACGCGGTCCGGCTTGGTCTCGTAGTGGCAGGCTGGCGAGTACCAGGAGAAGTTGAACCAGAAGTCATTGTATTTGTTGTATTTATTGTACTTATGATGGCTGTGCCCGCCGCCCTGATAGCGGTGATGTTTGGCGCCATGCTTGCCATAGCCACCGCGGCCCTTGTGCTGTCCGTGATAGCCACCGTGACGATCATGTCCGCCGTGCCCGCCTTTGGCGCTGGCGGCGGTGGCGCCCATTGCCACGAATGCCAGAGCGGCGGTGGCGAGAAGAGCTGTCTTCAACATTGGTCTTAAAACCTCCACTTGGCGCATTTCCACGCCGGTTCAGTTCGCAGCAGCGAGGCGTTGTCCCT
>DAOVDX010000038.1 GCA_030669345.1 Methyloceanibacter sp. | reverse complement strand
GTTTAACGCTATGGATTCTGTAGCCCTTGGAGAGGAGCAGCTCCGAGAGATAAGCGCCATCCTGGCCCGTCACACCGGTAATCAACGCGACGTTCTCTGGCAAATCCGATTGCCTCCTGGTGGCTTTTACGGCGCTCTGCGTAGACGCCAGAACGAACTTAAGAGCCTTCATTGACAGGCTCGCGGCTTGGGCATAGCCGACCGCGCAGGGTCCGTCCAGGCCGGCGGGGCCTGACGGGCGGGGCTGCGAGGCTAGACAATGCGTTGCGCCCGTCGCCACGCCTCAAACATCAGCACATTCCATAGGAAGTGCTGCCAATTGCGCCGCCCCGATTGGTGCTCGGCCCACTTTTCTTGGATCGGTTGAGGATCGAACAGGCCGGCTTTAGCCATGGCGGCGGGATCGAGCAAGTCAGCGGCCCAGTCTTTCAGCGGTCCGCGCAGCCACGCATCGATGGGCACGCCGAAGCCCATCTTCGGCCGTTCCACGAGCGCCTTTGGTACATATTTATGCAGCACCTGACGGAGCAACCACTTTCCTTGCCCACCCCGCATCTTGAGATGCTCCGGCAACTGCCAAGCGAATTCGACCACGCGGTGATCGAGCAACGGCACCCGTGCCTCTAGCGATACCGCCATGGAGGCACGATCGACCTTGGTGAGGATGTCATCGGGGAGATAGGTGACGCTGTCGGCATATTGCATCCAGGACAGCTCATCGCCGAAGCGCTGCCGTATATCCTCGCTGAAGGCGGCCTGGTCGGGGGCGGATGCACCCTTGACCAGGGACCATGCGCCCGCCCATTGGGCGATCAACGCCCGGTAATAGCCTGTGGCGTCGTCGCTCATCACGTCCGCCAGCTTCTGAAGCTTGTCGCCGGGAAGCCCCGGGCGAAAGCGGCGCGGTAGCATATCGAACAGGCGATCCCACATGGTCGGCGGCACCGCCCTCAAGCTGCACGCCAGGGCAACAGCGGCGGGGCGGGGCAGAAGGCGAAGCATGCGGGCAACCCGCAAGCCTTGACCGTAGCGGTTGTAGCCTGCGAACAGCTCGTCGCCGCCATCGCCGGACAAGGCCACGCTCACATGCTGTTTCGTCATTTCCGACAGGAGGAATGTGGGGATTTGCGAGGAGTCGCCGAACGGCTCGTCATAAATCTCCGGTAGCTTCGGCACGACGGCGCGCACCTGCTCCGCCGTGACATAGAGCTCGGTGTGATCGGTACCGAGATGCGCCGCCACCTGCTTGGCGTATTTGGCCTCGTCGAAACCTTCTTCGTGAAAGCCGATGGAGAAGCTGCGTACCGGCGTCTCACTGTTCGCCTGCATCAACGCCGTGACAGTCGAGGAATCGATGCCGCCGGACAGGAATACGCCGAGCGGTACGTCGGCTACCATGCGCCCGGTGACCGCCTCGGTAAGTAGCGCGTCGAGCCGGTCGCGCGCGTCCCCTTCGCTAAGATCAAGCGGCGCGGCCTGCCCGCGCTCCGCGATCTCGAGCAACGACCAATAGGCTTGCCCGCGCGTTTCGCCCTTGCCGTCGATCTCCAGCAGCATGCCGGGCTCGAGCTTCTCGATGCCTTGGTAGATGCTGGAGGGCGCCGGCACGTATCCGGTGCACAGATAAGCGCTGAGAGCCTGGCGGTCGATCTCCGGCGCCCAGTCCGGCAGCGTCGCCAACGCCTTAAGCTCGGATGCGAACACGATGCGCCCATTGGCGCGGCCCCAATAGAGCGGCTTAATGCCGAGCCGGTCGCGGCCAAGGGTCAGGACGCGGGTGGACCGGTCGAAGACGGCAAAGGCGAACATGCCGACAAGGCGCTCGACCGTCGCGCTTAACCCCCATTCGGCGAAGCCCTCCACCATAACCTCGGTATCGGAATGGCCCCGGAAGACGTGGCCTTTGCGCTCCAACTCGGCGCGCAATTCAGCCGCGTTGTAGATCTCGCCATTATAGGTGAGCACGAAGCGGCCTGACGCCGAGGCCATGGGCTGGGCGCCCGCGGGGCTCAGGTCGATGATGGAAAGCCGCGCGTGACCCAGTGTGACGCCGGATTCCGCGTCAGCCCAGATCCCTTGGCCGTCGGGACCGCGATGGCGCAAAGCACCCGCCATGCTCGCGGCAAGGGCCTTGAGCTCGGTGTCGCCGGAGCGGCGTGTGGGATCGACGAAGCCCGCAATTCCGCACATGTCAGAACCAGATTACCATTCGATCTTACCCGGCATGCGCTCACGCACTTGTCAAGGCGGCACGTGAAAAGCGCGCCTAATGGCCGTTATTGAGCCGCATTCAAACACTTGGTTAACGTCATCGTTACCCTCTGGCCCTTATGATTTTGGCCAATCATGTCACCGAGTACCGCCCTGCCATGTACGCATTGTCCCCAGACTTGCCACAGAGATCAGCCCCCGCTCCCGGCGCGGCCACGACTAGACCGTTACATATCGTCTTTCACGTGCCGCGTTGCGCCGGTCAGACAATCGATCGCCATTTGTCGCGCCATGCGCCGAAGGAAAGCTATCTCCGTCTGCGGAAGCGCAAAGGGCCGAGCAGGCTGTTTCTGCCCCAGTACCAGATTGTCGCTATGCGCGATCCACGGAGCGTCAACGCCATTAGCGGACATTGGATCGGACGTTCCATCGAGCAATATTTCGATGACAGGCCCATCGCCCGGAGCATTCTGCTGCGCGATCCGGTCAGCCAATTCGTGTCCCATTATAATTTCCGCATGATGCGATACATCTCGCAGGGCTTGCAGCCCTATTCGCCCGAGATTGCTTATCGTTCACGCCAGCGAAACTACGTCACACATTTCATCCTCCGCACCTTCGCCGAGATGCCATGGCCGCGACTGGCATCGCTGTCGATCACCGAGAAATACGCCGAGGCCGATCGGTTTCTTTCTGAGTGTTTTTTCGTGGGCGGCCACACGCGATGCGACGAGCTGATCGCCAAACTGGCCCCAGACCTTGGCATCCCCGCCGTAGCGGAGACGAAAAACTCGTCTCAGCAATGGCTGCAACGCGTGAACTGGGTGCCGCTGAAAATGAGCGACCTGAGCCGCAGCATGATCGACACCATCAAGCAGGACAACATTTTGGACCAGCTTCTCTGGGAGAGTTGGAAGGATGCGGAGCAGGGCCAACTCCAGCCAAGTTTGCATTCTATCGGCGAGCCGTCGGTCACGTGGCGTATGGCGACCCAGTCTGTGCGCCTTATCAACCAGGTGAAGCGCCGGTTTCATCGTGGGTGGAACGCACCTGGCGAATTGAGCGCAGATGCGTGGTCTAGCTGCGCCACACAAGCCCGCCGCGCGGGCTCAGTCTGATCACATGTCCGGGCATTGAAATGGCGGGCAACGCAAAGCTGCCCGCCAGAACTGTTTCTAATTCCTGACTACGGTGTTCGCAAACACCGCGGACGTTAGCAGCGGTAGACGCCAACCGCGCATCGCCTGACAGTTCTCCGCGCCACGCCGGCAACGCTCACCGGCGTTAGCGGACGGCCGACCCTGGCCTCGGCGGTCGGGACGAAACTCGGCACCAAGGAGGTGGCCGTAAGCCGCTCTGCAAGGTGGAGTCCGCCAAGTCCGACGATGGCCGTCACGAATACGATTCCAATTTTTCTCGACACGCTCATTGAGCAGCTCCTTTTTTGAAGTGATCCGGCAAGGCACTCATGCCTTTGAGGTCCTTCACATCGACCTTTTTGGCGTTCGTCGGGTTCTTGAAGCCAAAATCATCCGCTGCGACATCAGCTCCGGTCTTCCAATCCCTGATCTGGATGCTGTATTGCGGTGAAAGGGGGATGTCCTTGGACGTGATGACGTAGCGGCAAGGATAGGGATTCTTTCCCTGTGCGATCCAGATTTGGAAATCGATTTCCTTCTTCCGGAACGCAAGGTAATCGCACTCAACGCCGTTGATCACACCGCTGCCGAGGTCCTTCACGTCGGTGACACCAGCCATCAGCTCGTCGTAGCTATTCGACATCAGCAAATCTGCGGCGGGCAGCGGCCTATTATATTTGTCCCTCAAGACGTCGACTAAATTGTCGATCGTGCCAGGGACGCTGATTTGGATATAGAGGTTCGCGTTGTTACCGAACAATGTCAGCGTTTCCCCGTCAAACAGCATCTCGATATCCGCATGCCCGCCGGCACGTGTGGCGCGGATCTTACCAGGCCGCTCGAGGATAGTGGTACCTGAACTCGCAAGTGCGAGTTTCTGATCGTCCTTCGTGAGGACCTCAAGGATGGCGTCGAAGTCAAACGAGATGGCCTTCTGCGCCGCCAGGTAGTCAGACATAGACTTGAGCAGCTTCTTTGCGTCGGCCTCATCGGCTTGCGCGGCTGGAGCCCACGCAACCATCAAGGCCAGCGCTGCTGCGCATAGGCCGAGCGCGGAAGTTTTCGCAAATTTTTTGAATGAAATTATCACGTGTTCAAACTCCTTTTCTTCTTGGGAAAATGGTTTTGGCCTCAGGTGGTCGTCGGAATTGAGGTTGGCGCTCGATGCCGCGGCAATATTAGCAAAGGTGATCGGGAGCGTCGTCGCCAGACTTGCAATTGTCCGGGATGGTTTCATCGTCATGAGCCTGACTTCGTTGGAAACAGGAAGGTCACGGCGAACCGGTATCCAAGATCGTCGGGCCCGCCCGTTGGACTTGCGGCCCAGTATCTGACCCCACCCTGGAGCGAGATTTTTTGCCCGCCGATGGAGGTCAATTTTGAAATCATCGCATTGATCGGGATCGCCCAATTGCCGCCCTCAAAGTCATAAGCGGACTCCGAGTTGATCGTGTAGGTCCACGCGGTCTTCGTCGTGTAGGACAGAAATGGCTGCAGGAACGATGCGCTCACATGGGCGCGGTCACCTTTGCCGGCCACGTCCCAGACATGGTTGGCCAATACACCATAGGTCCAACCACTATTCATGAATAGGACGACGGCGGTGGGGCCGAGACCCCACTTTCCATTGCCGAGTAGCGGGTCCGCATTGCCCGTCGGCAGCACAGCGACCGGTCCCACACCCCACACCATATTGCCGAGAGACCCGACCGCATTCGGCTGGCTCGGCGAAAAGAACAGGGACTGCATGATGTCCCCGAACCCGGCCTGCTTGCCCGAGGGGCCTACGGGGCTGAGGTCGACCTGGTCCCACACGATGGGGACGATGGTGCGAGAGATCATGTTCCAATCTGGGTTCAACTTGATCGGGATAACCGGCTGAACATTGGTGAAGGTCTTGTGGCCGTTGCCCGTGCCGAAGCCGTCGTCATAGTTGGTCTGAATGGGCATGGAGATCAGATTGGCGAGGGGTTGGTTAGTTCTTGCGCTAGAGCCGCATCCGATTCTAGCGCGGACGCATCACCGGCATAACCAAGCGAACAAAGCGCCGTCGCCGCGACCACCAAACTTAAGAATGCAATGCGCCGCATTTCGAACCTCGCTGAACTGACAACTCGTCTGCAGGCTCAGCAGTACGAGCCTGATCCTGCGCCAGTGTGACCCAAAGCAGCCCTGCAATCTAGTTGTTGACCAAGCTGAGAGTTATCGAATTATCGCAATAAGGCACTATTTCAGCATCGATTTCGACGCCGCCGGCCTACTTCACCAATTCAGCCTTCTGTGACTTCCAGCTTTTCATTTTCTCTTGGTCAGGCGCATAGATGCGCATGATGAAGGATAACAAAAACCGGGCTGAGAACTAACCATTTGGCGACACGCGCCGCATGGCAGAAATCGACCGCCTAGGCGTTTGCCATTTCTGGCTGGGCCTTCGTGAACAGGTCGCTCAACATCTGATCATTGATCGAGCCGGGAGCGCCGACCGCCACGACACGTGGTTTACGGTATGCGCTCACCCCATGGCTCTTCCAGCGCGGTCAGCCCGCGCCTGGTTTCGCTTTCCTATCTGGATGTGCGCGATATGCTGGCGGAGCGCGGCATCCAGGTGGATGCGCGACCGGCAAGGGGTCGGTTACGTGGTTCGGCCACAAAAAGCGGAGGGGCCGCCGCAGGTTGATTTGCGAGCGTGCCGAACGAACGCAACCGAACCATCTGCGCTTCATCTAAACGCAGGACAATTTAGCAAGGCGCCAAAGACAGCGTTATCAGCAAACCGCAAGACGCATTAGAAAATGCAGTGGGATACAGAGCCCAAGTTTGAGCTTCTTCTGGACGTCGATTTTTCCGACGTCGAGCATATGTGCGAGAGCGTCAAATCCTGGAATTTGGATTTCCGCCCGTTGCGGTTACTCCACAACAACAATGGCGCGGGACGCATCATTCAAGCGCGCAGCGGCCCAGTCGAATATAGCTACGCGCGGATCCACCAGAGCATCGAACAATTTGGCGACCCCCCGGCCGACCTGTTCACGTTCATTGTCCCTGGAAAATCTCTCAATAAATTGTGGTGGCGCGGCCATGAAGCATCGCGCCAAACGATCCTGGTCTTTCATGTTGGCAGCGAGCTCTACAGCCTGTCGGGGCCGGATTTCGAGGTCTACACATTTTCGATCAGCGAAGAGTTGATCGGTGCGATCTGCGAAAAGCTTGAGCTACACGCGCCGGACAAGACCACGCGGCGTGAAGTGTTCCACGTAGACAAAAACCTTCTGGTGGAACTGCAGTCCTATCTGCCCCGCATGACCGGCACTGGCGGCCGGGACGCTGCGATGAAAAAATGCCTGGCGATGATAGAAAAATTCGGTTGGGAGGATTTGACGCCCGCCGGACTTTGCCGCGCCGTCGGCGTTAGTGAGCGCACGCTTCAATATGCCTTCCGCGAACGTTTTGGAGTCACCCCGGCGGCTTTCCTGAAAGCGCGCCGGCTGAACGCGATCCGGAAGAAGCTGCGCGACCCCTTCGCCAACAGCGCCATCATTGGCGAGATCGCCAGCGAGTTCGGTTTCTGGCACCAGAGCCAGTTTGCGGCTGACTATCGCCGCGCCTTTGGCGAAGGCCCCTCAGAGACGCTGCTGAATTCAAGACGCTGAGCGGGCACTCAAGCCGAAACCATATGTTGGGACTGCGCCCGAAGCGCCTGGGCCACGGAGCTGAGATCGCTCAAGCGGCGCCCGGGGTCGGGCTCCAGCATGTCGCCGACAAGATCGCCGATGTCCCGCGGCATCGTATCGGGCGCATCCTTCTGCCAAAGCTTGCCGAGGGCGGAATGCGACGTCAGCTTGCCACCCCAAATCTCCGCGATCATCTGGCCGAGCGCGTACACGTCAGCAGGCGCATCGACCACCCCACCCGCCACCTGTTCTGGCGCCATGTAAGGCGGCGTTCCGAATAGCTGCCGTTCGTCAGGGCGCGATGCCACTAAGGCAATGCCCAAATCGATGATCATCGGCGTTTCGCCGCCCTGGGCATTGCGCGTCACGATGACGTTCTCGGGCATGAGATCGCGATGGACGACGTTCCGCGCGTGGAGCACGACGAGTGCTTCAGCGACGCCTGCGAGAAGCTCAAGCAGGCGCGCCGGCGTCGCGCCGGACCCATAGATTTGACCCAGCGTCGGGCCCTCGACGAAGCGCTGCACGACGTTGAGCGCACCGCCCGGCTCCATGCGCAAGTCAAGCAGCCGCGCGAAGCGCGTGTTGTCGATCTCGCCCGCCGGCCCATAAGCCATCTCGATGGCGCTGGTAATTTCCGGATACCGGCCATCGCCGAACTCTCCAAGATCGATCTTCTTAAGTGCCACGAATTGGCCGTCAGCAAGGTCAATGGCGCGATACACGTTACCTGTGCGCCCCTTGTCGAGCTGTCCCACAAGAACGAACCTGCGCTCGCGCGCAGCGTTGCCGACGATGAGACGTGTGGCGTCAGCTAAATCCTCGATTTGTCCGGCGCCGGCACTCCGCGCAATGTCAGCGCGAATATCGTCTGCGATGTCGCCGAGATTGGACTGAAGTGCCGCCCGCAAACTTCGCGCCAGGACTTCGCGCGCCTGGCCGTTCTCGCCGAGCTTAAACCGGACTGAGGCGAGCGCCCGGCAGGCCACCGCCTCGCGCACGGGCTCCTGCTGCTTGGCGTATTCTCTGATGAGATATTCGAGGCTCTTGACCGCGGGCGGTCCGCCTCTGACTTCGTGGAGTTCGGTCACCGCCTGAAGAAACTCGGACCGCTCGATTGCGCTGTCCTTCTCCGGCAGCAACGCTTCGGCCTCCAGCAAGGCACGCTCAGCTTCATCGAACCGGCGGAGCCCGCCAAGAGCCCGCGCCTCCTCAAGTCGGGCCGAAAACTGGAAATGCTTCTCGTCCTCAGGCAAGTCGGCACGCAAGACGGCGACGTGCCGGAACGCCTCGTCATGGGCGCCGAGCCGGTTGAGCGCCTGGCACAAATTGATGCGGATGCGCCTCGCTTGGTGTGGTGGAAGCTTGGTGTTGTCGCGTTGCGCGACAAGCTGCCGAAGCAGCAATGCAGCGCCGTCAAAGCGCTGGGCTTCGAATTCGATGTCGGCAAGGTCGATGACGATCTTGGCGACCTCGGGCTGATCACCTTCTAGCGAGGCAAATGCGAGTGCGGGAAGCAGTTCAGCAGCCGCGCGCCGATCATCGCCGTGCGCAGCATAGATGATAGCCGCCTCCCTGCCGATCTTGGCGAGTTCACAATAGTCTGGCGGCGAGGCGGCCTCGGCGAGCGTCTTAGCCTCGCGCAACTCCCGCAAGGCGTCGATCGCAAGCTTCATCCGGTGATCCACGACGCCCAACAGCCGATGGGCGCGGGGCCTGTGGGGCGAGTCGGTCTGCAAGCCCAATAGAATTGTCGCCAGGCGTGTCAACAATTCATCAGGTTCCGACCGCCCAAGCTCGACATCCTCCTCGACGGCGTCGAGCGCTGACTTCGCGTCCTGGGGTTCGGCGGTCATCCCGTAAGCCCTCGGTGATCGTCTTGCGGCAGCGCGCGCGATGCGGCACGGCATCCTGAAATCTCAACCCAGTTTAATGTACAGGGTTGTGGGGAATAATCGAAATGCTCGCGCGCGACACGAGCGGGACCCATGCGCCAATTTGATTGATCGCGGGACGTGACTTAGCTAACTTCGCCGCTTCGCCAACCACATGTGAGGGGGAAAAGCATGCCCATGTCTTTCGGCATATTCGGTAAAGCCATCGCACTTTTCATGGTCGTGGCCTTCGCATTGTGGCTGATCTTCACTTACGTGTTCACCAGCGACCGGGATGCGGACTACGAAGCGGAGCGGATAGGCGCAATCGAGATGGTCGTGAGCGCTGTCGTTTAGGACTGACCGTCTAGACGAGCTTACGCCGCGCCGTAGGCCCGAGTAGATAGACCGCGTCGGTGCGGAGCCCGCTGATGCGCGCGAGCACAATCGAGCAGCTTAAGAGCCAGAAGACCGTGGCGATGGCCGGATAGCCATGAGCAGCGACGACGTGGTGACCAGCCGTCTCATCAGCGAGGAGAACAGGTCCCGGGTAGCGCCCTGTTGAGCGCTCGATGGGCCTGAGGGTCGTGTCATCATACTGATATTTCCAATCGGCAGACGCGGAGGGCGAAGAAAAACACCCTAGGAGCCCTGGTTTGACAAGGCGCGCGGACCGCGCAACGAGGTAGGAAATTGCGAACCTTACCGCTTCCTTAGCCGGCCAGGCCGGGCGGCAAGGGAAGAGACAAGAAAAGAGAGACTAATGGAATATCGCGAACTTGGCCGCGCGGGCGTGAAGGTCAGCGCCATCACCCTCGGAACCATGACTTTCGGCGAGCAGAATACGGAAGCCGAAGGCCACGCCCAGATGGACTACGCGGTCGAGCACGGCGTCAATATTTTCGATGCGGCGGAGATCTATCCCATCCCGCCAAAGCCCGAGACCCAAGGCCGGACCGAAGCGATCATCGGCACCTGGCTGGCGGCACGCAAGAACCGGGACAAAATCCTAATCGCCACCAAGGCCGCCGGTCGCAGCAAGACAATCGACTGGCTGCGCGACGATGGATCGCTGTCACGCCAGAGCCCGGCCCAAATCATGGAGGCCGTCAACAATAGCCTCGCGCGTCTGCAGACCGACTATATCGACCTCTATCAGCTCCATTGGCCCGACCGGCCGTTGCGCATTTTCGAAGGGCTCGAATATGTACGGCTGCCAGGCGACGCCCACCCCATCCACGATATCCTGACGGCGCTCAGCGACCTGGTGCGCGCCGGCAAGGTGCGGTTTATCGGTCTGTCCAACGAGACACCGTGGGGCGTGATGTCGTTCCTCAAACTCGCGGAACAGCATGACCTTCCTCGCCCGGTCTCCATCCAGAATGCATTCAATCTGGTGAACCGGTCCTACGAGGTCGGCCTGTCCGAAATTACCCATCAGGAGCAGATCAGCCTGCTCGCCTATTCCCCGCTCGGCCAAGGCTATCTCACCGGCAAATATGAGAACGGCGCGTTGCCTCCGGGCTCACGCAAGACTTTGTTCGATCGCCTGGGGCGCTACGAGCAGGGCAACGGGCCACGCGCTGTCTCGGCCTATGTCGCGCTCGCCAGAAAACACGGCCTCGACCCCGCGCAGCTGGCTGTCGCCTATGCTGTGTCGCGAGAGTTCGTGACCAGCGTCATCATCGGCGCCACGGACATGGAGCAGCTCAAGACGGATATCGATGGCAGCGATTTGAAGCTGTCGGATGCGCTTCTTGAGGACATGGATAAAATCCACCTTGACTACCCCAACCCCTGCCCGTGAAACTCTGAGTTGCAAGAATCAGCGAGGTCGCTATGCCCCGGCTTTTTTCTGCAGTTGAGATTCCGAGAAGCGTCGTTGAGCGACTCGTCATGTTTCGCTCCGGATTAAGCGGCGCGCGCTGGATCGATCCCGAAAATTACCATCTGACTTTGCGCTTCATCGGCGATGTCGATGGCGCTACCGCGCGCGACTTCATGCATGCGCTTGGCAAAATTGAGATGCCGCCCTTCGAGCTGCGGCTGAACGGGCTCGACAGCTTCGGTGGCAAAAAGCCCCGCACGCTGTTTGCCGGTCTCGCGCCATCGGAAAGTCTGCAAATTTTGCAAGCCGCCACTGAGCGCGCCGCGCGCGAAGTGGGCCTGCCGCCCGAGGGAAGAAACTTCAAACCTCACGTCACGCTGGCACGTTTGCGCGGTGCACGAGCAAGCGTCGTCGCCACCTATCTTCATCGCGGTGGCAGCGTTGTGGTCGAGCCCTTCACCGTGAGCCGCTTCGTGCTCTATTCGTCGCGCGATTCCGTGGGCGGCGGACCTTACGTTGTCGAGGCCGCCTACGACCTGGACGATAGCCAGGGTGGCGCAAGCGCATTCAGTCCCGAAGACATGTTCAATCTCGAAGACGAGTACGGAGACGCGTTCGGCGTTGGCTAGGCATTCTTCTTGGTAGGCCGCCCGCCCTCTTTGAGGGCATCGGCCAGCAGTCCGCGCGACGCCGCCTCGATCAGATCGAGGGCGTGGCCGAAACCTTGCGGACCACCATAGTAGGGATCAGGCACATCCTCGACGCCCATATGCGGCGCGTATTCGAGAAAGCGCCGGATCTTGTGCCGCGCTTCGTGGGGGGCAATCTCCAGAAGATCGGAGATGTTCGACGCGTCCATAGCGAGCACGAGATCGAAGTCGTCGAAGTCTTCCAGCTCCACCTTGCGCGAAGCCTGACCGGAAATGTCGACGCCGCGATCGAGTGCCGCGCCTTGGGCGCGGGCATCAGGCGCCTCGCCCTTGTGCCAGTCGCCCATCCCCGCCGAGTCGATCTCGAACAGATGGCCGACACCCTCCTCGTTGGCCACATGCCGGAACATGCCTTCGGCCATGGGTGAGCGGCAGATATTGCCGAGACAGATGAAGAGGAGACGGTGCTTCGCCATGGCGGGTCCTTCGCATGAGCCAACGCGGATGCGCAAGCGGGAAGCCGCCCGAACCCGGCCCCAGCAGCGGCATCTTGAACCATGTCGCCAGCGACCCTATATTTATCAAGGGCTTGGGCAATCGGAACCATGGCGGAGAGTGGAGAGATGATCGCTATTAACGATGCGAGCAAATTGCGGGAGGCAGCCTTCGGGCGGCAGGTCTCGCTTCGTGCCTTCGCTGAGCGCGAGCAAGAAGTGCGCCGCGGCTTCTGGGGCAAGCTCAAGCGCTTTGCTGCGCGTGTGCCCTTCGTCGATGATCTTGTTGCGGCTTATTATTGCGCGCTCGACCCGGCGACGCCTTTGCGGGTGCGCGGTATGCTGCTTGCGGCGCTCGCCTATTTCATTCTGCCTACCGATTTGATCCCAGACTTCATCGGCGGCCTCGGCTTTGCCGACGACCTCGCGCTGCTCACCGCGGTCACAGGGTTAGTGTCGGCGCACATCACGCCGATCCACCGGGCGGCTGCGGCGCGTGCGCTCGACAAAGAACTGCCCAAGACGAACTAGGCTCGCAGACTACGCTGCAGGCTACGCCTGCGGGTTAACAATCACCTTGCCATTGACCTTGCGGTCTTCGATCAGCTGCAACGCTTTGGCCGTGTCGGCGAGCGGAAAGTTCGCATGGATATGCGGGCTGATCTTTCCATCCTTGCACCAGTCGAGAAGTTGCGCCGTGTTGGCGCGATGCTGTTCCGGGA
Organism: Methyloceanibacter sp.; assembly: GCA_030669345.1. Classification (GTDB taxonomy): domain Bacteria; phylum Pseudomonadota; class Alphaproteobacteria; order Rhizobiales; family Methyloligellaceae; genus Methyloceanibacter. The sequence goes on along the minus strand of DAOVDX010000038.1, from coordinate 874 downwards.
TGCGCTCGACGAATGACGTCCAAAACACGCCGATAACGGAACAGCCTTTGAGCAGCACGAGATTGAGCGGGATGCGGGGAATCTGGCCGGAAGCGAAGCCGAGCACGAGATAGCGGCCCTCCCAAGCCATGGCGCGAAGCGCCGGCTCAGCGGCGTCACCACCAACACAGTCGTAGAGCACGTCGACGCCGTGGAGCGTGGTCAGCTCCTTCAGCGTCCGTTTGAGATCCACATCGGCGTAGTTGATGCCCTCGTCAGCGCCATGGGCTCTGGCAAATTCGAGCTTATCTTCCGACGACGCGACCGCGATGACCCACGCGCCCATGAGCTTGGCAATCTCGACGGCGGCAATGCCGGCGCCGCCCGCCGCGCCAAGCACGGCCACGCTTTCCTCGGGTTTGAGGTTGGCCCTGTCCTTCAGCGCGTGGAGCGCCGTGCCATATGTAATGATGATCCCGGCCGCCACGTCATCGCTGACATCATCGGGGATGGGTACGGCATTCGCCGCCTTAGTGACGATCCTTTCGCGGCAGCCATTGCCGCCGATGAACGCCGCCACGCGCTGCCCCACTTCTAAACCGGAGACGCCTTTACCAAGCGCCTCGATGGAGCCCGCGACTTCCGCGCCAGGCGAGAATGGTAGCTTTGGCGAGAATTGATATTTGTCGCGCAGCACGAGCGTGTCGAAGAAATTGAGGCCGACCGCCGTAACCTTGATGAGGATCTCACCCGGTCCCGGCGACGGCTCGGCGATGTCCTCAAGACGCAGAGCGTCGATGCCACCAAACTCGCTGAATTGCACAACACGCATTGAGGCGATTTCCATAGGGCCTCTTAAGGTTCGCAGCTATCTATAATGAGTCCTTAGACGGAC
>DAOVDX010000030.1 GCA_030669345.1 Methyloceanibacter sp. | reverse complement strand
TTGGTGGTGAGGAGACGGCCGTCAGGCGCGCGCGCCACGACGTCGGTAAACGTACCGCCACGGTCGATGAAGAATTGCCACGCGCCGCTCATGGTCCTGAGTAACCAACATCACGTGATGCGCTTCAAGCCCGCCGCATATTGTTTCCAGTGCCGGACATAGACATTGGCCCCGCGAGCGATCATGGCGCGGCCATTTTCGTCCACCTCGCGCACCACTTTGGCTGGCGCGCCGAGGATCACCGAGTTGTCGGGAAATTCCTTGCCTTCGGTGATCAGGGCGTTGGCGCCCACCAAACAATTGGCGCCGATTTTGGCGCCGTTGAGCACGGTGGTGCCCATGCCGATCAACGTGTTGTCGCCGATGGTGCAGCCATGCAGCACGACGTTGTGGCCGATGACGCAATCATGGCCGATGTCGAGCGGAAAGCCTGGGTCGGTGTGGAGCGTCGAATTATCCTGGATCTGTGAGCGGGGGCCGATATCGATCCACTCATTGTCGCCACGCAGCACCGAGCCGAACCAGATGCTGGCCTCGGTGTGGAGCCGCACGCGGCCAACCACAGTTGCCGTGTCCGCCACCCAATAAAGCCCGTCGGCCGGAAACTCTGGGCTCTGTCCATCAAGCTCATAGATTGCCATGCCCGCTCCTTTTCGTCCTGCATGCCTTCGTGTGGATAGGCGCTCCTACGTTCGTTGTCATTCTCGCCATAGCCCGTCGTTAGAGTCCCCTTGAAACGTTTGGCCCCCCCGGCTATGAGGGGGCGCCCCTTAAGGCCAATTTTTGAAGGTTGAGTGAGCCGCATGAGCACCGAAGCTTCCGATAGCGCCATCCAGGACAACGGCGAAAATACGTTCGTTATCTTCATTATTTCGCTTTGCGCGGCCATCGTCATGGCTGGCGGCTTCGGCATTGTGTTCGAGGCCTTCATCATCGCCACAGCCAATTTGTTTGACCTGGGCTCGAATTTTGTATGGGTGCTGAGCGGGGCCAACGTCCTTATGATCCTGTGGCTCACCGTTTGGACATTTGCCCGCTCTTGGCATGTCGAGCGCCGCTTGCGGTCTGGTCTTGAGGTCGATGAGCCGAGTGCCTCGATCCTCGGAAATCTGCGCAGCTAGCTCTCTATTCCGGCGCGAAAGCCTGAAAGTCAGGGCGATTATCCACATGCGGCTTGGGCCAAAAATCCTTATGCTCCGGCCAACGCACAACATCTCTTGGGGGATTCTGTAATGTCAGTTTGGGGAAAACTCGCTGGAGCTGCCGCAGGGCTAGCGGTCGGAGGCCCGATTGGGGCGCTGGTCGGGGGCGTGGCTGGACATTACGTCATCGACCGCGACGAGGAGCAGGAAGGCTCTGCTGAAAACCAGGTCGCCTTCACCGTCGGTGTGATCGCGCTCGGCGCCAAGATGGCCAAGGCTGACGGCGTCGTCACCATGGACGAGGTCAACGCCTTCAAGGAAGTCTTCAAGGTGCCGGACGGCGAGATGAAGAACGTGGCGCGCGTCTTCAATCTGGCGAAGCAGGATATGTCTGGCTACGACGCTTATGCCGAACAGCTCGCCACGATGTTCAAGGGCAACCGCAAGCTGCTCGAGGATGTGCTCGATGGTCTATTCCACATCGCCAAGGCCGACGAGGCCCTGCATCCGGGCGAAGAGGAATTCCTCTCCCAGGTGGCCAAGCGCTTCGGCTTCACCGAGACCGAGTTCAGCTACATCAAGGCGCGCCACGTGATCGCTTCCAAGCGTGACCCCTATGCGGTGTTGGGCATCGAGCCATCGATCGCCAACGATGCGCTGAAGAGTCATTATCGTAGACTGGTTGCCGACAATCATCCCGATAAGCTGATGGCCCGCGGCGTGCCCGAGGAGTTCATCTCCATCGCCACGGAGAAGGTCGCCACCATTAACGAGGCCTATGACATGATCGCCAAGGAGCGAGGGCTTTAGCTTCGCGCCAAGGACATTGGGTCTCTAGCGGCACCTGTCGCGGCCGGGCGACAAGGTTGGTTTAGAACGCATGACCGCCGCTCCTGACAGCAAGCTCGCGACCAAGTGGTGCACGTCGCCGAACTACGAGCCACGGCGAGACGGCCGCACGCCCGATATGCTGATCCTGCATTACACCGGCATGGAGACGGCGGACGCCGCGCTTGATTGGCTAACGCGCGAGGAGTCGAAAGTCTCCGCCCATTATCTTGTCGACGAGGCCGGACGCGTCACCCAGATGGTGGCGGAAGATATGCGCGCCTGGCACGCTGGCCAGAGCGACTGGTCCGGCGAGACGGACCTCAATTCCTGTTCCATCGGCATCGAGATCCATAATCCCGGCCACGATTTCGACTATCCCGATTTCCCCGACATGCAGATGCGGGCCGTCGAGGCTCTGTGTCTCGACATCTTGAGCCGTCAGGCAATCCCTAAGGCGCGAGTGTTGGCGCATTCCGATATCGCGCCTGGGCGTAAGCGCGATCCCGGTGACAAGTTCGATTGGCCCCGGCTTGCCCGCGTGGGCATTGGGCTTTGGGTTGAGCCGGCGCCGCTTGCCGCAGACGAGGGTTGGGGCGCGGGCGACGAAAGCGAAGCCATCGCGCAGTTGCAAGCAGAGCTTCAGGAATTCGGTTATCGCGTCGAGGTCACGTCCACCTACGGCAAGGGGCTGGTGCAGGTGGTGGAGGCCTTTCAGCGCCACTTCAGGCCTGCGCGGGTCGATGGCCGTGCCGATCAATCGACGCGCGAGACGCTGGCACGGCTCCTAGCGGCGCATCGCGCAACGAAAGCCTGACACGCAAATGCCCGCCTCAGATGAGGCGGGCTTTCCCTAAGCGGGCTGCGCGGTGGGGGGCAGCGCCGGCTTAGTGCTTGCTTTTATAGTTTGCCTCGGCCTTGGCGAGATTGGTCTTGGGGTCTTTCATGAAGAGCGTCTTCGCGGAGTCATTGCCGAAGCAATAGGTCTTGCCATCGATTGCGGCATTGATCGCGCAATCCGTCTCGACGTCCTGACCGAGCGCTTGTCCCATGGCGCACATGTTGCCGTACTCGCCAGTGGTCGCGGTCGCGGCGGTGGCAAACAGCATGGCGCCGGCCAAGACTGAGGCGAAATAGATCTTCTTCATTGTGTTTCCTCCGGGGTGTTGAGTGTCCGAGCGACCGGCCGATGCCGTGTTGCTGATGTCCTCACGTTAGGCTGCAACAACGCTCGGGCTCTGTGACCCGGGTCACGCTCAACCGGTCACGAATTCGCGAGGATCTGTTGGGGAAACAAAAAAGGGCCCGCTCTGGGGGAGCGGGCCTTGATCGCGATGAGCGGCAGAAGACCTGCCGCGCGATTACGCTAAAGCGTTTTCTCGAAGTCCATGCCCTCGAAGGTGTAACGGTCCACTTGCGTCCAGATGCCGTCCTCCAGCACGGGGACTTTGTGCACCTTGATGTTGTTGACCTTGAGCTCGCCGGTCTTCTCATCCAGCCAGAAGTCGAGATCGTAATACTCGTCCTTGCTGCCCGGCTTGCGGAAGTCGGTGCAAGCGAAGAACTGACCGTCACCCTTCATGCGACGGATCGGCTGATGCATCTCGACGAATTGTAGTTTGAGATTCTCACCGGTCTTGTCGTCTTTGACGGTGATGTTGCCGTCCTCGTCTTTGTTGTTGACGATGTAGTTATGGATCGCGCTCTGCACGTGCCACGCCCGCGTGTCCTCGGTCGTGCCGGGATGCTCACTGACCGGCAGCCACCACCAAGCGACGGGAAGCCGCGTGATCATGTAGTAGCCGTCGCCATCGCGCTTCAAACCCTTTTGTACCCTGATGTCCATCAGGGTCAGGTCTTGGCCTTCCGGGTTGAACCAGAAATCCAGCGCGTATTGCTTTTTCGGTTCATTCTTGTCGTGGAAGATGACATTGGCGAACCAGCCATAACCTTCCATGCCGCGTACGATTTTGATCTTCTCGTAGACGAGGTTGAGATCGGAGCCGAGCTTGGGGTCGTGGAACACGAAGACGCCGTCCTTGGTGCGTCCGGCAAGCACCTCCGCGACGCGGGCATTGACGTCTTCCTCGCCGAAGTCCTTGGCGCCTGCGGCAACCGCGACCTTCTTATCCTCTAGGAATTTTCTCGCCCGGGCGAGATTGCCGGCCGGGTCTTTGAGGAAAGTGGCTTTCGAGTTCTCGCTTGAGAAGCAATAGATCTTGCCGTCCTCATCGGTCCAGTTCAATGAGCAGTCGGTGCTGACACTCTGGCCGGAGGCAAGGCCCATGGCACAACTATCGCCGAATTCGCCATGAGTCGGGGCGGCTGACATTGAGTCTCCGTCGGCCTGGGCGAGGGCGGTGCCGCCTAGGCAAAGGGCTGCTGCGAACGCTGTGGAGCGTGCCAGCGAAACAAAGAGGGCGGGGGCTTTGGTCATTGTTTTGGTGTCCTTGGGCGGTTTCTTATGGGTCCAGCACCTATTTCTTAGGCCACCGGAGCACATCCAGTATGTGACTTAAGTCACCTTCATGAGGCAGATTGCAAGGGCCCCCGCAATTCGGCCTCATCGGCGGCCCCATAGCGCGCCAGCGCAGGCCGGTTGATCACCTCGATTGAGCCCCGCGAAGAGCGTAACCAACCCATCCGTTCCCATTCCGAAATATAGCGGCTGATCACCTCGCGCACGCTGCCGAGGTCTAGCGCCAATTGCTGATGGGTCTTCGACACGACCCCTTGAGGGTTGGTCTCAGCCAGCAGCCGCCGCGCCAGCCGCAAATCCAGGCTCGCGAAGGCGACCTCGTCCACCAGCGTGATGAGGCTCGACAACAGGTCTCCGTAATTGCCGAGGACGTAATGCCGGAATTTGGGCGAGACGCCCATCAGGCGGTGGAAGACCTCGGCCGGGAGCGCCGCGAGAAGGACGTCGGCTTGCGCTGTGCTTTCCGCCGGGAACGGATTGCCCGCGAACAGGCATGAGGTGGTGAGCACGCAGGTCTCGCCGGGCCCCACCTGATACAGCATGATTTCGCGGCCCGACTCCGATGTCTTGAAGATGCGCGTCTGGCCCTCAATGCACATCAGATAGTTCTGGCAGGCTTGGCCCTGGTGATAGGCGATGTCGCCATTGCCCAAGCGGGGGAACTGGGTCGCGCTCAGCAATTCCGCCTTGGCTTCGGGCTCAAGCTCGGCAAGCTCGGGGAAGGTGTTGAACCAGCGCGTGATCAGAATATCGTTTGGCATTGCCCACCCATTATTGCTGAAATCCATTGCCGTTTTGCTCCGGTCGGAAGCCGGGACGCATGCGCGGCAGATTGTCGCTAGAATATGGGAACAATCGGCAATCGTGGGATAAAATTCCCGTTACAAGGCAAGCAATCGAGGGCCCGGGCCATTAATCAGATGCCGCCGAGCAACTTGACGGGCCCTACCGCAAACCCCTTATTTACCGGGTCAGCAGGCCGGATGGCCGCTCCGCCACGTTTGCGTATCAAGGCGGGGAGGAAAGTCCGGGCTCCATGGAAGCACGGTGCCGGATAACGTCCGGCGAGGGCGACCTTAGGGAAAGTGCCACAGAGAGCAGACCGCCCATGCGCCGGAGACGGTGGCAAGGGTAAGGGTGAAAGGGTGCGGTAAGAGCGCACCGCGTGCTTGGCAACAAGGACGGCACGGCAAACCCCACCGGGAGCAAGACCAAATAGGGGTCGCGCGGGCGAGAAATCGTCCAAGTCTGTTTCCAGACAAGCGACCCGGGTTGGTTGCATGAGGCGTATCGCAAGATGCGCCCCAGATGAATGGCCATCCTCTCGTGAAAGCGAGAGACAGAACCCGGCTTACAGGCTTGGTGACATGTTAGGGCCGGCGCGCGGAAAACCCCGCGCGCCGGCCTCCAATTTTCTGTTGGCCTCTAAAACAAGACCGCTTAGGCCAGATCGAAGCGATCCGCGTCCATCACCTTGGTCCAAGCCGCAACGAAGTCAGCGACGAACCGATCCTTATTGTCGGATGAGGCATAGACCTCCGCCAGCGCCCGGAGTTGTGAGTTCGAGCCGAAGATCAGATCGACACGGGTACCGGTCCACTTCACGTCTCCGCTGTCCCGATCACGCCCCTCGAACTCGTCGTCGGCGTCGGAGATCGCTTTCCATTCCGTGCCCATGTCGAGCAGATTGACGAAGAAGTTGTTAGTCAACGTCTCAGGGGTTTTCGTGAAGACGCCGTTCTGAGAGTGACCGTGGTTTGCACCTAGCACGCGCAGACCGGCGATGAGAACCGTCATCTCAGGCGCGGTCAGCATCAGGAGTTGCGCTTTGTCGATCAGCAGCTCTTCTGCCGATACGCTGTACTTGCCCTTGGCGTAGTTGCGGAACCCGTCAGCGATCGGTTCGAGAACGGCGATGGAGTCCACATGGGTTTGCTCTTGCGATGCGTCCATGCGGCCAGGCGCGAAGGGAACCACGACGTCATGCCCCGCCTTCTTCGCAGCCTGCTCAACGGCAGCGGCACCCCCGAGAACGATCAGATCGGCGAGCGAGACTTTTTTGCCGCCCGACTGCGCGTCGTTGAAGGCCTTCTGAATGGTTTCGAGGGTTTTAAGCACCTTGGCCAATTGGGTAGGCTGGTTGACCTCCCAATCCTTCTGGGGCGCAAGGCGAATGCGCGCGCCGTTTGCGCCACCGCGCTTGTCGGAGCCACGGAAGGTGGACGCCGATGCCCAGGCGGTCGAGACGAGCTCCGGGATTGATAGCCCCGAGGCAAGGATCTTGTCCTTGAGGTCGCCGATATCCTCTGCACCGATCAGCTCATGATCGAGCGCGGGGATTGGGTCCTGCCAGATAAGCTCTTCGGCGGGGACCTCCGTGCCGAGATAGCGTGAGCGGGGACCCATGTCGCGATGGGTCAGCTTGAACCATGCGCGGGCGAAGGCGTCGGCGAACTCTTCGGGATTCTCATGATAGCGCTTTGAAATCGGCCCGTAGATCGGGTCCATGCGCATCGCCATGTCCGCCGTCGTCATCATCGGCGCATGGCGTTTCGAGGCATCGTGGGCATCCGGTACGGTGTCCGCCGCCGCCGGATCGCTCGGCACCCACTGGAAAGCTCCGGCGGGGCTCTTCATTAGGTCCCAGTCATAGCCAAACAGCGTATCGAAATAGCTGTTGTCCCATTTGATCGGCGTCGGGGTCCATGCGCCTTCAATGCCACTACCGATGGCATCGACACCTTTGCCGCTGCCAAAGCTGCTCTTCCAGCCGAGGCCCTGCTCTTCGATGCTGGCAACTTCCGGTGCGGGGCCGACGAGCGATGCATCGCCGGCGCCGTGAGATTTGCCGAAGGTGTGGCCGCCAGCGGTGAGAGCGACGGTCTCCTCGTCGTTCATCGCCATGCGCGCGAAGGTCTCTCGAATGTCTTTGCCAGATGCGACCGCACTCGGCTCGCCATTCGGACCTTCCGGATTCACATAGATCAGACCCATCTGCACCGCGGCGAGGGGGCGTTCGAGTTCCCGATCGCCGCTGTAACGATTGTCGCCAAGCCACTCGGTCTCCGCGCCCCAATAAATATCTTCTTCGGGCTCCCAGATGTCCTCGCGCCCACCAGCAAAACCGAACGTCTTGCCGCCCATCGATTCAATGGCGCAGTTACCGGCGAGGACCATGAGGTCGGCCCAGGAAAGCGTGTTGCCGTATTTCTGTTTGATCGGCCAAAGCAGCCGGCGCGCCTTATCGAGATTCACATTGTCGGGCCAGCTGTTCAGCGGCGCGAAGCGCTGGGAGCCGCTGCCGGCACCGCCACGGCCATCGCCGGTCCGGTAGGTGCCCGCGGCGTGCCACGCCATACGGATGAAGAATGGCCCGTAATGTCCGTAGTCGGCGGGCCACCAATCTTGGGAGTCCGTCATCAACGCATAGAGGTCCTGCTTTACGGCCTCCAGGTCGAGCGTCTTGAACTCTTCAGCATAATCGAACGCCTCGCCCATGGGATTGCCCTCGGCGGAGTTCTGATGGAGAATTTTGAGGTTTAACTGGTTCGGCCACCAGTCATGGTTCGACGCATCGCCGCGGGTCGTATGAGCGTGCATCACCGGGCACCCGCCCACGTCATCGGTTTTCTTATCCATGTTGTTCTCCGAGCATGAATTCTGGTTAGCCGCAGCATGTGGCCACCTTAGAATAAGTGCAAATTGGATTTACCTATCTAGTCGATAAGTAAAACTTATGGCTCTTGGTGGGAGTGGGCAGGCTCGGAACGGCGCTCTGCGATTGCTGGTCGTTAGCCGTCGAGGAAGTCTCTGAGCAGGCCAAGCGTCGCCTCGGGCTGCTCTTCGTGGGGCATGTGCCCGCATTCATCCACGAGCTTGAGGGTGGCGTTGGGCAATGTGCGCCGGAGCTTGAGGCCCACGTCGAGTGGCACGATGCGGTCGTGGTCGCACCACAAGATGAGCGTCGGCTGTTCGATCGATTTGTAACGCCTGGAGAGTTCCTCGATCCCCTCGGGTACGATCTGACGCGCGCTATGGATGATGGCGTGTTTGCCCGCTGCGGTCCTAAGCGGCGCTGCGTAGGTCTCAACCTCTTCGTCTTCGATTTTGCTGTTGTCCAGATAGGCGATTTGCAGCGCGATCCTGGTCTGCACGGCCGGCGGCACCATGCGCACACCGACATGAGAGAAGACCGGCATGTCGAGCATGCGGAAGAACATTGGGATGTCTTGCGGGTAGGCGATTGAGTCGAGCAGCACGAGCTTCGTGATGCGCCCTTTGAGGCGTTCATTCTCATCGAGTGCGAGCACGAGCGCGACACCGCCGCCAAACGAATGACCGACGACCGTCAGATCCCGCAGATCGCGATCCAGGATCAGCTGGGTCAGAAGTTCGGCCTGATCGAAGACCGAATAGTTCTCATCGAATGGTTTGTCGGACTGGCCGAAGCCTTTCATGTCGACGGCAATGACGCGGTGATCGCGAGCGAGCTCCGGCGCAATCTGCCGCCACGTATAAGTGCTCGCGCCAAAGCCATGGATCAACAGCAGCGGCGGGCCTTCGCCCTGCTCTTCGTAGAACAGCTTCACCGGGGCATCCGGGGGGCCGAGCCTGGCGAACCACGAACCGGCGTCGACACCGCTGGCTTCGGGCCCGAAGGCGACAAGCGCAAGCAATGCTAACGCGACGATGCCGCCCGTCGCTTTCCGCTCTCGTGTCGCCATTGCCAAAAAGGTCCGTCGCCCGTGGTTCCGGCCGCCAATGGGCGCCCCAAATACGCAAACTCTATGGCCGCTTGCTCAGCGAATCATTCCGCCGGGCGGCACCAATCCTTCGCCCTTTGTACCGTGCTTCTCGCTACAGCGGCAATTGTCGGGGGTGTCAGAAAAAAAGGGCGAAAGACTCCCAATCCCGATGGGAGATTTCCCACATAGGAATGGCGTGTTCCCGGCTCGTTCCATTGACCCCCATGGTATCCCATGCTATCCCATTAACGCCCGTTCGGTGAATGGGGTGGGGGAAGACGGCAGCTCTTCCTAGTGAGGCCACGGGGGGATCCCAGCGCCACTTCCTCCACCCATTTTTCAAAAGCGGGCGGTAGCGCCGAAGCTCTGTTTGTCCAGTTTTCAATTCCGTCGGCTTCGATGCGCGTGAGGGGGAGATGGACCAGTTTGTCTCGACATTCACTAACAAGATCGACTCCAAGGGTCGCGTCTCTGTTCCCGCATCTTTCCGGGCAGTCCTCGTCAAGGACGGCCTCGACGGCATCTACTCCTATCCATCGCTTGATGCGCCCGCGCTCGACGCCGGCGGTCAGCGTCTCATCGACAAGATCAGTCATTTGGTCGAAGACCTCGCGCCCTATTCCGATGAGCGCGATCAGCTCGCTACGGCGCTCTTCGGCACCAGCGAAATCCTCTCCGTCGATCAGGACGGTCGTACGATTCTCACCGAGCGTCTGCGCGAGCACGCCGGCATCACCAGTCACGTCACTTTTGTCGGGCTGGGTGAAAAATTTCAGCTTTGGGAGCCGAAGCGCTTCGAAGCTCATCTCTCGGAGGCGCGCGACAAAGTGCGTGACCTTCGCAAGCTACTCGGCGCGGGGCGTCGCGGAAGCGGCGGGCCAGAGGGAGCACGGGAATGATGGCGAGTCGCGACAGAACATCGTCTGTCGATGGCGGACTGACTCGCCACATTCCCGTGATGCTCTCCGAGGTCCTCACGGCGCTTAAGCCCGCCGACGGCGAAATCATCGTCGACGGTACGTTCGGGGCTGGCGGTTATGCTCAAGGCATTCTCGATGCGGCGGACTGCAAAGTCATTGCCATTGACCGCGACGCACAGGCATTTGCCATTGGCGGTGAGCTTGCCAACACTTATCCCGGACGCCTGATCCCGGCCCTTGGCTGTTACTCCGAGATGGAAACGCTTGCTGAGGCGGAGGGTTTTTCATCCGTCGACGGTGTGACCCTCGATCTCGGCGTCTCCTCCATGCAGCTCGACCAGGCGGAACGGGGCTTTTCTTTCGCTAAGGACGGCCCGCTTGATATGCGCATGGGGCCCGAAGGCCCCACCGCTGCGGACATCGTCAATACGCTGTCGGAAGCGGAACTTGCGGAAATCATTTATGTTTTTGGTGAGGAGCGGCGGTCTCGCGCCATCGCTAGGGCCATCGTGGCCCGGCGCGCCGAAGCCCCCATCATGCGGACGGGCGAGCTTGCTGATGTCGTGGTCAGCGTGATTGGCCGCAAGCGGGACGAAACCAAGCATCCCGCGACCCGCACATTTCAGGCGTTTCGGCTCTATCTCAATGCAGAGTTGGATGAGCTGGCTAATGGGCTCGCAGCCGCCGAACGGTTGCTGAAAACGGGCGGACGGTTGGCCGTGGTCACCTTCCATTCGCTGGAAGACCGCATCGTTAAGCGCTTTTTTGCCAGCCGTAGCGTTGCCGGTCCTAAGGGGTCGCGCCATCTGCCGGATAGGGGTGAAGAAACATTTTCGCCAAGCTTCCAGCTTCTTAACCGTCGTCCAATAGAACCCAGTGAAGATGAGACAAGGCGGAACCCACGGGCCCGCTCGGCGCGCCTCAGGGCCGGCGAGCGCACCGCGGCGCCCGCCCATACGCTCGACCTTGCGGCTCTGGGGGTACCAAGACTGCAAATATAAGGGTCGGATAGTTTTGAGTAGAGGGGGCGCGAAGAGTTCGTTCGCGCGTGAGCCACATGTTGCGTTTCGTTAATATCTGCCTGGTCCTCGGCCTCGGGGTCCTCGCCTCAGTAATTTATCAGGCGAAATACGAGGCTCGCGGTCTCGATGAGCGGATCATCGTCCTCAACAAACAGATTGAGACGGAGCGCGATGCTGTCGCCGTGCTGCGCGCGGAGTGGAGCCTGCTCAATCGGCCTGAGCGCATCGAGCGTTTGGCCAAGAAATACATCAAGCTCGTGCCGCCCCATGCCCAGCAGCTTGTGCTTCTCGATGAAGTCACCGAGCGCGATTTCCAGCATGACGGCGGAGCCAAGCCCGCAAAACCAATCAAGTCCGCCTCGATCAACGCCGTAGCCCATTAGTCCGAGTAGCCCGTTGCGCGAGACCAACAGACCCGATCCCGCCGAGGCACGCGCCGCGCGGGCCTACCATGCCCGCTGCCGGTATCGTTTCCGGCTGGCTTGCGTTGGCTTCGCGCTCGCCTTCTTGCTGGTTGGTGGGCGCTTGATGACGTTTGGCTTTGCTCCCCCCAAGATTGCCGGTGGTGGCAGCTTTGATATCTCCACCACGGTGCACCGTCCCGACATCCTCGACCGTCACGGGCGGCTGCTGGCAACCGACATTCGTGGAGCCACGCTCTACGCCGATCCGAAGCGTGTCATCGATAACGATGAGTTCGCCGAGAAAATCGCCAGCGTGTTTCGTGAGATCGATCCGAAAAAGCTGCTTGCACGGCTGAATGCCGGGGGACGCTTCGTCCGCATCAAACGCGAACTGACGCCTGGGCAGGAAGCCGAAGTCCACGCGCTTGGCCTACCCGGTCTCGGCTTCATCCAGGAATATCGTCGCGTCTATCCCGTCGGCGCCACGGCGAGCCATGTGGTTGGTCTCGTGAACGTGGACAACAAGGGTCTGGCTGGCATCGAGAAATTCGTCGATGACAATCCCCAGTTGACCATGGCGAGTCCGCAGACGGAGTCGGGCGAAGAGACCATCACCTTGTCCCTCGATGTCGGCGTTCAGCATGTGCTACGTGAGGAACTCAAAAACGCCATGGCGTTGTTTGAGGCGAAGGCCGCAGCCGGCATCGTCATGGACGTTTGCTCCGGCGAGGTTATGGCGCTGGCGTCGCTGCCGGATTTCGACCCGAACCATCGCGAGCAGGCGCTCCACAAGGACCGTCTGAACCGTATCGGTTTTGGTGTTTATGAGATGGGTTCGGTGTTCAAAGCATTCACCGTGGCCGGCGTGCTCGACCTTGGGCTCGCTTCGATCAACACGCGGTATGATGCTTCGAGCCCCATCCACTACGCCTCCTTCACGATCAGCGACTTCCACGGCAAGGGGCGTCCGCTGACCGTGCCCGAGGTGTTCATCTATTCGTCGAATGTCGGTTCAGCGAAGATGGGGCTTCATATGGGCGTGAAGCGCCATCGCGCCTTTCTCAAGAAGTTCGGACTGTTGAACTCCATCGTCACCGAGCTTGGGCCAAGCGCCGCGCCGATCGTTCCGAAATATTGGAAGAAGCTGAACACGATGACCATTGCCTTCGGTCATGGTTTGTCGGTCACGCCGCTACAGCTTGCCGCCGCCACGGCGCCCCTCGTCAATGGCGGCTATCTGGTGCCGCCGACCTTCCTTAAGCGCTCCGCCGACGAGGCCATGAGCACGTCTCCACGCGTTCTGAAAGCGTCGACCAGCAATGCCATGCGCAAGATCATGCGCATGAATGTGGTCAAGGGTACGGGTAAGCGCGCCAATGCCGAGGGCTACCGCGTCGGTGGCAAGACCGGTACGGCGGAGAAGGTGGTCAGGGGGCGTTACAGCAACTCGGCGTTGCTCACGAGTTTCCTCTCTGCGTTCCCCATGGACGATCCTCAATATGTCGTGCTCGTCATGCTCGACGAACCTCAGCGCGTGGCGGCAAGCCTGCACCACGCGACAGCCGGCCTCAATGCGGCCCCGACCGTGGGCAAGATTGTCGCCCGGATCGGCCCGATCCTCGGCGTGACGCCAAGGCCCGATGACGGCAAGCGCCGGTTTGACGCCAAGGTTTCCGCCACCTATTAGAGATTCTTCGCAATCGCGGGATTTGGCCGTGCCCTTGAATTCCTCAAGGAAAAACAGTCCTTTATGGACCATCATCGCAATATGACCCTGGGTGAACTGATCGGTCCCGAGGCGGAGCTGTCCTCAGCTTGGGGTGCCGTGCCGATCACGGGGCTCGCGGTGGACAGCCGCCAGGTCGAACCCGGTGACCTGTTTGCGGCGCTGCCAGGTGTAAACACGGACGGCGCGCGCTTCATTGCCGAGGCGTTGCGGTGCGGCGCGGCTGCGATCCTCGTTCCCGAAGGTCTAGCGCAGACGCCCACAGAGATTCCGGTCATCACCGATCCCGACCCACGGCGGCGGCTTGCTCTGATCGCAGCGCGCTTCTTCGGTCAACAGCCCGAGACACAGATTGCGGTCACCGGCACCAACGGCAAGACATCAGTGGCGTCCTTCGTGCGGCAGCTTTGGTCGGCGCAGGGGTTCAGCGCGGCAAGTCTTGGCACTGTCGGAGTGATGTCGCCAAACGGCACGCAGAAGCTGAGCCACACGACGCCTGATCCCATCGAGCTGCATGCCATTCTTGCGAACCTCGCTAAGGATGGCGTTACCCATCTCGCACTCGAAGCGTCCAGTCATGGATTGCAGCAGCGCCGCATTGACGGCGTGACGCTAGCAGCAGGTGCCTTCACCAATATCTCGCGCGATCATTTGGACTATCACGCGAGCTTCGAGGACTATTTCGCCCAGAAGCTCCGCCTGTTTCGCGAGCTGTTGCCGCGCGGCGCCATCGCCGTCGTCGACGCCGACAGTGAGGGGAGCGCGCGTGTTGCTGACGAGGCTGAAGCGCACGGGCTCAAACTCATCTCGGTTGGGCGGTTGGGCGAAACCTTGCGGCTCATCGCGAGCGACATTGACGACTTTGCGCAAGTGCTCGTCATCGAACATGAGGGCAAGCGCCACACGGTGCGTTTGCCGCTGGTCGGTGGTTTCCAGGCTTCGAACGCGCTCGTTGCCTCGGGGCTGTGTCTCGCCATGGGCGCAAATGCTGATGACGTCTTGCCGCGTCTCGCCGAGTTGCATGGTGCGCGCGGGCGCCTCGACCTCGCCGGCACGGCGAAAAGCGGTGCGCCGATTTTCATAGACTACGCGCATACGCCGGATGCTTTGGCCAAGGCGCTCGATGCCTTGCGGCCTTATGTCGAGAACCGTCTCATCGTCGTGTTTGGCTGTGGTGGCGACCGCGACAAGGGTAAGAGGCCACAGATGGGCGCCGCAGCCATCGCCAAGGCAGAATTCGCTATCGTCACCGACGATAATCCGCGGAGCGAAGACGCGAGCCAGATCCGCCGCGAGATCCTGGCGGCGGCGCCGGGCGCCACAGAAATTGGTGACCGTGGTGAGGCCATTGCCGAGGCCGTGACCATGCTAAGAGAGGGCGATGTTTTGCTCGTGGCTGGCAAAGGCCACGAAACCGGTCAGATCGTTGGCGAGACCGTCATTGCGTTTTCCGACCATGACGCGGTCTCCGCCGCGCTTGCACAAGAGGCGAAACTTGGCTGAGCCGCTTTGGACATTGGGTGAGATCGTGAGCGCCACGGGCGGCAAATGCCTCGGCGCGGACGCGAGTCCCATCGCCGGATTTTCCATCGATAGCCGCAGCCTTCAGCCAGGCGAAGGCTTCATTGCCATTCGCGGGCCGAACCGCGACGGCCATGGCTATGTCGCCCTCGCGGTTGAGGCCGGCGCTGGCTGTGCCGTTGTTGATGGGACCTTTCCGCCCGGTGATGAAGAGAGACTGGTGCGCGTCGCCGATACCTTTGCCGCGCTCAACGACCTTGGCCGTGCGAGTCGCGTACGGATGGAGCGCGCCGTCGTAATTGGCGTCACCGGAAGCGTTGGGAAGACCAATACCAAGGAAGCGCTCCGGGTTGCGTTAGCGCCGAGCGGTTCGGTGCATGCGTCCTCGAAGTCCTACCACAATCATT
>DAOVDX010000196.1 GCA_030669345.1 Methyloceanibacter sp. | reverse complement strand
CGGAAGAAGAAGCCGAGAACCGCCGCGCCAACCAGGAGCCCGGCGGCGTTGACCAACCGAAGGTCCCGGCGGGTGCTTTCGATCAACTCCGCCTTCATGGCTGGCATGCCCGCCAAGCCTATCCGCAGATCACGCGCGGCGGAGGTTTCGCTCACGACGGTCTTCAGCTCGCCCATGACGATGGGCAGACCGCCATCCGCGATCTCGTCAGGGTCGAGGGTGACAACGAACAGGGCGAGGCGGTTTCCCGCATCGGACTTGGAGAAGAGTCGGCCGCTGGCCAGGGGGTGACCGTCGAGGCGCGCTTCGAGCGCCGCCAGAGCCTCTGGTTCCAGGGGCAGCTCGCTCGGAATAATGGTCCCCGGTAAGCCGCCATCGCGAAGCGGCTCTCGCAAGGAGTAGATCGACATCACCGATTCCACGGCATCGGAGAGCAGAAGATCGAAAGTGAGATCCTGCATCTGCTGCAGATGCTCGGGGCTCAGCAGGTCTGGTCCGTCTACCGCGAGGTAAACGTCGAGATTATTCGCTGGGAAACGCTCGCGTAAGCGCTCGAAGGCTTGGTAGTCGGGCGTCGCGGATTCAAGGAATTCATCAAGGGCGTCATCCGTTTCCAGCCGGGCAAGGCCGATTACCATGAGCGTAGATAGTAGGACGAGGACCACCAGCGCTCGCGCTGGCCACCGCGCGGAGATATCGCCCAAAAACAGGAAGGGCCTGGTCGAACGGTAGAGGGGGCTTCGGGATCGCTGCTCGGTGGGCATCAACAGGAGGGTAGGGCCATTGGGGCTGGATCAACAATGTGAGCGAGGCAATAAGACCCTGATGGGTCGGTCGGGATTATGATCTTGGTCAACTGCACGAGAACATAAGCTATAGCGGCTCATGGCTTCCGCTCGCAACATTGTGGCAAGGAATGGCGAAGAAAACGCGGCGGCTGGCCCAAATGGAGAGGACTGCCGCCTCTGAGCGCCGCAATGCCCTTGATTTTAGTTGGCGGGGCGACCATTCTCCGCCGCAATCCAGGATGCGGAAGGAGCCTTATGGCGAAGGAAGAATTACTCGAATTTCCGGGGGTGGTCAGCGAACTACTCCCGAACGCCACATTTAGGGTGAAGCTCGAGAACGACCACGAGATTATTGCCCACACGGCGGGACGGATGCGCAAGAACCGAATTCGGGTGCTTGCAGGCGACAAAGTTCTAGTCGAGATGACGCCTTATGATCTCACTAAAGGTCGGATCACTTACCGGTTTAAGTAGCAGACTTGGTCTGACGCGGAAGGCTTCCGCGAAGGCCGAGCCTGTGACGACGACGGCGCAGAAGGCGAAAGCCCCAACGCGGCCGCCGCGCCGGCGCATGCCTACGCCCGGGTCGAGCTTCCGTCCGAAGCTGGTGCTTGCCTCGGCATCACCGCGGCGGCTCCAACTCCTTGAGCAGGCCGGCATCCCACCAGATGCGCTCCGTCCGGCTTCCGTCGATGAGAGTGTGGCCAAGGGCGAAGTTCCACGTCACATCGTCCGCCGGCTCGCCCGCGCTAAGGCCGAGGCCGCACTTAAGATCACCCGTGCCGATCCTGAACTCGCCAAGGCCTTTTTGATTGCTGCCGACACTGTGGTGGCCGTCGGGCGCCGGGTGCTCGGCAAGGCTGAGTTGGAGCATGAGGCCGCCGACGCGCTGCGCCTGCTTCGTGGCCGCGCCCATCGGGTGCACACCGCCATCTGCCTCGTCACGCCGGAAGGGCGCTGGCGCGAGCGCGTGGTCGAGACACGGGTCCGCTTCCGCAATATCTCCGACCAGGAAATTGGCGCCTATCTCGCCAGTGGCGAGTGGAAGGGCAAAGCTGGCGGCTACGCCATTCAGGGCATCGCCGGCGCGTTCGTGGTGAAGCTCATCGGGTCATACACCAACGTGGTGGGCCTGCCGCTCACCGAGGTGGTGAGCCTATTGGCGGGTGAGGGCTATCCGGTCAGCCTGTTATGGCTCTCCAAGTCGGAAGTCGAAACGGAGTGACTGAGTCACCCAAGCCGACCGGGGAAAAGACCTCTGGCCGCTGCCCCATCTGCACCAAGCCCACAGCGAAAGAGCATCGGCCGTTTTGCGGCAAGCGTTGCGCCGAAATTGACCTCGGCCGCTGGCTCAAGGGAAGCTACGCAGTGCCCGGCGAGCCGACCGGCAATATCGATGATGGCAGGTTCGACGAGGAGGACTGAAGGCCCCATTGCCGGTCTCGACAGGGGCGGGGTGATTTCCTATAAGCCAGGGCCTTGTGTGTGTGGGCCGCGCCTTGGCGAGGAACTCATCCCCTCACCGAATGCCTAAAATTAGGCCCAGGTAGCTCAGTTGGTAGAGCAGCGGATTGAAAATCCGCGTGTCGGTGGTTCGATTCCGCCCCTGGGCACCAGCAATTTCAAGGACTTAGATGGTAATTGTATGTCGGAATAGAGAGAAGAAACCACGACATACAC
>DAOVDX010000111.1 GCA_030669345.1 Methyloceanibacter sp. | reverse complement strand
GTGAAGCTGGTCAAATCCGAAGTCCAGGCAACGCCCCATTGGTCGACATCGCTGATTGTCGGGGATGCCCGCTGGGAGCTTTTCGTCGCGCCGAGCGCCGGTGGACTGATTAGCCACTATCGGGCTTGGCTCCTGTCTATTTTGATCGTTCTGCTGTTCGCGGCCGTGCTCGCCTATATGTGGGCGTCGCTGCGTCACGCGTTGCGGCTAGAGGCCGCCAATCGCAAAGTGCTCCAGCTTGCCCAGACCGACACTCTGACGACGCTGGCGAATCGCCGCGCCTTCATGAAGCGACTGAAGCTGGCCTTCTCGACGAGCCAGCGCAATGCCCAGCCATTCGCGGTGCTCTATCTCGACGTATGAATTCAAGGACGTGAACGACACGCTTGGGCACGCCATGGGCGACAAGCTGCTGAAGGCAGTTGTGGAAAGGCTGAAGCTCGTTGTGCGGGAAGAGGATCTCGTGGCGCGGTTCGGCGGCGACGAGTTTGCCATTCTCACATACAACGTCACCGACCCGACAGAGGCCGGGACGCTCGCGGCAAGGGTCGGCGAAGCGGCGGCCAAGTCTTTCCTGATCGATGGTCACAAAATCTCGGTCACATCGAGCATCGGCATTGCCCTGTTCTCACGCGATATCGCGGGGCCGAAAGCGATCATGGTCCAGGCGGACTTGGCGCTCTATGGCGCCAAGGACGAGGGGCGCAATTGCTACCGCTTCCACAGTCAGGATCTCGACCAGCAGGTTCACGAACGCGTCCGCGTGGCCGACGAACTCAGGTTGCCGATATTGGAGGGCGGGTTGGAGCTTTATTACCAGCCGCAGGTCGAGCTAACGACGGGCCGCATTACCGGTCTGGAGCCTCTGGTGCGCTGGAACCACGAGACAAGAGGCTTGCTGACGCCAGCATCGTTCATCCCGATCGCCGAGAGGACCGGTGCCGTGCTGCCGCTCGGGAAGTGGATTTTCAACGAAGCGTGCCGCCAACTGCATGAGTGGAAAGCTGAAGGCATCGCGCCCCAGGTGCTGGCGGTCAATATCTCCGGCGTCCAACTTAAGAACGCGGCGGAGCTTGAGCGCGAGGTCGAAGAGAGCCTCGCGAAATGGGACATCAATCCAGGCGAAATCGAACTTGAGTTGACCGAGACGGTGCTCATGGAGGCGACGCAACGGCACAGCGACACGCTGGAAAATTTCCGCCAACTCGGAACCAAGATTGCCATTGACGATTTCGGCACCGGCTATTCGCCGCTCAAATATCTGACCATCTATCCCGTCAACCGGCTGAAACTCGCGCAGGAGTTTGTGTTCCGGGTGACGGTAGATTACCGGAACGCCGCCGTGGTTCGTGCGGCCATCCGGCTTGCCCTCGATGTCATCGCCGAGGGGGTCGAGACCGAGGCGCTGAGGCGTTTCCTGATCGGAGCCGGCTGTGAGCACGGGCAAGGCTATTATTTCAGCCGCCCGGTGAAGGCCAGCGAGGTCGCCAAGCTGCTTCGCAAAGGGCAGATCAAACCTGCGCCGGAATCCAAGAAGCAGACGTCGCCGGCGGTTTGACGCCTCGCGCCATCAAACAGACTGGAATTGTTAGCCGCCGCTGCGAAAGGCGTCAAGGCGGCGGCGATCGCGCTTCGTTGGGCGCTTGCCGGTGCGCGAGAGTCCCACCGTCTTCTCCGGCGTGGTGTCTTCGGGTGTGAGGTCTTCGTAAAGCGTCTGGGCGAGGCTTGCCGAAACGCGGCGCTCCGTGACGTCAATGACACGCAGGACCTTGAGCCCGCCAAGAGGCATCGCGGTCACCACGTCGCCGGTGCGAACCAGCCGGCTCGGCTTTAGCGCCCGCTCGCTGTTGATGCGCACCTTGCCCGCGGCGATGAGACGTGCGGCGCCCGTGCGGGTCTTCACCAGACGGGCAGACCATAGCCATTTGTCGAGCCGCTGCTCCGGCATGGAAATAGGTGTCAGCTCTGCTCAGGCCGCCCGCGCGCGGCAAGCGTCTTGCGTAGATCCTTCAACGCGGCGAAGGGAGAATTCTCGGCGGCTGCTTCCTCGCGCACGCGCTTGGCTTTGCGCCGCTCCGCATGCTCTTGAGCTTGCCGCTGAGATTGGCCTTTACCTTTACCTTGGCTTTGGTTTCGCCGCGGCTGGCGCTGGCCAGTTTTGCCGCGCTCTTTGCCCTGCTCCTTGCCGCGCTTTTTGCGCTCGGGCTTCGTGCCGCTGCGTGCCTCCCGACGAGGCTCCTTGCGCCTGCCTGGCCGCCAAATCTCGTCGAATTCAGGTTTCTCGGGCTCGGCGGGCGCGATATCGCTCTCGGCCTTTGCCTCTTCAGCCGCCGTTGCTTCCGTTAGAGTTTTTTCCGTTGGCGTTTCTTGGGCCTTTGGTTTTTCGGTTTCTGTAGTGGCTTCCGGCGCTTCAGTGTCCGCAGGTTTAGCGGCGCCCTCGTCAGCTTCCAGTTTCTTCCGTTCTAGGCGGAAGCCAAGCGACCGCAGGATTGAGGCAAACTCATCGCCCGAGCAGCCAACCATGGACATCAGCTCTGGGCTGACGCGAAAGCCGCCATCTCCGGTGGCGCCAGAGGGTGCGTCTTCGCCGCCTTCCACAAGCCGCCATGAGACACGAACCCGAATGAGGTCGGACAGCCGCTCAAGCATGTCGATGCGCACCGCCCGTGTGCCGGCCACATGGAAGCCAGCGGCGCGCCAATAGGGTTCGGAGATGGCGCTGTCCGCGGCAACGGAGGTCAGCCCCTGCTGCGGCCGCTCCGGCAAGCCCTCGGGGTCGAGGCCATGCTCCTCTCCGCCATGAAGCGCCCAGAGCAGAAGCAGCAGCTCTGCTGAGGCGGGTTTCAGTAGCGCCGGGAAATAGAGATTGAACGCTCCAAAGCGGACGCCGTATTTGCGCAATTGCCCGCGCGCCGTCTGGTCGAGCGCCTTGATCTCATCGGAAGCTGATTCACGGCGCAGCACACCGAGATTTTCGGTTAAGCGAAAAGCAAGACCACGGGACAGGCCCGACAGGTCCGATGCCTCGTTGAGCGCCATCAGAGGCTTGAGCTTCCCGTCGAGATGCGCGGCAAGCCAAGCTTCGAGGCGTTTCACTACGCGCTCCCGGTCAGGCGGCGTCAGATGATCGTCGGCGAGGATCTGCAGACGTGGCTTCAGTGCCGTCTCGCCCGCCTCAAGCCGTCCGATCTCCGAACCTTGCCAAACCATCCGCCCGGTAGGGGAGAGTGTAATGGCGTCATCGGGCGCGCCGGCGAGCGCATCGGTGCGCGCGGTAAACTCGCTCGCTAAGACTTGCGCCGCGGCATGGCGTGCCGCCTTGCCGTCGATGCCGCCAATCGACGCATCGGGCGTAAAGCGGAACCCATCGAGATGGCCAACAAAATGGTTCTCTACAAGAATCTGACCGTCAGAACTGATTTCGGCCATCATCTCCTCCTTATCGCGTAGTCGCCGCATGAGGACGCTGGTGCGGCGGTCGACGAAGCGTTGCGTCAGGCGTTCGTGAAGGGCATCGGACAATTTGTCCTCGATTGCCTTCGTACGATCCCGCCAATGGGCAGGGTCTTGCAGCCATTGGGCATGTTGAGACACAAAGGTCCAGGTGCGAATTTGGGCCAGCCGGTTTGACAGCGTGTCGAGATCGCCGTCGGTGCGGTCGGACGAGGCCACCTGATTGGCAATCCAGTCCTCTGGAATCTTGCCCTCATCGCTCATGACGAAGCGATAGAGACTGGCGACAAACTCGGCGTGGCTCGCAGGGGAGACCTTACGGAAGTCCGGAATTTGGCACATTTCCCACAACAGCCCGACGGCGGCCCGGGACCTTGCCATGTCGCGCACGTCGTCTTCCCGGGTCACATTCTCCAACGCAATCACATCGTCGACCATGCGTGAGCGCGTGAGCCGTCTGTGGTCCGGTGTCTCGCGTAGGCTCTCCTTCAGCGCATCGATGGAGGCAAAATCGAGCGTACGGCTGCGCCATTGCAGCAGGGTGACCTGATCGAAGCTGTGATTTTCGAGGCACTCGATGAGTTCGGGCTCCAACGGCGGAACCTGACCGGTGACGCCAAAAGTACCGTCATTCATGTGACGCCCGGCGCGCCCGGCGATCTGGCCGATTTCCGCCGGGATCAGATTGCGGTGCGTCTGGCCGTCGAATTTGTGGATGCCAGCGAATGCCACATGGTCGAGATCGAGGTTGAGACCCATGCCGATAGCGTCTGTCGCCACCAGAAAGTCCACGTCCCCGTTCTGGTAGAGGGCCACTTGGGCGTTGCGGGTGCGGGGGCTGAGAGCGCCAAGCACCACAGCGGCGCCGCCGCGCTGCCGCCGCACCAGCTCGGCAATGGCGTAAACATCGTTGAGCGAGAAGGCCACGATGGCCGAGCGCCGCGGCAGGCGGGTGATTTTCTTGTCGCCGGCATAAGAGAGGTTGGAGAGGCGCGGGCGCGAGACGAGATTCGCGGCGGGTAGCAGTTCGCGAATGACGTCGCGCATGGTCGCCGCGCCGAGCAGCAGCGTTTCACTCGATCCGCGCGCGTGGAACAGACGGTTGGTAAACACATGCCCGCGCTCGGCATCCGCAGCGAGCTGGATCTCGTCAATGGCGACAAAGTCGGCATCGAGGTCCTGAGGCATGGCCTCGACCGTGCACACATAGAAGCGCGGGGAGGGCGGCTTGATCTTCTCTTCGCCGGTGATGAGCGCGACCTGGCCCGGCCCAACGCGCGCGACGACCTTGTCGTAGACCTCGCGCGCAAGCAGCCGCAAAGGCAGGCCGATGACGCCAACGTCGTGAGCGAGCATGCGCTCGATGGCGAGGTGGGTTTTTCCCGTGTTGGTGGGCCCGAGCACGGCGGTGACGCCGCGCCCTCTTAAGGGATCTGTGGATTGCGTGGAAAACGAGCGGGTCATTGTTAATTGTTCTTAACGTCTCTCTCGCTCAGGCCGGAACGGGTGCAGAACAAATCTCGTCCGAATCGGTGACATCGCATACTCGGTCTTTGTTCCGCTCCAAAATGGCACAGTTGCCGTGCATGCAAGCCGACATCTCGGGCTGGCAGGCATGATCGTGCGCGCATACTACATCTTGCGTTTGCACTTCGTCGCACCACTGCTCACGAGAGATCGCAAGGGGAACAGAGAGGGGACGAATCAGGGGAACGTAAATTTTCCTAGTCCGTTCACTACGACATGTTGGGTTTTGGGGCTTGCGCGTTAACTCATTGCGCGCGGGCTGTGTTTCGAGAGCGTGGCTCAGTCGATGCTGGCCCGTCTGGAACCTGAGACTTGGATCGATGTGACGACGGCTGTGCCATAGCCCACGGGCGTTGGCAGCACAATCCGATAGGGCACATACATCTGGGTGCGCTTGACGGGGATCAGCCAGACTTCGATCTCGTTGGACTGCGTCAAATGTCTAATCCCCGGATCGTCAGGATGGTACCCAGAGATCGGGATGAACTTCACCCGGCAGATCACCGCCGGCCCCGCATAAGCGCCACGCGTCTTGTTGTGCACCATGACGGCCTTCTTGGGTTTGAGCACAAGATCAAAGCGCTGCCTGCCGTCGAACACCGGCAGGGTGCGATTGCAGACATTGAGGTCGCCATTGGGGTTGGAAGAGTGTGCGGTCAGGAACGCGCCGCTTAAAGGATCGAGCACGCCTTTAAGCTGCTCCTGCGTCACCGGAATGATCCGGGGATGCTGGCGCTTGCGGGGCGTGATCGAGACGCTCCGTACGGCGCCGTCGTTGAAGGTCATGCGCAGGCTCTCGCCCTTCTTGCCGCCGTCGGTAAACTTAAAAGCGTATGTGGAGGGCTCGGGGCCTTCGGGCGTCACCCGGCCCCGGCTGGTGGTGGTGCCGTTCCACGAATAGATGAGCCCTTCGAGAATGGAGAACCGGCCTTGGCCGCGCACGTCGTAGCCATCGCCACGCACGGTCGTGGTCACCCGGAAGTTGCCAAGATTGAAGCTGCCGACACTGATCTTGTAGACCGCGACAATCCGCGCCGAGCCACTACTCGAGCTCTGGGCATGGGCGCGATGGCCCTCATAGGCGCCGCCAAGCCCACAGGTGAGAGCGGCAACAGCCAAAAGCCTCATATAATGTCGTGTGGCCCACATGCGTCCCGACCTCTAACAAGAAGCTCCAAATGCCGCTTGTCCCGCGAATGTCCAGCTATTCGGGAGATTCGTCAATTCTAAGCCTAGCGGCGAATCGAGGCGGTGCCTTGACCGAAATGGGCCATCCCCGTATATCTCGCCCCCTGGCTGCCGCCCTTGTGGAGTCACGAGCCGCAACCGGCTTCAATTGATATTCGTTAGAAGGACATAGGACTATGGCCCGTCGCTGCGAGCTATCCGGCAAAGGCGTGCTCACCGGCAACAATGTGAGCCATGCCAAGCGTCGTACGAGGCGTCGTTTCCTGCCGAAT
>DAOVDX010000202.1 GCA_030669345.1 Methyloceanibacter sp. | reverse complement strand
CCGCCACACTTATTTCTACGATATGAAATCATGCGGGATAAATCCGACGACGGCTTTGCCCGGCGCCACCACCCTGCGTTAGGCTCGAATCATGTCGGTCGATGTCGCACACATCAGGCCAGCGCGGCCTAAAGACGCTTCAGCCCTCGTATCCGTTTACGAAGAGGCGTGGCGTGGCGCCTATCAGGGCATCATCCCGCATCTCTCGCTCGAACGCATGATCTCACGGCGCGGCCCGCGCTGGTGGGAAGACGCGATGCACAAACGGACGCCGCTGCTCGTGCTCGAATTTAACGGCGAGGCGGCGGGTTATGTGACGTTTGGCCGCTGCCGGTTGAAGCGCGCACCATTCCAAGGCGAGATCTTCGAGCTCTACGTCCACCCCACCTATCAGGGGCTTGGCCTCGGCGAAAAGCTCTTCGATGGCGCCCGCGCGCAGCTTGCCGAGAGGCGGCTAAAAGGCCTGCTCGTGTGGGCACTTACGGACAACGAAGCGGCGTGCGGATTCTACCATCAGCTTGGCGGCAAGCCCATCGCCGAGGGCGCCGAAAGCTTCGGCGAAACCTCGCTCAGCAAGATCGCCTTCGTCTGGGCGTGATACCGCTTAACGTCTGATTCACCGCATCCCTTGGCCGGGCCTTAATAACCGGTCTCTACGGTCGTCGCTTGTTGTCGCGATTTTTTGGGAATGCGCAAAAATGAAACAGGAAGGCGCTCAGGATCGGCTGATCATGACCGGTCTAGTGGTCCTCGGTCTATTTACGGTCGCTGCCGGCGTTTTGTCGGGGCGATCTTGAAGAAGATCAAGATCGCCCGCTCCTTCATCGACACGCTCGGCAGCAGCGAGTAGACCAGCGCCATCGTGTCGAGCATTGTCGGTCTCGGTCAGTCGCTGGACGTGATGATCACGGCCGAAGGCGTCGAAAACGAAACCCAAGCCGCGATGCTGAAGGAATGGGGCTGCGACCAAGTGCAAGGCTATTATTACCGCAAGCCCGAGACGGACGCGTCGGAGGACACCGAAGCAGACGGCAAGCCGCTCAATCGTCCCCTCGTCGCTTAGTTGGTCTGCATGCAGTCGGCACCGCCAATAATCGATGATAATTTCGATTTGAGGGTTTGAGTCACAACAAGATGCCCTTTCAGCGCTCGCAGGACTTGTGACCGGCCCCTCGGCGTCTTAGAAGGGCCTCGGGGACCTGTGGAGCGCCGTTTTTTTCGCGCCAAGCTCCTTGGCACATGGACCAATCGCGATGAGTGACATGAGAATCGCCGTGCTGGGCGCCGCTGGGCGCATGGGCCAGGCGTTGACCCGTGCCCTGGCCGAGACGCCAGGCTCCACCATCGCGGGCGGCATCGAGACCAAGGGCTCTCCCGCGATTGGCCAAAACATGGGCACAATGGCCGGGCTCGACCCGCTCGGCGTCACCATCACCGACGATCCGCTCCCCCTATTTGCCCATATCGATGGCGTGCTCGATTTCACCTCGCCTGCCTCGACAGTGGCCTTCGCCGGGCTCGCGGCCCAGGCACGCATCGTCCACGTCATCGGCACCACTGGATTTTCAGACGACGACCTCGCCAAGCTCGAGGCAGCCGCCCGCCACGCCACCATCATTAAGGCTGGCAATATGAGCATGGGCGTCAATCTGCTTGCCGCGCTCACCGAGCGCGTCGCGGCGACGTTAGGAGCCGAATTCGACATCGAAATCTTAGAAATGCACCACCGCCACAAGCGTGATGCGCCTTCGGGCACCTCGCTAATGCTGGGCGCCGCAGCCGCTAAGGGGCGCGAAGTGTCGTTCGCCGAGAAGAGCGTCACGACCCGTGACGGAGACACCGGCCCACGGCGCGACGGCGATATTGGCTTTGCCGCATTGCGCGGTGGCGATGTGGTCGGCGAGCACACGGTCATTTTTGCCGGGCCGGGAGAGCGCATCGAACTCACTCATGTCGCGTCGGATCGGGGAATTTTCGCCAATGGCGCCGTGAAGGCGGCCCTTTGGGGCAAGGGCAAGGCCCCTGGCCTCTATTCCATGGCTGATGTTCTTGGACTGTAAGACACGAGAATCTGGGCAGATGCCCAAAAGCTGTGTACGCAATGCCGGAATGTGGCCCCAAAGAAAAGCGATAGTGACGCTGACTTTAACCTTCCCCGCTATGCTTGCAGGCGAACGGAAGGGGCCATTCAGGCCCGATTGGCTGCTGGGCACGCAATGACAGAGCACCTTCCAGAGGACATGCTCCAAAAGACAAGCGACATAGCTCCGAAGGGCAAGGATCTGCCTCCGAAGGGCAAAAAT
>DAOVDX010000199.1 GCA_030669345.1 Methyloceanibacter sp. | reverse complement strand
GGCCATGGTTTCAGGACTGCCGAGCGAAATGGTGAAGGCCGTCGGCACTTTGTGCAGGCGTGCGAGGCCAGCGAGCGCCGCCGCGCGTCTGCCCGACTGCTTTGCCGCCAAATCCCATAGCGCGCAGTCGAGCGCATTACGTGCCGCGCCGGGGGGAAGTATGCGGGCGAGCGCGTCCCGGTCCAAACCTGATGTGACCGCCGCGGCGCAGCCCTTGATGGCAGCGACCACGCCTTCGACGCTCTCGCCGTAACGGGCATAAGGCAGGCATTCGCCTCGGCCTTTGTGGTGTCCATCGCTGATCTCGGCGACCACCACGACGGCCTCGCGTTTCGTGCCCCGCGCGATGGTAAACTGGCCCCGGATCGGCCAGCGCTCAACGTGGACCCCAAGCGAAGAGCCCGGTGATGCGCCCAAGCCGTTAAGCTCAACCCCGGAACCCGCCATAACGCCTTTCTTTCTTTGGTGTTTTCGTTCAAAAACAGAGCACTTCGAACGGCGTCGGCGTTCTAAAGCTCAAGCGTATCAACCAAGCTAAGCCCTTCCATGCTCAAGCGCGACCATCAGCTTGTTCTGCCGACGCAGGCCCTTGCACCCGGCTTCAGCGTCGAGCTCAGCGGCACCACCTTCCGGTTGGTGGCCAAGGGCGCTTGGACAGTTGCCGAGGCGGCCGAGCTCGATAAGGCGTTGACGCGCCTGCGTGTGCCGATCCCGCCAACGGCGGAGTTCGCCGGCGAGATGGATATTTCCGGGATCGAGGAAATCGATACCGCTGGTGCCTGGCTTCTACAGCGGACAGCCGCTGCCTGGCAGAAGGGCGGCTTGCGCACCCATTACGCCGGCGCGACCGAGGGCTTTAGAATTCTCATCGAGGAAGTGCATCGCCGCGGTGGCGCGAAGCGGCCCGAGATCGACGAGCCGAAACCGCTTGAGCAATTGGTCGATAGCACCACTAATCTGGTAACCGGTTTCTGGCGCGACGGGCTCCAGCTCACGGCGTTTCTCGGCGAAGTGTCCGCCGCATTCTTGCGCCTGTTGAGGCAACCGTGGCGTTTCCGCACCACCTCCTTCTTCCATCATCTCGACCATGCAGGCTTGCGGGCGGTGCCGATCATCGCGCTGATCTGCTTTCTGATTGGCGCCGTGATCATGCAGCAAGGTGTGGAGCAGTTGCGGCCGTTCGGGGCGGAGCCCTATGCCGTCAACATGGTCGCCATCCTAACCTTGCGTGAGATTGGTATCCTACTCACCGCCATCATGGTGGCCGGCCGGTCCGGTTCGGCCTTCACGGCTGAGATCGGCTCCATGAAGATGCGCGAGGAGATAGACGCCATGCGCACGCTCGGCATCGATCCCATGGACACTTTGGTGCTGCCGCGTGTGCTGGCGCTCATCGTGGCGTTGCCGATGCTCACATTTCTTGGCGACATTATGGGGCTTGCTGGTGGCGGCGTGATGGCCTTCGGCGTGCTGGGGCTCGATATGAGCACCTATCTCGACAAGCTGCAGGAAGCGGCGACCATGCAGCATTTCATGGCTGGCATGATCAAGGCGCCGTTTGCCGCCATCATCATTGGCCTGGTTGGCTGTCTCGAAGGCCTGCGCGTGGAGGGCAGCGCGGAGAGCCTTGGAACCCATGTGACATCCGCCGTGGTCAAGGCGATCTTCTTGGTGATTATCCTGGATGCGGTCTTCGCTATGTTCTTGTCGGGGATTGGGATGTGACCGATCAGAGCGAACGAGAGGTGATCATCAGTGTGCGCGGGCTCGCCAAGAGCTTCGGTACGCACCAGATTTGGGAGTCGCTCAGCCTCGATGTCTATCGCGGCGAGATCCTCGCCATTGTCGGCGGCTCGGGCCAAGGCAAGTCGGTTCTGATGCGGGTGATCACCGGCCTTCTGGAGCCGGACAAGGGCGATGTTGGGCTTTTTGGACAGGATACGAAGACGCTCTCAGCCGATGCCCGCCTCGAAATCGAGAAACGCTGGGGCATTCTTTTCCAGGACGGTGCTTTGTTCTCCGCGCTCACGGTGTTGCAGAACATCCAGGTGCCGATGCGCGAGCATCTCAAGCTGCCCCAGGCCATGATGGACGACCTCGCTTTCCTCAAGCTGGCCATGGTCGGCCTGCCACCCGAGGCCGCGCATAAATTTCCGTCCGAGCTCTCAGGCGGCATGCGCAAGCGCGCAGGCCTGGCCCGTGCGCTCGCGCTTGACCCGGAGATCGTGTTTCTGGACGAGCCCACGGCCGGTCTCGACCCCATCGGCGCTTCGGACTTCGATCACCTAATTCGGAAGTTACAACAGACGCTTGGGCTGACGGT
>DAOVDX010000092.1 GCA_030669345.1 Methyloceanibacter sp. | reverse complement strand
TTCGGCGGGGCAAGGTCCGGCCTACTTAAGAAGATTAAATCGCAGCAATGTAGGAAATGCTGGCGTCAGGCGCGGTCTAACCGACGTTCTTCCAGGTGCCGTCGGGGGACCGGCAGGCCGTGCCCCGTGCCGTTTGCGGCTCTCCGCTCACATAGATCGTGTGCGTATAGGGACGGCAGAAGGATCCGCCCTGCTGATAAGGCTTGCCGGGCACAATCTGGCCATGATGCTGGTTCGAGGGGTTGTTCCAAGCTGTGGCGACACCAGGATTGCCCCGTTCCAGGGCCTGGTATTGGGCGGCTGCCGCGAGCTCACGGTCCCGCTTATCCATATCCGCGCCGATCAAGTTGCCGAGAAGGCCGCCGGCCATGGCGCCAATCGCCACGCCAGCCATGCGGTTGTTGCTACCGGCGATGGCCGCACCCGCAGCGCCACCAGCAACGGCGCCGACAACGGTGCCCGTGCCCTGCTTGTTCCCTGGCCCACAGGCAGCCAGAAAAAGCGGCACAAGAGCAATGGCGATGATCGGCGTAAGTCTCATTGTCTTCCCTCGTCGCCCAGGCGACCCGGTTGTCCTCGGCGAAAACTAACTTTTGACGTTCAACCACTCAAACAGTCGTTAAGAATAACAAAACTGGCCAAATTAGGTTGCAGTGAGGCAATAGCCCAAAAATCAAGCCGCAGGCAAGGTTAACCGGGCCCTCAAGCCCCCATCTGGCGAGGGTTCGAGTTCGAAACGTCCTTTATAGAGATGAGCTAGGTCAGCGACGATGGAAAGGCCCAAACCTGAACCGGGCTTGCTCTCATCGAGACGCTGCCCCCGCTTCATCGCCCTCTGCCGCTCGGCGCCGGTCAGGCCAGGGCCGTCGTCGTCAACAATGACGCTGAAGCTCGTGCTGTCTTCCACGGCTTCGGCTTTAGCCGTGACGCGCCCATTGGCCTATTTGCAGGCGTTGTCCATCAAATTGCCGACCATCTCCTCGAAGTCCTGCTTTTCCCCCTGGAACTTCAAATCAGGACTCGGAGCCATCTCAATCTTGATCCCGCGCTCCCCATATATGCGGTCGAGCGTGCGCCGCAGAGCCTCAAGCACCGGCACGACGTCGGTGGTGTCGTCAATCACGCCCGACCGCGCGGCGACCCGCGCCCGGTCGAGATGATGGGTGATCTGGGTGCGCATGATCTCCGCCTGCTCAACAACCTTGTCGGACAGCGCACCTTTATGGGTCCGCGCCTCGTTGCTAATCACGCTGAGTGGCGTCTTCAACGCATGCGCCAGATTGCCAACATGGGTGCGGGCGCGATCCACGATTTCGCGATTGGATTGGATCAGCGCGTTCAGCTCCTGCTGCAGCGGCCTAATCTCGTCGGGAAGCTCCCCTTCAAGACTCTCGGCATCGCCCGAGCGGATGGAGGCAAGATCTTCACGAATGACACGCAGCGGAAGGAGCCCAAACCGAACTTGAAAGAAGGTTCCCGCCACGAGGCCAAGCCCGAGAAGAGCGAGCGCCAAGATGAGCATGGTGGTGAACGCGGCGAGATCGTCGTCGATCTCCGCGGCATCACCAGCCACGGCATAGGAATAAGGAGCGGAGCCCGGGCCTGCCGTCCTAATCTCGCGTTCGACGATACGCAGATTCTGGTCGTCGGGACCTTCCGCGTAGCTTCGCCGTGTGAGGGTATCGTCGGGGGGAAGACCGCTTCCGCTCGGCAACTCAAGCTGCTGGTCGAGCAGCGAGTCGGAGATATAGAGCGGGCGCTCGGCGCCTTGGAGCGGCTTGATCTGCCAATACCAGCCCGAGAACGGGATGGTGAAGATCGGAGCCCCGAGATTGGCGGGTTCTTGGGGGGAAGCTTCGCCCTCGCCTGTGGTCGAGGCCACCAGGCTCGTTAAATACACGTTGAGGCGCGCATCGAAGTTGCGTTCGATGGCTTGGCGATAAAGCGAAACGAGCAGAATGGCGGCAATCGGGATGACCACGAGGGTCCACACCGCAGACGAGATAAACAGCCTGAAGGCGAGGGATTTAGGCCCCATCTTCGATGTCGGTGAGGCGGTAGCCCAACCCCCGAACGGTCGTGATGAGGTCTCCTGGAAGCTTCTTCCGCAGGCGCCCGATAAACACTTCGACGGTGTTTGAATCGCGGTCGAAATCCTGCTCGTAGAGATGCTCGACAAGTTCGGTGCGGGAGACGACGCGTTCCCGATGCAACATGAGATAATGGAGAACGCGATATTCGTGGGAGGTGAGTTTCACACCTTGGCCGTCGACCGTGA
Source organism: Methyloceanibacter sp. (assembly GCA_030669345.1). Taxonomy (GTDB): domain Bacteria; phylum Pseudomonadota; class Alphaproteobacteria; order Rhizobiales; family Methyloligellaceae; genus Methyloceanibacter. The sequence continues at coordinate 5,698 of DAOVDX010000092.1, read as the reverse complement.
CGCGTGACGTCCTGGTGTCGAGCCGCACTGACCCGCATTCCATCTCGTTGTGGGCATGGCCAGCTGAACGCCGGACCAGTGCACGAAGCCGCGCTAGCACCTCTTCCATGTGGAAGGGCTTGGCGACGTAGTCGTCGGCGCCAGCATCCATGCCGGCCACCTTGTCGCTCCAGCGCTCGCGCGCCGTGAGGATCAGGACAGACATCTTGCGGTCGTCGCGCCGCCATTGCTCGAGCACGCTCAAGCCGTCCTTCTTGGGCAGACCGATATCGCGCACCACGGCATCATAGGGCTCGGTATCGCCGAGGAAGTGCCCTTCCTCGCCGTCGAATGCGGTGTCCACGGCGTAGCCCGCTTCGCCAAGCGCGGTCACGAGCTGCCGGTTAAGATCTGGATCGTCCTCGACGACGAGAAGCCGCAAACGACTGTCCTCCCTGGATTCAGGACGCTCTCAGCGCCTACCTAGAAACGCCCGGTGCGGGCATCGACGTTGAGCTTCCGCACGTCACCCTTCTTACCCAAAACGACGACCTTGTAGACGAACCTACTGCCGTTCTGACACAGGCTCGCGGAGATCACTTTGCCGCCGGTCTTGGCTTGGACGATGCCATAGATGGCCCCGCCTGAGATGAGCGAGTTCTTAGAGATGAGCGCGCCCGCGGATTTCCACGGCACACACCCCGCCTGGGCAGGCGCAGCCGCCCCGGTCAATATGACCGCGGTGAATAGCGCGAGAGCAATTTGCTTCATCGTCCGACGTACCATCTGTCGTCCCACTTATCCGTTATTGCAGGCAACCCTAGAACAGTGCCAATGAACGGCGCATGAATGGTGCCCTCACCGTTTTGCTCCCACCGGGCGGTCTTTTTACTTCCGCCGGCCGGTCTTGGCCACGCCTGGTTTGTTCGCTGCCGCATCGTCCACCTTAGCGCCCAGCGCCGTAAGGCCAAGTCCGCCAAGTGCGATGGGAAGCGTGGCAATCAGATCGGGCAGCGATATCTCGCCGGCCGCCCACAAACCTATGGTCGAGAGCGCGGCGGTCAATGTCTCCGAACCCGTGGTGTTGCCCAGTCGCGCGTATAGCGCGGCATTGCTTCCGGCTCGGGCCCGCAAAGCTCCCGCCACAGCCCACGGACCAGCCCGAGGCAATCGCAGCCGACGCCCTTCACGCTTGCCTGATGGTGATAGGGCGTGCCGAGCCAGCCGCGCGCCTTAGCCACGATTATCTCCCGCTCAACCATGTGACAGACCCGACAGACTTGGTTGGTTTCGGTGTGATATAGAGGCCGCGCTTAATGGAGAATCGCCGTCATGGCTGACGACAAGGCCCCAATTGGCCGCCGCAAATTCTTGAAGACCGCGAGCCTCGCCGGCGTCGCCGCTCTATCGGCGCGCGTGGCGAAAGCCGAGGAGCCGACGAAGGCGCCCGAGGCGACACCAGAGCCGCCATCCGGCGCGACCCCGGTGTTCTCGCCCGACGCGCCAGCCGAGTCGTTGGTGCATCCCGCCAAGGCGATGCCCGACGACGTGCCGGCCAAGCGCATCCGCAATCTGCTTAAGCTCGAGCCCGACCGAAGATTTGGCTATGCGCGCGACAGCTATCAAAGCGCGCTCTATGTCCCGCCGAAGGCTCTGCCAAAACCGTTCGAGACCGGGCGCCCATTAGGCACCGCGCTATACTTCATGGTGACGCCGGAGAAACCGGTGCAACTTCACCGCGTCCAGAACGACCAGCTCTATCACTATTATCAAGGCGACCCGATCGAGGTGCTGATGCTCTACGAAAGCGGCACCAGCGAACTCGTGGTCATGGGTCCGAATATCGTCGGCAGCCAGCTTGTGCAGCTCTTCATTCCCGGCGGCACGTTTCACACCGCGCGCATCACCGGCAACCGCCGCTGGTTCTTAGGCGGCGTCACCGCCTGGCCCGGCGTCGACCCGTCACGCGATGTGGAGCTTGGCGATGCCAAGGCGCTTGCCGTGCAATATCCCGAGGCCGCCGCCGACCTGCGCGACTTCCCCACGCCACAAGAGCCGCCGGAGCCGACCAAGCTCGAACCCGAGCCGGAGCCATGTCCGGAGCCTAGGGACCCGGTTGCGTCCGAACAAGCGTCAGACAAAGAAAAAGGGCGACCGAAGCCACCCTCGCCATCAACGCAAAACCCTGGCTCAAGCCAGGCACGCTGAAAAATTACACGAGCACCCGCGCCTCGACCTTCTTCCGCAAGATCACGCGGTCTCTTGTGGAGACACCGATCAACTCGGCCACGCGCCAGACGAGGTTCGACTCGAACTCGTCAACGACGCCGTCGGCCATCACCACTTCCCACAACATCTCGACAATGCGTTTGCGGCCATCCTGGTCAAGCTGGCGGCACAGAACACTGGTGAAGCGGTAGAGGTCCACCGCGTCCCGTTCGCGCACCTCGGAGCCCTCAAACAGCTGGCCGACGTCCTTAGGCTCGAGGTCGAAGCGCGTTTGCAGAAGGGCTTTGACCTTTTTCTTCTCGTCCGCATCAAAATTGCCGTCGATAGTTCCCGCCGTCACCAGCAGCGCACCAGCCGACAGCCGCAATTCCTCTTCCTGCAAATTGCCGGCGCGCGACGCATCGGCATCGACCCCTTCGACGAGATCCTTGAGCTTGTTCCACAGCGACATAAGGGGCTCCCTCTGAGCTTTGCGCGCAAATTCGAAGGCCCCCTATAGCGCAGCAGGCCATGCGCATGCCAGTCCTCGAACGCACAAATGCCATGGGCGGCGAGTGGCAGCCATGTTGAGAATGCGTGCTTCCTTAGAAGATTAGAGACCTTAAGCCGCAACCTGCTGCATGGGCTCTGTCACGGCACGATAGCGCACGATGCCATGCATGGTCTCACCATCGGGATCGAGCCGGGCCTCCATGAATTCGTGACGGAGGTTGACGAGATAATGATCCTCAAGCGCCAGCGCCTGATCGTGCAGCACATTGCGGATCATTTCCAAAATCTCATGCACTTCGCGGGCGCCGTCGGCTCGCGACCAAACATGCATGGTCAGGCTGTGCTCGGTGCCGTCCTCGGTGCCCGTGCTCCAATCGAGGTTCACGGTCTGGCCGAGAGTAATGAACGGAAACTGCGCCGCGGGCGGCGCCTCTGAGTAGATGCGGTCGCCGCCAAGGAGCGACGTCAGCTCTGCCGAGTTCGTCAGCGCTTGATAGATACTGCGTTGTAACGCCCAGCTTGCTGCGGTCATGGCAGACCTCCACTAACGTCCGTTGATAAATATGTAGGTACCGAAGCACCCAACGCAAAGACCTGCTCAATCACTAAATTGAGATCAAACTTCGCTGCGCGACCTCTTAAACAACGTAGACAGAATGTTTCGGAGAGTTTGCTTAACGCGAGGTAAACGCGCCCGAAAAACAGGGAGAAGCCAAAGCGTAGCGGGGCGCCGTACTGTGCCATGTTCGATGAAACGCGCCGCATCGGCTGGACGGCCCGCCCTGCATCAAAGCGTTGCTTGAGAGCCGAAAGCCCTCGCTCTATCGCCGCGCGCACCACGCGCCCCAAGGCTTTCGCGAAACGCGCCAGGCATCACCAAGTCCTGGCCGAGATCGACCGTGCCAAACAGGCTGGAATAGCCCGAGAATGTGCCGTCGGCCTCGACCGACTTGAGATCCACGGGCGCGAACTTGACCTCCCGCTCCGGCGCCATTTCACCAAAGCGTTGCAACATATTGATATTTTTCAAGAAACGGAGCGAAGGCTCCAGGCGGTCAGACGCCCTTCATGGCGACGCCAATCGCTAAGAGCCCCCAGCCAACGATCGCGATCCAAAAGGCGATATGGGCCACGGCCGCGAAACCGCCAGTGATCAATCCGAACACGCCGAACAGATAGAGGACGATCGCGATGACCACTAAGAGGACCGAGAGATAAAAGACGTTCTTTGTCGGTGGTGTCAGCCGTACTGCCATGATTGCCTCCCTCAATAAATGAGAGAAATCTATCATGGCGGTCACGAGCGGCCTAACCCGTGCGCCGCGCCTAAGGCGGTGGCTCGAGCGCATCCCCACGCTCCACAGCGCCATACTCCACCGTCGCGCGCTTCTCGTTCAGCGCGAGAAATTCGGACTGCACCCGCCCCCACAGTACCTCGCGTTCAATACCGGAAGCCTCCTCGCATTCGGGCCACAAGAGGACGTCACCCCGCTTCCGCGTTGTCATTCCCGCGAAGGCGGGAATCCAGTAACCACCACCGTTCACGATAGTCACTGACTTTGAGAGTACTGGATTGCCCGGTCGAGCCGGGCAATGACAAAGTCGGAGTTATTCGCCTGATTGGGTGGCTTCTTCCGCGCCCATGGCGTCCGGCATCGCTTTGTCCGAAGCGGCTTCGTTAGACTTGGCTTCACCAGATTTTGGCCGGCACGGAATGGCTTGCGCGAAACACTTGCTATAGAGCCCCTGCACCACGCAGCTCACGCCTGCGTCCTTGGCCGTGTCCCAACTGGCTTCCGGATAGATTTTGATCGCCTTCTCGCCCCAGGCCTTGCGCGCCGCATCCTCGGACGCATCCCGCGAGTTGGAGAAGCCGGGGCCGCTGCCCGTCACCGGCTCCGCGGCACAGTCGGAATTCGCGAAGGGATCCGGCATCTCACCCTCAAGCGGCATCGGCTGGGCCAGCGCCGGCAGCGCCAACAGAGCGATGGCGGCGGGCAATGCGAAGCGGCGGACAGCGCGAGGGACCGTGCGACGGAGTTTGGCGAAGTTCGGCATTAGCAGACTTCCTCTTTGGAACATTTCGGGGCGGGCCCCAATTTTCAGGAGTCTTAGCACAGAGTATTGCCTGGTTTAAAAGGGCCTCGCCTCTTCGGCTAGATCTGATCTCGTTGGCGGCGGGCCCTTCACCTTAATCGTGAAATCGCCAAGATGGCGTGCTTTGACATCGGCTTGGTATGGAGGGGTTAAGTTTCGGCGGCGCTTTTAGGGCTGGCCTTGACTGCCGGGGCGGGAATAGGGCAATCGGCCCTTCACCTTTCGGCTCTAAATTGGACTCTAGACCTTGGGCTTTGGCGATAAGGGGCCGCCAGAAGCCGCAAATGAGTATAGGTGGTCATTTACGGGGCGAGAGCTTCGCTTTGAGGCCGGAAGTCGCGGGGGCGTGGTCGTTATGTGGAGGGTTGGCGTCTTGCTTTTGGCAGCGTGTCTGCTCGGCTTGCCACTCTCGGCTTGCAGCCGCTCCGAAGCGCCAGATGTCGACTTCACGGCGACCAAGGCGTTGAAAGAAACCCCAGACCCCAAAGCCACTCTCGCGGCGGACGAAGAAGCCTGTACGAACGAGGCCCGGCGGAAGGGCATCTCCTCGGTGACGCGGATCCTTCTGCTCCGGGGCAAAATCTCCAAATCCGATTACGTCGCCTGTATGAAGAAGCGCGGCTACGACGTGCCCAAATAGGGCCCCTTATCCCAGTTGCTTAACGAGGGTGCTGTACCCCTTAGAGTCTCTATAATCCGCCGCAATCTGGGTGTAGGTTGCGGCCAAGACTGCCCCTTTTGACGGGCGGATTTGGCGTGGCCGTACGGTCGCGATCGCATCGAGAGGTCGAAGTTAAGTGCGGGATTTTCTACAAGGTAATCACCGCGGCAAGCTGATCGACTGGCTGAAGATCGATTCTTGGATCGATTCTGGCCTCTATGGCGCTTGGATCGGGTTCCG
>DAOVDX010000211.1 GCA_030669345.1 Methyloceanibacter sp. | reverse complement strand
ATCAGCCGAAGCCGCTTGGGCAAGGCCGGTGGGAATAAGGATGGCGGCAACCAGGAGTCCTAGAGCCGCAGTCAGCGTGCGATGCTTCATAAGCACCTCCGTCTTGGGTCGGGCCGTCGGCGAAAACGCCGCCTCGGCAATTTCTCTTTTGCCCCCTGTCCCGGAGCCTCGTTGGGCCCACTACTCGTAGATCAGGCTGAGGGCACTTATGCTGTGCCTGTTCCTCTACCTCGTCTGGTTTGCTTAGCCGGCTCTGGCGTTTTGACCCCTTCGAGGATCGCTGCAACGCCCATTCCACCAGCTGTACAAACCGAAACCAAACCTCTCTGACCGTCTCCGCTTTGCAAGAGTTTGGCCAGAACCGACAATATCCGTGCGCCTGTGGCAGCAAATGGATGACCGAAAGCAATTGAGGACCCTTTGACATTGAGCTTCGAACGATCAATCACCCCTAGGGCTCCGTCCCGTCCGAGACGCTCGACGCAATATGCCTCTGATTCCCATGCTTTCAGCGTAGCCAACACCTGTGCTGCAAACGCTTCGTGAACCTCATAATAATCAAAGTCTTGGAGCGCAAGACCGGTGGCTTCGAGCAATTCGCTCACCGCCACCGTTGGCGCCATCAGAAGTCCTTCACCTTGAACATAGTCTACGGCAGAAGTGCGACCCAAAGTTAAATGTGCCTGAATCGGAATTTGGCGCTTTTCCGCCCATTCTTCGCTTGCAAGCAGGACCGTAGCAGCCCCATCCGTTAACGGTGTCGAGTTTGCGGCCGTAATGGTGCCGTTGACCTTGTCGAAGGCCGGCTTCAGCTCAGCCATCTTCTCAAGCGAAATATCGCCTCGAATATTGTTGTCCCGGAACACCCCAGCGCATGGGATGACGAGATCGTCCATGAAGCCTTCGTCATAGGCGGCAGCCGCCTTTTTATGGCTCTCATAGGCGAGAAGGTCCTGGTCCTCGCGGCTAATGCCCCATTCCTTGGCCATCAGCTCGCAATGTTCGCCCATGCCGAGGCCAGTACGCGGCTCCGACGTCGAAGGCGGCAGCGGGGCCAGTTCTGCAGGCGACATGCCTTTGAACGCGCCGAGGCGCTTGCCGAGGCTCCTGGCGCGGGAGGCCTGAACCAGGCGCTGCGCGAATTTCCGTTGGAAGACGATGGGGGCGTCGCTCGTGGTGTCGGAGCCCATGGCGATGCCGCATTCGATCTGGCCCGTGGCGATCTTGGCGGCAAGCCCGAGAGCGCCCTGCAAGCTTGTGCCGCAGGCCTGCATCATGGTGATGCCGGGAGTGGTTGGCGCCAGCGGACTGCCGATCACCGCCTCGCGGGCAAGATTCCAATCCTTGGCGTGAGTCACCACCGCACCGCCAATCACTTCATCCACATGCGCGCCGTGCAGCTCGAATCGATCTGCAAGACCACCAAGCGCCGCCGTCAGCATGTCGAGATTGCCGATGTCCGCATAGGCCGTGTGCGAACGGCAAAACGGGATACGCACCCCGCCAAGCACTGCAACGCGCCGAATTCCCGGTTCCTTCATGAGTTTCCTTCCGGCCATGTTTCTTACGCTGCTTTGTCGGACGCAGCCGCGTCACTAGAATGGCGGTAATGTAACGGCCCGCCGCGGAACGGAGCGAAGCCCGTGCCGAAGATCACGCCGGCATCCACATGGTCTTCGCTCTCCACCACCTTGTCGGCGGCGGCGCGCTCCGCCTCATCCAGCATCGGCTTGATGAGTTCAGCGCCGAGCCGGTCTAGCTTGGCATCGTCGTAACGCGCATCTTCGCGTTTCGGTTTGCCGTCGGCCCAAACATAAAAGCCCTCGCCCGTCTTCTTACCGAGCTTGCCTTGCTTCACGAGCGTCGCCAGCACGTTGTCAGCGCGCGCCTTGCTGCCGGTCTTTGCCTTCGACTTCTTGTTGGCTTTCTGCGCGATGTCGAGCTCCTCGCCAACCTTGTTGCAGATGTCGAGGCCGACCATGTCCATCAGCTCCATCGGGCCCAT
>DAOVDX010000080.1 GCA_030669345.1 Methyloceanibacter sp. | reverse complement strand
TCACGGAGCGCCGCGTTTCGGCAAGCCTCGCCCAGACGCTTTACGAAGACCTCACGCCCGAAGACACCACGCCGGAGAAGACGGTGGGACTCTCGCGCACCGGCAAGCGCCCAACGAAGCGCGATCGCCGCCGCCTTGACGCCTTTCGCAACGGCGGCGGCTAACAATTCCAGTCTGTTTGATGGCGCGAGGCGTCAAACCGCCGGCGACCGTTCGTGCCCTTGGTCAGCTCGTCCATTTAGCGGCCCATCCCACTCGGCATTCCAAAGACGATCGACGCTGGGGTCATCTTCCCATCGAGAAGGCCGAGGTCCGGCGGCAACGACCAAGCCGGCACGCTACTTATGATCCACCCCTTCAAGGGGCCCCAAATTGATTTACGTCAGCTTAGCGCAGAGCTGGGAATTTGACCTAAAGCTGCCCTGAGCGGCCTGCGGCCAGCTCCGAAAATCACCGTTTGCCGGGCCTTGCACCGCCTTGTGCTGGTGACGCGGTTGATATAGGCAGGGCGCTCCCTGGGTAAATCCAACAGCCCGCAAGGGCTCATAATGATGGGCTGGGCGAAGCCTGAAAGCGTGTGCGAGCGATGACTTACGTCGTCACTGAAGTCTGCATTAAGTGCAAATACACTGACTGCGTCGAGGTCTGCCCCGTGGATTGTTTCTACGAGGGCGCGAACATGCTCGTCATCCATCCCGACGAGTGCATCGACTGTGGCGTGTGCGAACCGGAATGCCCAGTAGAGGCCATCAAGCCTGATACCGAGCCGTCGCTGGACCAGTGGCTTGAGGTCAATCGGGAATATTCCGAGACTTGGCCGAACATCACGACCAAGAAGGATGCACCCCCGGACGCCGACGCACTGGCGGCCGAACCGGATAAGTTCAAGAAATACTTTTCCACCGAGCCAGGCGAAGGCGACTAGGCCGTTCAAGGGCTTAGGCGTTAACCTTATGGTCGAAATGACGCATGTTGCAGTGCGAGAATGGCCATGTTGCGCCACGGGACGGCTTCCGGATTCACTAAAAATGTGCTATGGTCTGGTTGAAATGACGTAGAGGACCGGCGCGTAGAGCACCAATTGGCGATGCCGTTTAGGCGCGCTTTTTTTCTGACTTGAGGGGAGTTGGCGCGATCAGTGCCCCTGATCGACCGTTCAGCTTGTGCCCACACTCCGCCCTTCGCGGAGACCAGCGAGATCCCGCTGGAGAAGAGTTGGGCCGCTCTCGTCACTCCGGCTTCGGCGCCGACCACGCAATTTTTTATAGCGAGGCCAATATATGCCCCAGAAAAAGAGACCCCAGCAAAGACACGGTTTTCGGACGAACGAGTACATCGTTTATCCGGCGCACGGCGTCGGCCGCATCGCTAGCATTGAAGAGCAGGAAATTGTTGGTTCAACCCTCGAGCTTTTCGTCATCGATTTCGAAAAAGACAAGATGACGCTTCGGGTCCCGACCTCAAAGCTTGAGATCGTCGGCATGCGCAAGCTCTCCGAGGAGAAGGTCCTCAAGAAGGCCCTCACCACGCTCAAAGGCAAGGCGCGTGTTAAGCGCACCATGTGGTCCAGGCGCGCCCAGGAATATGAAGCCAAGATCAACTCTGGCGATCTGATCTCCATCGCCGAGGTGGTCCGCGACCTCTACCGCTCCGAGGCCCAGCCCGAGCAGTCCTATTCCGAGCGTCAGCTCTATGAAGCGGCCCTCGACCGCATGGCCCGTGAGCTGGCCGCCGTGGAGAAGATCGACGATGCAAGCGCCGTCGCCAAAATCGACGAAGTACTCGCCAAGTCGGCCCGCACCGCCAAGATGGCGGCCGAGGCCGACGCCCGCGATAAGGCTGCCGCGGCCTAAAGCTCGATCCATCGATCTGGAATTTGGTCATGGCCGGGCGTTTGTCCGGCCACTTCCTTGTCTCGGGTCAGGGCGCGGGCTCTGGCGCGGGCGCCAAAAGCTCGATCTGCTCGGGATATGTGGCTTCGATCATGGGGCCGTTTCGCCATTCGACCCAGCCGCGCACGCGTAAGTTTTTGCCAGCCAACGCGTGGAGATCGAGACCGGCGGCTTCGAAAGCGTCCGCCTTTTTGCGGTCGACACTGATGGTGAAGTCAGCCCGCCAATCCTCCGCGAAGTTGAGATAAATCCACTTTTGCCCCTCACCGACCGTGACCATCGTGCCCTCCACAAGCTGATAGGAGTGCGTGAGACGGCCTAAGCGCTTCGCGTCTTCGGCGTCCTCCACGCGATAGGCTCAGGAATGCCAGAGGCCCCGTCGTGCATCGCGCTTCAACTTCGCGCGCCAGCAACTCGGCCACGCAAGCGCGCGCGTCGGCAAGCGCATAGACACGGGCAAAGCCGTCTTGGACCAGCGCTTCCTGCACCCAGATCCGCTACCCGTCTCGCACCACATAGACCTGCGCTAAAAGATGGCCATGACGGTCGCTGCGGCGTCCGTCAAAGCGAAGCTCGACCTTGCGCTTCTCCCGAAGCGGCCCCAAAGAGCATTACAATGGCGGTGGAGATTATTGCGAAGCGGAGTGACATCCTTCCTCCCTTAAAGAGTTTTTGATCGTCAGGATGCCCAGCGCGGCTAGTAAGCCGTCACCACAACCACGCGTCAATGCGACGAGTTGGGTGTGCGACAGTCGAGGTTGCCGACATCGTGGCTTGCGGGAGGCCTAAGCCTCCTCTACATCCAGATCAATTCGCGCACGCGCGTCCTTTGGGCCCCGTAGCTCAGTTGGATAGAGCACCAGATTCCTAATCTGGGGGTCACAGGTTCGAATCCTGTCGGGGTCACCATTTTCCAAGCGAGAAGACCGAGGCTGAGCTAGCGCCTCCCGGCGAAAAACGACTGGACCTCAAAAGTCCCGGTCCGCGCCGCGTCGCCCTAAAAACCAACATGTTCGTAGGTTGCGTTCAGCGATCGCGCAGCCAAAGTTTCCTAAATCAAGGCCAATTTTTGCGGTTTTTCGATCACGCTGCGTGCGGCGTCGAGGTTAAACAGATGACCCGCCATCCCAGAGCCGCGATAGTCTCTGGGTTCCCAAGGCGAAGTTTTCCCGAGACCCCCAGTATGGAGACTGAACCCCATGAGCCAGCTGAGTTGGACACCCCCGGCGCTCGCCGCCGGGTTACTAGCCGCATCGATACTCACCATCGCGCCCGCCGCGCTGGCGCAGGATGCGGATGACGCGATCGTCCATGACGCCGAGTATTACGTGCTTGAGGCGCAACACGCCAAAGAATGGGCGGCCGAGGACATCGCGTTGCAGGCAAAAATCGACGCGTTGAAGAAGAAGCACGGGCGGCCACCAAACCTCATCCACATCATGTGGGACGATACCGCCTACGGCGACCTTGGCATCCCCGCGATCCAAAAGGTGCGTGGGCTCGATACGCCCAACATCAACCGGTTGGGCGACGAAGGTATCATGTTCACGCGCATGTATACCGAGGTCGGCTGCACCCCGAGCCGCGCTGCCGCAGCCACGGGCCGGCTCGCGGTCCGCAGCGGCATGTACAATATCGGCATGCTCCTTGAGAGCCATGGCATGCGCGAAGAAGAGGTCACCATTGCCGAGGTGCTGTCCAAGGCCGGTTACGCCACAGCCTTCCATGGCAAGTGGCATCTTGGCGACATCGAGCAAAGCTATCCGCACAACCAGGGATACGACGAGGCCTTCTTCACCGGCTACAATCAAATCCTGTCGCTCAACACCAAGCTCGCCGAAGGCGCCAACGCCTCCATTGGCCTGCATGAGTCCATGCTGCCGCCCGATCCCTACCAGCTCGACCGGACCTTCGTCACCAAAGACTGGGTTCAGATTGCCGAGGGCAAAAAAGGCGAGGAAGCCAAGCAGTGGGGCGACAATTCTCACGAGAACTATTTGAAGATCGACCCGGAAGCGCAAAAGCGCACGTTGGAATTCATCGAGCGCAACGCCAAGGCCGGCAAGCCCTTCTACGTCGCCAATTGGCCGAACCTCACCAGCTTCATCCCCAATCCGAAGAAATGTGCAGTGGCGCGGAGCATCCTGCAGGACGGGCTGCAATGTAACATCGACCCCTTCATCGCCAGGCTGATCGCCAAGCTTGAAGAACTTCAGATTGCCGACAACACGCTGATTATCGCCATGGCCGACAATGGCCCCATGTCTCACAACCCGCCGCCAGGGCTTGGCATGGCCGAAACGATCTTCCGGGGCGGCAAGGGTGACTTCTTAGAAGGTGGCATGCGTGTGCCGGCCTTCGCCTATTGGCCCGGCGTCATCAAGCCTCAGATCGTCGGAGACATCATCCACGAGACGGATCTCTTCACCACCTTCGCCCGTCTGGCCGGTGCTATGGAGTATATCCCGACCGACCGCATCATTGACGGTGTCGACCAGACGAGTTTGCTGTTTAACGGCGATACCAATAGCCATCGCGATTACGTCTTCATCTATGCAGGGCCCCGGCTCGGCGCGACCGTGAAGGGGAATTACAAGCGTCATTGGATTTCGTCCGACCCTGTCGGTGAGGCCAGCGGTATTCCCGCTGCCTTCTACTTCCTGCCCGCCGACCCGCGGGAGAGGACCCCAATGCTGGTCAACCTCATCCATCTCAAAAGCCCATTCAACAAGATGAAGTTGCGGCACAATCTCTGGAAGAAAAAATATCCCGATGGGAAGGAAGCCCATGGCGTGCCTTGGACCGGCATCGCCAATGCGTCCGAAGGGATCAAGGCGCTAGGGAAGCCCAAGATCGACGCCTCAAAACTGCCCTTCGATCCGCTTGAGTATATCGAGCATCTCGATGACATACCGTTCGATCCGGACATGGACCCGGACGCCGGTCAGTAACGCTACGACGGGTGGGGAGGGGCTGTTCGAAGGCCTCTCCTCACCTTTCTAGCGCCAAGGCGAATATCGGATCGGCGAGGAGTTCACGATGGTTCATGAACCGATGAAGAGGCGCGCTCACCCCGGCCAGTCACGGCGCGATGTTATTAAGAGCATCGCCATGGCAAGCAGTGCGCTTGTCCTCCTTGGCCGGAATGGACTGGCCGCGCAGGCAGCCCCGACAAACCAGAAGCTGCCGCTGAAAATGGCGGGGTACAAGTTCGACCGGATTGCCGCGTTGGCTGACGGACGAGTCGGGGTCACAGGCTGCGATGTGAGCTTCGAAGCAGCAGCCATTGGCGACATGAACACCGACGTGTTCAGCGGCTCGCAAACCCGCGCCGTGACAGAGATCGGCCTCCACCCCTTCATGCTGGCCTACGCCAATGACGGGTTTCGGGACTACACGCTGCTGCCGATCTTTCCGCTGCGAACATTCCGTCATAGAAGCGTGTTCATCCGCAACGACCGCGGTATCACCAAGCCGGAGGATCTACGCGGCCGGAAGATTGCGACGCCCGGCTACTCATCCACCTCGCTGACCTGGATCCGCGGCATCTTTCAGGACGAATACGGCATCTCACCGAACGACGTTCAATGGATCGTCGCGCGCAAGGACTCGTCGGCCAAGGACTCCGGAAAAGTCTCCAAACAAGAGAACGTCCTTCCTGAGGGCGTTCCGATTGAGCAAGGCCCGGAGGGCACGGACGAATCCGACTTGCTCGAATCCGGCGCGGTCGACGCATTGTTTCATGCTGCCGAACCGCGTGCCTATATCGAGGGCCATCCAAAGGTTGCTCGCCTATTTCCCGACTATCGGTCCGTCGAGCGCGCCTATTTCGCAAAAAGCGGGATCTTCCCGATCATGCATGCCGTCGCGATCAAACAAAGCGTCGCGGAGGAGAACCCCTGGCTGGTGAAGGCCGTGTTCGACGCCTACGCTGAGGCCAAACGGCGGGACTATGAGTATATGGCCAAATCAGCATGGGTCTTCGGATCCCTCCCCTGGTACGGGTCGGAACTCGACGAGACCAAAGCGCTGATGGGCGACAATTTCTATTCCTACGGGATCGCGGCGAACCAGAAGACACTGGGAGCGCTGTTCCGCTATTCACACCAGCAGGGACTGGCTGCGCGCGAACTCAAGATCGCCGAACTGTTTCACCCGGCAAGTCTCGACCTGGTCGATGAAGCGGCGTGATTTACCAGCGCAAGACGCTTAGGGAAGCTTGACCTTGGTCCAGCTGCTGTCGGGCGAGTAGGCGTCGATGCCTTCGGCGAGTTCCGGCGTGTCAGGCCCTAGGTCTTTCTGGAACACGACACCTTCGTGATTGACGATGAAGGTCATGACGCCAGAATTACCGTATTGCGCTGGGCGGGCAATGAGGGCGAAGCCGCCGATCATGGCGTCATCCACCACATAATCGAACGCACCGCCCGACGCGTCCGGCCCCTGGCGCGTCAGAATCCGATAATAATAGCCGTGATAGGGGGTCGGCTTGTCGCCAACCTTGTAGCCTTGCGCCGAGGCTTCGGCGATCAGCGCGCCGAGCGGGCTTTGGGGCTCGCCTTCTGCGCTCGGCCAATAGAGCCCGTCCTTCTTCCCCTCACTGCTGACGATACGCTGCGCATAAAGACGCGGATCGTAACCGTCGTTATCGAGAGCAGCATAGTCGTTCTGCGCCGCCACATAAGCGAGTTCGACTTGGATGACGTTTAGCTCGTTACGCCCAATGCGGCGGAGAAGGATCTCCTCTAGCCCGGCCGCGGTATCGAATTCCCATTTGCCATCCTTAGCGACGATCGGAATGGGAAAGGGCCAATCCTTCTCGCCCATGATGAGAATGGTCTTGTCGTCGCCTTCGGGCACAAGGCTGTGCTTTTTCTCGTAACCGGCGATGAACCGATCGCGCGCGCCAGCGTCGGCGACCTTGTCACCCGAACTGATGACGTCGCGCCCATCAGGCCCAAGAATTTTAAGCAGCGCCTTCTGATCGCCGTCCTTGGCGGCGCTCACCAGTGCCTCGACGGCAGTGTCGGGACTGTCAAACTGCCTTTGGGCCGTCTCACACGTGCACCCGAATAGGAGTGCAGCACCGAGAACCACACCCCAGTTCAACCACCGCACTCGAAAAATTCCGTCAACCATTGAAGCGTTCCTCAAAACCATGCGCGCCTGATCGGTTAGCGACGTCGTCCACCACCACCTCTTCCACCGCCACCGCGTCCTCGATTGCCGCCACCGCCACCGCCCTTTCGCGCGCCGCTTGGCCTATGGGCCGAGGGACGCTTCGCTGGGGAGCGTTTTGCTGTGGGCCGGTGCTGGGACTTCTTGGCTGCAGGCCGGTGCTGGGGCTTCTTAGCTGCAGGCTTCTTCTTGGGTTTTGGCCTCTGGGCCGCAGGCTTCTTCTTGGCCGGCGACGGGCGTGCCGCTTTCGTGGCGCTGCGGTTGCCGAGGCTATCCTTGCCACGCTTAGAAAAGTCCTTCGCCTTAGCACCGTCACGTTGATCAAACGCATTGCCACTTGGCCGTTTTGCATTCGGCCTCTGGCCAACATCTGGCTTCTTCTTGAGCGCTTTTTCCATGTCACCCACATTCGGGCGCTTGTCTCCGAGGCCTGGTTTTTTATCGCCCAAGCCGCCGCCTGGACGCTTGTCACCACCACCTGGACGTTTGTCACCAACGCCTGGTTTCTTATCGCCTAATCCACCGCCTGGGCGTTTGTCCCCACCGCCTGGACGCTTGTCTCCTACGCCAGCGCCTGGACGCTTGTCTCCGGCTCCGGGGCGTTTGTCGCCGCCGCCTGGACGTCTGTCCCCAGCGCCCGGCCGTCCATCCCCGCGACCGCAGTGGTCCGGCCGCTTGTTGGCCGCGTTGCCCTTGCCGTACTTCTTCTGGACGTTCTTGTTGGAATAGTTGACGCCACGGCGATGAACGGAATTGTGATTCCAGTTGGCGTTGACGTTGCGATTATTGATGTTGACGTTGCGGTTGACGTTGACGTGGATGTTATTGCTGCGCCAATTAAAGCCGTTGCCCCATATGGCGTTGCCGATTGCGAAGCCAGCGCCCCAGGCCATGCCGCGCACCAGCGCCCCGCCAACAATGTAGCCGGGGGCGGGGCGGAAATAATAAGGCGGGTACGAGGTGTATGGCCAAGTGCCGTAGACCACCGCCGGATCGTAATAGGGCACATAGACTGTCTCAGGCTTAGCCTGCTCAATCACGATGACTTGCTGAGGCGGCGGCGGCGCGGCGGTCGTCGTTTGCGGCTCAGCCGGTTCGGCAGCGGCAGGCTGCTCTGGCGCCTCGTCTTCGACCTTCACCGTCTGCTGCTCGTTCGATTCGAGCATGCCGTTCGCCTTAGCGCGTTCGCGTAAACGCTGGACCGCATCCATCACGTCCGCCTGTTGCGCGAGCACAGCGTCGCCAAGCTTCGCTGTCCAATCGAGATCGTTGTTCATCAGCGCCAGAACGTCCGGCACGACGGTGAGCCCTTTAATGCTGTCGTCCCAATCTTGCTCGGTTAAGGCCTTGTCGAGCGCCTCGCCCTTCAGCTCTTTGTTCTTCAGAACCCAGCGGTCCGCCTGCACCACCTCCAGCGGGTAGGTGGCGGCGATAAGCACCTGTGAGAGAAGCGTATCCGGGTAAAGCGCAATCGGCGCCACTAGCTGATCGAGCTGACCCTTATCGAGCAGAGGCTGCTCAGTGTCATCGTCGGAGGCCTCATCGTCAGATGCCTCTTCAGGCGATCCCTCTTCGGCGGCCGGGGGCGGCGTTTCCTCAGTTGATGAACTCTCTTCCGCAAGCGAGGGCCAGGCCATCGACAGAGAAAAGACGACGGCCGTGAGTAGTGCAAAAACTCGCATGTTGGAAATTACCCTGCGCTGTTCGATGTCCAGTCTGCCCTCACGTGTCTTCCCCGGCAAGAGCGATTC
>DAOVDX010000125.1 GCA_030669345.1 Methyloceanibacter sp. | reverse complement strand
CATTGAGAAGTCGCGCAATCTCATGACGGTGCGGCTCGCCCGGGACTTGGGCATGCCGATTATCGCCGAATATGCGCGGCGCTTTGGGGTCTACGACAATTTGATGCCGGCGCTGTCTATGGCGCTCGGCGCGGGTGAGACCACGCTGATCCGCATGGTCACCGGCTATGCGATGATTGCTAATGGCGGCAAGAAGGTGCACGCGACGTTCATCGATCGCATCCAGGACCGCTACGGGCGCACCGTTTGGCGTCATGACAAGCGCGACTGCGGCGAGTGTGGAGCGCGGGAATGGACCGGTCAGGCCGAGCCTGAGCTCATCGATGTTCGCGAGCAGGTCGTCGATCCGATCTCGGCTTTCCAGATGGTCGGGATTATGGAGGGTGTCGTCCAGAGCGGCACCGCGCGGCGGCTCAAGGTCTTGAACCGGCCCGTGGCTGGCAAGACTGGCACGACCAACGATTACAAGGACGCTTGGTTCATCGGCTACACGCCCGATCTCGTCGTCGGCTCCTATGTTGGCTTTGATCAGCCGAGAAATATGGGCCGCAGCGCGACGGGTGGCGGCCTTGCTGCACCGATCGTCCGCGACTTTCTTAGCGAGGCCCTTGAGGGTGTGCCGGCCGTTCCGTTCCGGGCGCCGCCTGGGGCCGTGCTCGTGAAGGTCAATCACAAGACCGGCCGGCCGGCGAGAGGTGGCCCAGGCGTGATCATGGAAACCTTCAAACCGGGGCAGATGCCTGCGGGCGCCGTTGGTGTTCCCGTGGAAGGCGATGCGCAAGCGGCGCCAGGTGAGGCCTTCCCCGAATTTCCAGACGCCGCTCAGGCGGCTCCGCCGCCCAGCCAATACCGGCGGCCACGGCGAGCTGCACCGCCTCCTCCTTCCAGCTTCCCGACACCGGGCGCGGGCGGCCTCTACTAAGTCCACGTGAGAGTTGGTTTCGGGCGGGGTTTGTCCCCGTCCGACCGCATGTCATTTACGAACCGAACCTGAGGAAACGATGCGCGCCGAAACTGAGACGGTCGTCAACGAGATCAAGGAATCTTTGTCTTTGCTTCGGAGGCATCTTTGACCCTGATCGGGCAAAGGCAAGGCTCGCCGAACTCGACCGCGAAGTAGAGGCGCCGGACTTCTGGAACGCCGCCGCGCGCGCGCAAGGGCTGATGCGCGAACGCCAGCAGATCGAATCCGCGATTGCCGCCTTCGGGCTCATCACCAGTGAACTCGATGACAATCTCACCCTTATCGCTCTTGGCGAGGAGGAGGGTGATGACAGCATCGTCGCCGAGGCGGAAGCGAGCTTGCGCAAGCTGAAGCGGGAAGTTCACACCCGCGAAGTCGAGGCGCTGCTGTCAGGCGAGGCCGACGGCAACGACGCTTACATTGAAATCCATGCTGGCGCCGACGGCACCGAGAGTCAGGACTGGGCTCAAATGCTGGAGCGCATGTATATGCGCTGGGCCGAAGGGCGGAGCTACAATGTCGAACTGATCGGCGAGCATTACGGGGAAGAGGCGGGCATCAAATCGGCCACCGTCCTGGTCAAAGGCATCAACGCCTATGGCTGGCTCAAGACCGAGTCGGGCGTGCACCGGCTGGTTCGCATTTCGCCATTCGATTCCAACGCGCGCCGCCATACGAGCTTTGCTTCCGTGTGGATCTATCCCTCCATCGACGACGCCATCGAAATCGAGATTGATGAGAAAGACGTCCGCGTCGATACGTACCGCGCGTCCGGCGCCGGCGGGCAGCACGTCAACACCACGGACAGCGCGGTCCGCATTACTCATGTGCCGACGGGCATCGTTGTCCAGTGTCAGAACCAACGGTCGCAGCATAAGAACCGCGCGACGGCTTGGGGCATGTTGCGCGCGCGACTCTACGATGCCGAACTTAAGCGGCGGGAAGAAGAGGCGCTTGCCAGTGCGGCCACGAAGTCCGAGATCGGCTGGGGTCACCAGATCAGGTCCTACGTGTTGCAGCCCTATCAGCTGGTGAAGGATCTGCGCACGGGCGTCGAAAGCACCAATCCGAGTGCCGTGCTCGATGGCGACATTGATGCTTTTATAGAAGCGGCTTTAGCCGAGCGTATCGACGCTGACGCCAAAGCGTAGCGGCAAGAGCTAGACGGCAAGTCGCAGAAGACAAAGCAAAGGCGTGAAAGCCAAATAGACCTTCACGCCTTTCGCGATGCGTCTGAATGTAGGGTGCCCGTTACTCTGTGCCGCCGCCCGGTTTCGCTGACTTGTCGCCACGAGCGCTCTGGGTTTTGACATTGCCCAACGGATCGTCCGACCGGCGCGACTTTTCTTCGAAATAGGCGCCTTGCTCAATGGCGAGGCTCTGGTGGTAGATGTCGCCGTCGACATGGGACTGCGCCTGCAGGGTCACGCGGAGGCCCCGGATAGAACCTTCGACGCGGCCGCGGACCACGACATCTTCGGCAATGACCGATCCCACAATTTTCGAACTGTCGCCCAGCAGCAGGGAACCACAATGAATGTCGCCCTCAATCTCGCCGTCGACCTGAATTTCGCCTTTTGAGGTGACGTTGCCGATGATCTTCAGATCTTCGCCGATGATGGAGGGGACCATCTTGCTGGCGCTAACGCTGGGGCTGGGGCTGGGGGCCGAACCTGCCCCTTTGTTAAACGTGGCGGGCCGATCTGTGAAAGGCGACGACTTGGCTTTCTGACCGCCGCCGGGCCAATCACCAATCTTGGTGCTACCCTCATTAGGCTCCGGTTTCTTCGTGAACATCCGTCGGTACCTCCCCAATCAATACAAGTGACGCAGCGCGTGATACATGCTCGGCACAAGGTCCCGCGACAGGAAACGTTAAAGCCGCCCTATAGATTGCCGCGCAGCTTCCTGGCTGATGTCTAAAAACCCAGTGCCCAACTCCAGATCGCGACAATATCTCTTCGATGTAACATTGTCATGGACCTTCTCTGGCCTTTTGTTTGGCCGTTCTCGGCGCGGCGGAATATGGTTTTAGGGGCCGGAATCGCCTTCCTTTAGTCGATTTTCGCCGCTCATACTGGTGAGTCCTTCGCCTCGTGTTACCTGCTGTGGTATCGAAACATGCGCGGGGTGCTAAGGGCGCGCCTTTGGGGGGTGCTGGCAACAGACCATGAGCGGACCGGGTGTCGCTATGCATTAAGTAGCGAGGTCCGGACTATATTTTTCTGCTCGTGCAGGCCCTGGCTTAAAGGGCAGCGATCGGGCGCTTGGCCGATATTTTTTTGGGGCCTGTGACTGAATGGACGAACCGATCGCAGGGGCCTTCGCCAAGCTGACCACCGAGGGTGGTAAGGTCATCCGTGCCTTGCCTGCGCGTGGCCGGGAATTGGTGAAGCGGGTTCCCCCGCCGGTTCAGATCGAGCTGGCCAAATTATCGTCACGCGGCGCCCATGTCTGCCGCGAGATCTTCGCCGGCATTCTCGTGGTCGGGCTGATAACCATCGTCGCTGGCTACGGACGCCTCGCTGGCGGCCCAATCTCTCTACCCAGTCTCATCCCGCCGATTGAAACGGCGATCAACGAACAGCTTACCGATCTGCATGTGAAGATCGACGATGCGGTCCTCCAGCGCAGCACCGATGGGCCTGGCGTGTTGTTCCGCCTTCGCAATATTCGCCTTATCGACAAGGACGGCGTAACCGTGGCCCAAGCACCGGCGGCGGCCATTGGTCTGAGCGGTAGCGCACTCCTGTCGGGACGGATCGCACCGGGTAGCGTCGATTTCATCGGTCCGCGCGTGCTGCTCTCCTATAGCGCCGACGAGGGCGTTGCCTTGAGCTTCTCAACGCCGCCGGGCGCGGACGGCGGAGCGTCAATCCGCGGTGTGCTGCCGGCTGATGGGCTGCCGGAGACGGCGGTCGAGCAGGCAACGCCGGGCAAAGTCATTGCCAAGGGTTCGAAGACGCCGGTTGACGCGAGCCACCGCAGCTTTGATCTGACGAAAGCCGTGGATGACGTGTTCGACCGGGCACGGCACGGCGACACATCGTTTCTGACGAGTTTCGGTTTCAAGGATGCGATTGTTGTTCTTAGCCAGGATGGCAAACAGTCTCTTTGGCAGGTTCCCGACTTTGCCATTGATCTCCAGCACAAGGACAATCGCAGCATCCTTGTCGGGGAGGCCAATGTCGCTTCGAGCCGGGGAGATTGGCAGCTCGAAGTCAGGACCGAACAACACGCCAGGCGCAATAGCCTGTCCATCACCGCGCTGATTGAGAACCTGGTCCCGTCGGGGATTGCCGGCAACTTCCCCAGCATCCACGTGCTTAGGGCTCTCGACATGGCGGTCGATGGCGAGGCCAAGGTCGAGTTGTCCAAGAAGGGAAAGTTTCTATCCGGCGAGGCGAAACTTAGACTGGCGCCGGGTCAGATCGCACCGCCATGGGATCGCGACACGCCAGTACGGATCGACCATGGCGACTTCACGGTGCGCTATCAAAAGGATACGGACATTGTCGAGATTGCCCCCTCCACACTGCGCTGGGGCGACAGCCAGGCAACGTTTAGCGGTCAGTTCCGGCCGGTTCTCGATGCGAAGGGCGCTCCGGTTTCTTGGGACTTTTCCCTGAAGGCGGACAATACGGTCTTCGGTGTTGAAGAATTCGGTCTCGCTCCCACTAAGATCGACGAGTGGACGGCCACGGGAAACCTTTCGCCCAAAGAGGGGCGTCTGACGATTTCCCGCTTTGTCATTCGCGCCGGTGACGCCTCGTTCACCTTCGCTGGCACTGTTGTCGACGCGCCGGGCTCGCCGGCCGTCAGCGTTGCGGGCGAAGTGAGCCCGATGGCGGCCGACATGCTGAAACTCCTCTGGCCAAAATTTATAGCCGGCAAAGCGCGGGGCTGGGTTTTCGAAAACATCCACGGCGGACAAATCCTAGACGGCAAGTTCGACGTGAACTTGCCGGGTGGAAAAATCGCCGAAATGATCGAGCAGGGGACCGACGCGCCAGACGGCGCCATCAATGCGGAACTCAATTTCACCGGCGTGGGCGTCAACTATATTGACGGGTTGCCGCCGGTGGTGATGGGGGATGGCACGCTCACGGTCACAGGGACAGAGTTCACGGTCAGTGCTCCCGAAGCGAAAGTCGTTGCTGCTTCCGGACAAGAGATTGCCATCAGCGATGGGCGTTTCTTCATTCCAGATCTCCGGATAGATCCTCAGCAGGGTGTCATTACCTTCAAGGGCGCCGCCGCCACCCAAGCGGTGCTGCAAATCCTCGATCGTGAACCGTTGGGCTATATCCGTGCGGTTGGCATGAAGCCGGACTTCCTCGGCGGGACAGTTGAAGGCGAGTTCACGCTGTCGATGCCAATAAAGCTCAGCCTTGAGTTCGATGAGATCAAGATGAGCGGCTTGGCGCGGATTAACGATGCCATTGCGTCGAATCTCGTGGGCGACATGGACATTGATGGCGGTGCGCTCAACGTGGCGCTATCCGAAGAACGCGTCACGGCGACGGGTGATATCCAGATTAAGGGTATGCCGGCGCAGATCGAATGGGAGCGTGTTTTTGCCGCGGCCAATGACCAGCAGCCGCCAATCAAAGTTACGGCGATGCTCGATGAGGCATTGCGCGAGAAGCTTGGCCTCAAGCTCAACCACCTGGTCAGGGGGCCGACTCCGCTGACGCTCGCCGTCACTGGCA
>DAOVDX010000086.1 GCA_030669345.1 Methyloceanibacter sp. | reverse complement strand
TTCGACGGTTCGACCAAAGGCGAGCGCACCAGCTTCCAGACCGACTATCTGATGGGACCGATGACGGTCGCCGCAGGCGGCACGGCGCAAGTGATCGGCAATGTGTTCGCCGGCGCTAAGGAAGTCGGCGTCGTTGACGGTTACGCCAACACCTTCAACATCCCGAAATTCGACCTTCTGATCGACTGGGGCTGGTTCTATTTCCTGACCAAGCCGCTGTTCTACGCGCTCGACTATTTCTACGAACTGGTCGGCAATTTCGGCGTGGCCATCCTCATCGTCACGGTGCTCATCAA
This sequence comes from Methyloceanibacter sp., assembly GCA_030669345.1. Taxonomy (GTDB): domain Bacteria; phylum Pseudomonadota; class Alphaproteobacteria; order Rhizobiales; family Methyloligellaceae; genus Methyloceanibacter. Next base: position 8,127 of record DAOVDX010000086.1, on the reverse strand, counting down.
GCTCGTGCTCTTCCCGCTCGCCAATAAGTCCTACGTATCCATGAGCCGGATGAAGAAGCTGGCGCCGGAGATGAAGGCCATCAAAGAGCGCTACACCGACGACCGCGCTCGCCAGCAAAAAGCGATGATGGAGCTGTACAAGAAGGAGAAGGTGAATCCAGCCTCAGGCTGTTTACCGATCCTCGTGCAGATTCCGGTGTTTTTCGCGCTCTATAAAGTGCTGTTCGTCACCATCGAGATGCGGCACGCGCCGTTCTTCGGCTGGATCAAGGACCTGTCGGCGCCCGACCCGACCAGCGTCTTCAATCTCTTCGGCCTCATCCCTTGGGAGCCGCCGGCGATGCTGATGATTGGCGCATGGCCGATCATCATGGGCATCACCATGTGGGTGCAGATGCAGCTGAATCCGGCGCCGCCGGACCCCGTTCAGCAGAAGATTTTCACCTGGATGCCGGTGTTCTTCACCTATCTGTTGGCCTCTTTCCCGGCTGGCCTCGTGATCTACTGGGCCTGGAACAACTCCCTATCGGTGCTTCAACAGTCCGTCATCATGGCGCGCCAGGGCGTCGAAATTCCGCTGTTCGAAAATCTCGGTATCACGCCGAAGAAGACTGCCAAAGACGAGGGCACGGAAAAGGCCGCAGCGCGGGACAAGCAAAGCGCCAAGGCATCGAGACGCGCCAGCCGCGCGGCGAAACAAGAGAGCGCCAAAGCGGCTAAAAACGCGACGCCAAAAGAAGCTGCGAACGAGAATGAACCGGACAAGGCCAACAAGGCGTAAGGACGCCACGCGGACTTAGTCCTCTCTCTTAGTCTCTCGTTCGCCATGGCCGGAGTGATCTGCCTTGGAATTCGCCGGCAATCCAGAATTCACGTCTGACGAAATCGCGCGGGGCCAAGCGTTCTTCAAAATCCCCAGCGAATTCGTCAAAGGCGTCGTCGACATGGACGCTTTGCCGACGAACGATACGCCCGAGGTGGCGTTCGCCGGGCGGTCCAATGTCGGCAAGTCGAGCCTGATCAACGCACTCACCAGCCGGAAAACCCTGGCGCGGGTTTCCGTCACACCGGGCCGCACGCGGGAACTAAACTTCTTCACGCTCGGCCACGACGCCGAACTCTATCTCGTGGACATGCCGGGCTACGGCTACGCCAAGGCGCCGAAGACCGCCGTCCGTGGCTGGACCCATCTGATTGGCGAGTATTTGAAAGGACGCCGCGAGCTTAAGCGCGTGTTCCTACTGATCGATGCGCGCCACGGCATCAAGCCCAACGACCGTGAGACCATGAAGCTCATGGATGTTTCTGCGGTGTCCTATCACGCAGTGCTGACTAAGGCCGACAAACCAAAGACCGAAGAGCTTGCGGCCGTGCTCGCCAAGGTGAGCGAAGAGCTTGCCAAGCACCCGGCGGCTTTCCCCCAAATTTTCGTCACCTCGGCCAGGACTGGCGCCGGCATTCCGGAGCTGCGCGCAACCGTCGCCGGGCTGGCGCCAAACGGCGTTGTACGTTCAGGCCAAGCGCCGGTATAACGCCCTCGTGGCAAAGACAAAGACATCCCCCGCCGGCTCCAAGGCCCCGTCCACGTCGGAAAAGGACGTGGCGGCGCTCGCTGACGTGCTCACTTCGGTGCACGCCAAGGCCAAAGTGCTGTCCGAGGCCCTGCCCTATATGCAGCGCTACGACCGGCAGACCGTGGTGGTTAAATATGGCGGCCACGCCATGGGCGACCCCGAGCTGGCCAGAAATTTCGCCCGGGATATCGTGCTCATCAAGCAGTCCGGCGTGAACCCCGTGGTGGTGCATGGCGGCGGCCCACAGATCGGCTCGCTGCTTGAGCGGCTGAACATCAAATCGGAATTCAAAGGCGGCCTGCGCGTCACCGACCGGGAGACGGTCGATGTGGTCGAGATGGTTCTCGCCGGCTCCGTCAATAAAGAGATTGTCTCCGCCATCAACGATCAGGGCGGCAAGGCCGTCGGCATTTGCGGCAAGGACGCCAATTTGATGCGGGCCAAGCGGCTTGAGCGGCGCTGGCGTGAGCCGGGTTCGGATGTCGATGAGTTGCTAGATCTCGGCTTTGTCGGTGAGCCTGCTTTGGTGGAGCCCCATATTGTCGATGTGATCATCCAGTCTGACCTGATCCCGGTGGTGGCGCCGATTGGCGTCGGGCCCGACGGCGAGACGCTCAACATCAATGCCGACACATTTGCCGCGGCGTTCGCCGTCGCCATGAAGGTGAAGTGGCTCATGCTGCTGACCGATGTGGATGGCGTGCTCGACAAAGACGGCCAGCTGATCCGGGCCATGACCACGGGAGAGGCGCTGAGCCTCATCGAGGACGGAACGATCTCCGGCGGCATGATCCCCAAGATCGAAAGCTGCGTGGACGTGATCTCCGAAGGCGTCGAGGCCGTCGTTATCATCAACGGCAAGGTGCCGCACGCGGTCCTACTTGAGCTGTATACCGAGCATGGCGCCGGCACGCTAATCGAGCGGCGCAAGCAGAGTGGCCGCTCGAGGGCGCCGCGATGATGAGCACACGAGACGGCTTTGACCATGTGGAGACGTGGGTGTTCGATCTTGACAACACGCTCTACCCGGCCGACTGTAATCTGTTCGACCAGATCGACGCGCGCATGGGCGCATTCATCGCGAAGGAATTAGGGCTCTCGCTCGATGACGCCCACGCACTCCGCCAGCGCTATTACGCCGAGCACGGCACGACGCTCGCCGGGCTCATGCGGCTCCACAATGTCTGCCCCGACAGCTATCTCGACTATGTGCATGATATCGACCTCGATGTGGTCGAAGCCGCGCCCGAGCTAAGCGCCGCTATCGATGTGCTCCCGGGACGCAAACTCGTATTCACCAACGGCTCGCGCAAGCATGCCGAAGCCGTGGCGGAGCGGCTCGGCCTGTTGGACCGTTTCGAGGGCATCTTCGACATTCACGCGCTCGACTACATTCACCCGAAGCCGAGCCTTGAGGCGTTTGACCGCTTCGTCAAAGCCCATGACATCGCGGCCGACCGAGCGGCCATGTTCGACGACCTGCCGCATAATTTGGAAACCGCCCACACGCTCGGCATGACCACGGTTTTGGTCGACTGCCATGCGGGCGACCGGCCCGAACACCGGGAGATCGCCGGCTGGACCGAACTTCCTCAACATATTCACCACCGCACCGAGGCCCTAGCGCCTTTCCTTGCTGCCATTGGAACTGACCTTGCTGGAGAAACGGACCGCGCCGAGGCGCCGGTTTTGCAAGCGCAGTTCTGCCTGACCTGACGGGGCCTCATGACTCACGATCATCTCAAGACCTTCATCGACGGCGCTTTCGATCACGCCACGGAAATTACGCCCAGCACCAAAGGCGTCGTGCGCGACGCGGTCGAGGAAGTGTTGGACCTTCTCGACAAGGGCGAATTGCGTGTCGCCGAGAAGATCGACAATGAGTGGGTTGTCCATGAATGGCTGAAGAAGGCGATCCTGCTTTCATTCCGCCTGCACGACCCGCACCGGATGGATGGCGGCCCCGAGGACTCGTCCTGGTGGGACAAGGTTCCGGTCAAGTTCGAGAAGTGGAAGGCCAAGGACTTCAAGGAAGCAGGCTTCCGCGCCGTACCGGGCTGCGTCGTGCGCCGTTCCGCCTATATCGCGCCGGGCGTGGTGCTGATGCCGTCCTTCGTCAATCTCGGCGCGCGCGTCGATAGCGGCACCATGGTGGATACCTGGGCCACGGTCGGCTCCTGCGCCCAGATCGGTAAGAACGTGCATATCTCAGGCGGCGCCGGCATTGGCGGCGTACTTGAGCCGCTGCAGGCGAGCCCGGTGATCATTGAGGATAATTGCTTCATCGGCGCCCGCGCCGAAGTGGCCGAGGGCGTCATCGTCTGCGAAGGCTCGGTGCTCTCCATGGGCGTCTATATCGGCCAGTCGACCAAAATCGTCGACCGAGCCACCGGCCAAGTACATCACGGCCGCGTCCCGCCCTACTCCGTGGTGGTCTCGGGAAACATGCCGGGCAAGCCGCTGCCCGATGGCACGCCGGGCCCGTCGCTCTATTGCGCGGTCATCGTGAAGACCGTGGACGAGCGCACCCGCTCCAAGACCTCCATCAACGAGCTGTTGCGCGCTTAGGGGCCGGTCGGCGGGAGCCAAAAGTTCGCGCGCTTTTTGGGGCACGCTCTTAGGCACTGAATAACATGCCCCTTCGCAAAGCGGTCGTTCGGCCTTACAAACTGAGACCGAATCAAAAGACTGGGCCAGGAGGGGACAATGGACCTGCAATACATCTTCGCGTCGTTTGACGGGCGCATCAACCGGGCCAAATGGTGGGCCGGTATGGTCATCCTCGCCATCGTCAGCGCCGTGTTCAACTTCTTGATTGGACTCATTTTCGGGGGCGGAACCTTTGGCACCTTCCTCGTCATTTTGGTCACCTTGGCGCTCTTCTATCCGACCTATGCGGTATGCGCGAAGCGCTTCCAAGACCGTGACAGGCCTGGCAAAACCGCCCTTTACGGCCTCGTGCCCCTGCTGATCGCCAGCCTCCTCGGCATCCTCGGCCTGACGGTGTCGGGACTCGAGCCAACAGCGATCGGCTGGATTTGCACTCTCATCAATCTTGGCGTTGGCATCTGGTTCCTCATCGATCTCGGTATTCTCAAAGGGACGCCTGGACAGAACCACTATGGCGGCGATCCCCTCGCGGCCATCAGCTAAACGAGCCACTGCGAGCGCAAAACCGCCGCTCGCGGCAAATCACGGCAGAGACAAGCCTTGCCGCCGCGCTTGCCAGTTTGGCGAGTGGCCGTCATGTTGCGCCCGTGGTGTTCCGCCACGACTGAGGCTCAAGGTGTCGATCCCATGACCACGCTCGGCGAAAAGGCTGTCGCGCTCGCGCAAGGCTTGATGCGCTGCGCTAGCGTTACGCCGCTTGATGAAGGCGCGCTCGACGTGCTCATCGCCCCTCTGCAAAAATCGCGCTTCACTTGCGACCGCCTCACCTTCACCGAAGACGGCACCCCGCCAATCGACAATCTCGTTGCCCGCATGGGCGAAGGGCCGCCCCATCTTTGTTTTGCCGGACACACCGACGTGGTGCCGCCAGGCGATGAGAAGCTATGGACCCATCCGCCATTCGCCGCGGAGATCGTCGACGGCGTGCTTTACGGCCGTGGCGCCTCGGACATGAAGGGGGCGATCGCCTGCTTCGCGACGGCGGCTCGCGATTATTCAAAGGCAAAGAACCGGGAGATCGAGGGCACGATTAGCCTGCTCATCACTGGCGATGAAGAAGGCCCCTCCATCAACGGCACAAGGAAGGTGCTCGAGTGGATGGAGAAGAACGGCCTGAAGCCCGACCATTGCATTGTCGGCGAGCCCTCGAATACGACGCAGCTCGGCGAAACAATCAAGATCGGCAGGCGCGGCACGCTGAATGCGCGCCTAAAAGTGACAGGTCAGCAAGGCCATGTCGCTTATCCGCATCTCGCCGCCAACGCGATCAAAGGCATGGTCGATGTGCTGGCGAAATTCTACGAAAGCCCACTCGACTATGGCAGCGCGCATTTTTCACCGTCCAATCTCGAAGCAACCAGCATCGATGTCGGCAACCCAGCGACGAATGTGATCCCGGCAAGCGCGAAGGCCCGATTCAACGTGCGCTACAACGACAAGCACGCCCCGGACGCACTTCAGGCTCTGTTGCGCGAACAGGCGACCGCCGCGCTGTCGGGCAGCGAGCTGTCCTTTACGCTTGAGTTCGACCCGCCGGGCCACGTATTTTTCACCGAACCCGGCCCGCTCGATGCGTTGCTCAGCGAGGCGGTGAACGAGATCACCGGACTGACTCCGTCTCTCTCCACCGAGGGTGGCACGTCGGATGCCCGTTTCATCAAAGATTATTGTCCGGTCGTGGAATTCGGCCTCACCACCGAGACAATCCACAAGACCGACGAGAACGCCACGGTGGCCAATCTCGAACAGCTGACCGCCATCTACCGCCTCTTCATCGAGCGCTATTTCGAAACATTTGGGGGCGCCGATGGCGGGTGATAGCCGGCCAATCGGGGTCTTCGACTCCGGCATGGGCGGCTTGACGGTGCTTCGCGCACTCGCCGCACGACTGCCTGACGAACGCTTCGTCTATCTCGGCGACACGGCGCGGCTGCCTTACGGCACCAAGAGCGCAGAGACCGTGCAGGCCTATGCGCTGCAAGCCACGCGCCTCCTTCTCGGCGAAGGCGTGAAGATGGTGGTGATCGCCTGCAACACGGCCTCGGCAGTGGCGCTCTCCGTCCTGCAAGAGTCTTGGGACCCAGTGCCGGTGATCGGTGTGATCGAACCTGGCGCTAAGGCCGGCGTGGCCGCTACCAAGAACGGGCGCATCGCCGTGATCGCCACCGAAGGCACCGTGCAGGGTCGCGCCTATGCTCGCGCCATCCACCAGCAAATGGCCGACGCTGACGTGGTGCAGCAGCCTTGCCAAGTGTTCGTGGCGCTGGCCGAAGAAGGCTGGGCCGATGGGCCCGCGACCCTCGTCACGGCAGAGCGTTATCTCGGACCACTGTTTGAGGGTGACGACGTGCCGGATACTTTGGTTCTTGGCTGCACGCATTTTCCCGTGCTGGCCAACACGATCCGACAGACCATCGGCGATGAGATTGCTCTGGTGGATTCGGCGGAGACTACGGCGGTGGCCGTGGCGCAAGCGCTTGAGAGCAGCGGTCTTGCATCAGAAGGCCAGAGCGACGCTGGCAAGACGATCCGTTTCTTTGCCACCGACTCGCCTGAGCGTTTCGCGCGGGTCGGCGCAATTTTTCTCGGACGAACTATCGATGAGAGCGACGTCGAGCTGGTGGACCTCCTGAAAGCCTAGCCTTTCGGCGGCGGCTCCGAATCCGGGAATGCAGTGGAGTCGTCGGTCAGGTCCGGCTCTTCGAGATCCACGGGTGCATTTGAATCCGCCGCCGCTTCGACATCCTTCAGCAAGTCCATGAACCAGTTCTTGCCGAGAACCCCGAACACCAGCACGAAATAGAGAGCACCGCCAAGGAGCACGAGGATCGCCAGCACAGTCTCGTCGCGGAAGATTTCCATCCCGGCAAAGAGTTGATGCAGCCCATAAGCACCGCCGAATAGCGCGCCCGCGAACACCACGCCTATGGCGATCAACTTGGCTGCTGGTTTGCCGATAGCCTGCCCCGAGACGGCAAAACCCTGACGCCGCGCAAAATATCCGAGCAGACACAGATTGATCCAGGCACCAACGCTAGTGGCGAGCGCTAGGCCCACCTGGGCCAACGGCCCCATGAGCACGACCTTCAGCGCGATGTTGACGGTCGCCGCAAGGAGCGCCGCCTTGACCGGGGTCATCGTGTCCCGGCGCGCATAGAACGGCGACGTGAAGCTGCGCAACAGCACAAACGGAATAAGCCCGACCGAATAGGCGGCCAACGTCGCGCCTGCGGCAGCGGCGTCTTCGATGGTGAAAGCACCACGGGCAAACAGCGCCCGCATGATGAGGTCGGGAATAGCGACGGCGGCAGCGGCGCACGGGATGGTCAGCAGCAGCGCAAGCTGAATGCCGCGCGCTTGGGCTGATGCCGCACCCTTCTCATCACCCGCTGCCAAGCGCCGCGACATCTCCGGCAGAAGGACTGTACCAACCGCGATGCCGACCACACCGATGGGAAGCTGATTAATGCGGTCAGCGTAATAGAGCGCCGACAACGAGCCTGCGGGGAGGAAGGTGGCGATCAGCGTGTCGGCGAATAGTGCCAATTGCACGCCGCCAGCACCGATGATCGCTGGCCCTAAGGCTTTCAGGAATTTGCGCGTCGGCTCATCGAGCTTCGGCATGCGGAACCTGATTCCGATGCCGTGGGCCTCGGCATCGGCGCCAAGCAGCAGCACCTGCAACACGCCAGCGATGAGCACGCCCCAGGCAGCAGCGTAACCGGGGCCGTCGAAATAGGGCGTCAGCAGAAGCGTGGCGACAATTGAGAGATTGAGTAGCACCGGTGCGCTCGCCGCGGCGGCAAAGCGATGATTGGCATTGAGAATGCCGGCGAACAGCGTCTCCAGCGATACGAGCGCCAAATAGGGAAACGTGATGCGC
>DAOVDX010000166.1 GCA_030669345.1 Methyloceanibacter sp. | reverse complement strand
CTCCCTATACGTCCCGTCCGGTCGATATCGGCGGCACCCTAGCAAGAGTCGTTCGGCTTAGGCAGCTTTCGCCCGCGCACAGTCCTGTGAACGCCCCTGCCGGAAAGCGCCGGTCACTTTGGCGCGCCGCGAAACCCCATCCCCAGCACATAAACTTCCGAGGAATCGGAGCGGGAGGCCTTGGGCTTCACATGGTTGACCTTGGCGAAGCCGAGCCGCAGGCATTGCAGTAGATCATGGCTGGCGCCGCCTTGCAGCACTTTGGCGAGGAAAGCGCCGCCGGGGTTGAGCACATCTTCAGCGAGGTCGAGCGCGGCTTCGGCCAGGATCACTACACGAATGTGGTCGGTCGGTTTATGGCCCATTGCCGGTGCCGCCATGTCGGAAAGAACCACGTCGACTTTGGCGCCACCAAGCGCGGCCTTGATCTGTTCAGCAGCGTGCGGATCGTTGAGGTCGAGCGCCATGAATTTGACGCCGGGGATCGGCTCGATCTCGTTGAGGTCGGCGGCGATCACAATGCCCTTCCCCTTCTCCGATTTCACGCGCTCCGCCGCGACCTGGCTCCAGCCGCCGGGCGCCGCGCCAAGGTCGATGACCGTCTTGCCGGGCTTCAGCAAATGGCGCTTGTCGTCAATCTCGATGAGCTTAAAGGCCGCGCGGCTGCGATAGCCTTGGCGCCTGGCCTCGGCGACATAAGGATCGTTGAGCTGACGCTGAAGCCAGCGCGTCGAGGCAATCTTCCGCCCCTTAGCGGTGCGCAGCTTGACCGAGAGCCCCCGGCGCCCCTGAGACGCGCGCCCTGAAGGTCCGCGAGATTTTGTTGATTTTACCATGTGCTATTCACGTAATGTCGCCAGCCGCCCTATTCATCCAATAACACCTGCCACATGCCACGCTACTTCGTCACCCTGATCGTTGCGGTCGCCTTGTTCATGGAGACCATGGATTCGACCGTCATCGCGACGTCGTTGCCCGCGATTGCCGCCGATCTTGGCGAAGACCCCATCGCCCTGAAGCTCGCCATCACGTCCTATCTCCTGTCACTCGCCGTGTTCATCCCGGTGAGCGGCTGGATGGCCGACCGGTTTGGCGCCCGCACCGTATTCCGCATGGCCATCGTCGTCTTCACCATAGGCTCGGCGGCGTGCGGCTTTTCTGAATCGCTTTTCGACTTCGTGCTGTTCCGCATCCTCCAAGGCATGGGCGGCGCCATGATGGTGCCGGTCGGGCGGCTTGTCATCTTGCGCAGCGTACCGAAGGCCGAGCTGATCTCCGCGCTCGCCTGGCTCACCATCCCGGCGCTGATGGGCCCGGTGCTCGGGCCGCCGCTCGGCGGTTTCATCACCACAATGTTCGATTGGCGCTGGATCTTCTGGATCAACATCCCCATCGGCCTCCTCGGCTTCCTTCTCGCCACGCGTTACATCGAGAATTTCCGGGAGGAGAACGTGCCGCCGCTCGATATCAAGGGCTTCTTTCTATCGGGCATTGGGCTCGCCGGCGTCGCCTTCGGCTTCACCACCATCGGCCAGAGCCTGTTCCCGACCGAGGTCGTGGCCGGCCTGATCGCGGTCGGCATTACGTCCTGTTGGCTTTATGTGCGGCACGCCCGGAAAACGCCTAGTCCGCTGCTCGATCTTAACCTGCTCAAGATCGATACCTTCTACGCCAGCATCGTCGGCGGCTTCCTGTTCCGCATCGGCGTCGGTGCTTCGCCCTTCCTGCTGCCGCTATTCTTACAGCTCGGCTTCGGCATGACGCCGTTACAGTCGGGCATGCTGACTTTCGCCACGGCCGTCGGCGCCATCGCCATGAAGACCACGGCGGCACCCATTCTGCGCCGGGTCGGCTTTAAGCGCGTGCTGGTGTGGAACGCTGCGATCAGCGCGCTGTTCATCGCGGCCGCGTCGCTATTCACCGCCGCCACGCCGAGCGCGGTAATCATGGCCGTGCTCCTGGTCGGCGGCTTCTTCAGATCGTTAGAATTTACGGCTGTCAACTCGCTGGCTTACGCCGACATCGACGACACGGAGATGAGCAAGGCAACGAGCTTCGCCAGCGTCGGACAACAATTATCAATGTCGGCGGGTGTGGCCGTGGGCGCCCTGGTGCTCGACTTCGAGCGCATGGGACGCGACACCCAAGACGTGTTGGCGAGCGATTTTCCCGCCGCGTTCCTCGTCGTCGCTGCCTTCGCGGCAAGCTCGGCGCTCGTCTTCATGCGCTTACCCAAGACGGCAGGCTCAAGCCTTGCCTCCCGCGCGCGTCCCGTGGGCGAAACCCAAGAAAACACTGCTGAACAGGACTGACTGTCTGCCAAGTCTGGAAAACGAAAAAGTCTGCGCCGCTAGCTCTTGTTAGAGCGGGGCCGCCCCCCACGCCGGCGCCGCGGCGGCCGTGGCGAACCACGGCGGTCGTGACCATCCTCGGCCATGAGCGTGGTGAGGATGCCCTCGCGCAAGCCTCTGTCGGCCACGCGCAGACGCTGGCACGGCCACATCCTGAGCAGAGCCTCGAGAATAGCGCAGCCAGCAAGCACGAGATCGGCACGCTCTTGCCCGATGCATGGCTGCGCCACGCGCTCTTCGTAGCTCATGGCGAGCAAGTCGTTGGAGACGTTGCGCACATTGCGCTCGGACAGCCAGCACCCATCGACACGGGAGCGCTCATAGAACGGAAGTTTCAGATGAATGCCAGAGATCGTCGTCACCGTGCCGGATGTGCCAAGAAAGTGAGTGCTGCCATTAGCGATCCGGTCGCCGAAACGATGCTGTGACTCAAAACCTTCGAGCGCCACTGTGACGTCTTCCACCATGGCCTCGTAGCTGTCTTGCGTGACATCGCGGCCACCATGGCGCTCGGCGAGCGTGACCACGCCAATGGGCAGCGAGGTCCACGCGGCGATACAGTTCTGCACACCGGCGCGGTCATGAACCGAGCGCTGCGACTGCTGTCCGAACCGCTTGAGATCGAGCCAGATCAGCTCGGAGCTGCCGCCGCCGATATCGAACACCAGCGCCCAGTCGCAATTGCGGTCGAGCAGCGAAGCGCAACCCGACACCGCGAGCTTCGCCTCGGTCTCCCGGCCCACAACCTCGAGCTTAAGCCCAGCCTCATTGTCGACGCGGTCCATAAACTCGGCGCTGTTGACGGCAATTCTGCATGCCTCGGTGGCGATCAGCCGCGACCGGGTCACGCAACGCCGGCGCATCTTGTCGGCGCAGACCCGCAACGCATTGATGGTGCGGTCCATGGCGTCGGTGGAGAGCTTGCCGGTGCCTTGCACGCCTTCACCGAGGCGGATGATACGGGAGAAGGCGTCGATAACGACAAAGCCGCGCCGCGAAGGCTTGGCGACGAGCAGGCGGCAATTATTGGTGCCGAGGTCGAGCGCGGCATAGACCGAATGGACCGGAGACCGCGCGGACGCGCCGGATACATTTCTACCCTCGGCTGCCCCAGCGAGGCCTTCGGCCGGTGCGCTTCCTAGCGCCTCCCCCCGTTCCCGGGGCGGGTTGCCTTCCCCGTTGTCGCCGATCTTGTTTCGCATGGCCTTATCGTCACGCGATATGGCTTTGGCGTCACGCGAAGCCGTGGCAGCCGGGCGGGCATCGCCGCGCGGCTTATTCACAATGCTTAACCTCTATCGCCGAATGCCGCCGGTGCATTTGCTCAGTCAGCGGCTACGGCATTGATCCTGTGGGA
>DAOVDX010000207.1 GCA_030669345.1 Methyloceanibacter sp. | reverse complement strand
AGCGCGTAATAGCGGCCCATCACGCCCTGTAGTTCGGGAAACTCACCGACCATCAGCGTCACAAGATCGGCCTTGGCCAGGATTGCGGCACGTTCCGCCAAATCGGGATCGGCCTTCACCAGCGGCGCGATCTCCCGGGCCAACCTACGGACCCGCTCCATGCGGTCATATTGCGTGCCGAGCTTTTCGTGGAAGGTGATGTCCTTCAGCTCGGTCACGCGGTCTTCGAGTGATTTTTTACGATCCTGATCGAAGAAGAATTTGGCATCGGCGAGCCGGGCGCGAATCACCCGCTCATTGCCCGCCGTGATGGCCTTGCCGCCATCCTTGGCCTCGAGATTGGCGACCATCACGAAACGGTTGGTGAGTTTATCGTCCTTGGTGACCGAGAAGCATTTCTGGTGCGACTTCATCGACGTGGTCAGCACTTCGGGTGGCACACTCAAAAAGTCTTCGTCGAATTCGCCCATGAGCACCACGGGCCATTCGGTAAGGCCGGCATTCTCGGCGAGCAGCGCTTCGTCTTCGACCAGCACCAAACCCTGTTTCTCGGCGCGCTTGCGGGCGGCATCCAAGATCTTCGCGGCACGCTCGTCGCCATCGAGAATGACGTAGGCGTCTTTCAGCTTCGCGGCGTAGTCCTCGAAGCTCTTCACGGCAAAAGACTTCGGCGCCATGAAGCGGTGGCCCTTGGTCTCGTTGCCGCTTTTGATGTTCTCGATCTCGAAGTCCACGACTTTGCCGTCGAGCAGGCAAAGGATCGAGTGCAGCGGGCGGACCCAACGCAGACGGCCAGAGCCCCAGCGCATGGATTTCGGCCAGGGGAAACTCTTGACGATGGCGGGCACGATCTCGGCGATGACATCGGCGGCCGCACGACCCGGCTTCTCAATCAGCGCAACGTAGAAGCTGCCCTTCTTGTCCTCGCGAACTTCCGCCTGATCGATAGAAGACAGCCCGGCGGATTTCAGGAAACCAGCAAGCGCTTGTTCGGGCGCGCCAACGCGGGGGCCTTTGCGCTCGTCGCTAATGTCAGGTGAGCGCTCGGGGACGCCATCGACAACAATTGTGAGGCGGCGCGGCGTGGCGAAAGTCTTGATCTCGCCGAAGTCGAGCCCGGCGGCTTTCAGCCTGTCGCCAAGCAGGCGTGCGAGGTCAGCCCGCGCGCGGGTCTGCATGCGCGCCGGGATTTCCTCGGAGAAGAGTTCAAGCAGCAGCTCAGCCATTTGCGGCCCCGCCAGCATCGGTCTTGAGCCACGCGGCGCAGCACGCCTTGGTGAGATCGCGCACGCGCAAAATATAAGCCTGACGCTCGGTCACGGAGATAACGCCGCGCGCGTCGAGCAGATTGAAAATATGGGAGGCCTTGATGGCCTGATCGTAAGCGGGCAGCACCATGAGATGGCGCTCGCCGTCTTCGCCTTTGGCGAGCAACTTTTGGCACTCGCCCTCCGCGTCACGGAAATGCTCAAGCAGCTTGGCGGTGTCGGCGTGCTCGAAATTGTAGCGGGAATATTCCTGCTCGGCCTGGAGGAACACGTCGCCATAGGTGACTTTGTTCTCGCCCTCGTCCCCGTTGAAGTTGAGGTCGTAGACATTGTCGACACCCTGCACATACATGGCGAGGCGCTCTAGGCCGTAGGTCAGCTCGCCGGAGACAGGATCGCTGTCGAATCCGCCGACTTGTTGGAAGTAGGTGAACTGCGACACTTCCATGCCGTCGCACCACACTTCCCAGCCGAGCCCCCAGGCGCCAAGCGTCGGGCTCTCCCAGTCATCCTCGACAAAACGAATGTCGTGGTTGTCGCGGTCGATGCCGATGGCGAACAGGCTCTCCAGATAGAGGTCCTGGATGTCGGCCGGCGACGGCTTCAAGACGACCTGGAACTGATAATAGTGCTGGAGCCGGTTCGGGTTCTCGCCATAGCGGCCGTCTTTGGGGCGGCGCGAAGGCTGCACATAGGCCGCGCGCCAGGGCTTCGGACCCAACGACCGCAGCGTAGTCGCCGGGTGGAACGTCGCCGCGCCCACTTCCATGTCATAGGGCTGGAGAATGATGCAGCCCTGATCCGCCCAGAAACGCTCAAGCTTCAGGATCAAGTCCTGGAAAGATGGCGCGTCCTTGCGCCCCTCGGATTTCGTCTGCTTGGTCATGTCTGCTTCGGATGTCAGGAATC
>DAOVDX010000149.1 GCA_030669345.1 Methyloceanibacter sp. | reverse complement strand
GCGAGGAGGTCCATAACCACCTCACCCGCCGTCATGCAAAACTGGTCCCTGATCTCGTAAGGAGCGGGCGCGCCAGCGGAATATGGCAATGCCAGGCCGATGGCCTCGGAGACCGTGGCCATGGTGTTGGCGGTAAACTGAGCGCCGCAAGCGCCGGCCGATGGGCAGGCAACCTGCTCAAGCTCGTCTAGGTCCTCAAGCGACATCTTGCCAACGGAATATTCGCCGACCGCCTCGAACAGATCTTGGACGGTCACGGGTCGGCCCCTGAAGGAGCCCGGCAGGATCGAACCGCCATAGATGAAGATCGACGGCACGTTGAGGCGGCACATGGCCATCATCATGCCAGGCAGCGACTTGTCGCAGCCGGCAAGCCCGACCAGCGCATCATAGCAATGACCGCGCATGGTGAGTTCAACGCTATCGGCGATGACTTCGCGAGAGGGCAGCGAGGCCTTCATGCCCTGATGCCCCATGGCGATGCCATCGGTCACGGTGATGGTGCAGAACTCGCGCGGCGTGCCTGCGGCGGCGGCAATGCCCTGCTTCACAGCCTGAGCCTGACGCATCAGCGCGATGTTGCATGGAGCGGCTTCATTCCAACAGGTGGCGACGCCGACGAAGGGCTGGTGAATCTGCTCGCGCGTCAGCCCCATCGCGTAATAATACGAGCGATGCGGGGCCCGGTGTGGCCCCTCCGTCACATGCCTGCTCGGCAAGTGGGACTTATTGAATGTTTTTGCGTCCATTCACCAATATCCAGTTGCACTTGAATGAGCGGCTCCGTCACCGCTCGTTACGCTCCAACCGGATCGCTCCCCGGCTCACCCCCTTCGCTTGATCCCGAGCGAAGTGTCTCGCTTGCCAAATGATCCTCTAGCTCTTGCCGATTCTCCAAAGTTTTATGGCGCAAAGGAGGCGCAAATGCCTCAGTCTGTTGCATTTTTGGTACAGCGGCAAAGATTCAGAGCGGCAGTTCCTTGGAACCCCCAGATCACAACACGATCACGGAATTTCGATTCCCGGCATCTTGGACAAATGTCGTAAAAGCTTCATTTAGACGACCGTTCCGGAAGACCTGGCGAGCTTTAGATGGCAGACACAAAGTCCAAATCGGCGAAGAAACTCCCCTTACCCGACCCGAAGATCGAGACCGGCCCTTATCGGCCCTTCACCAACGATCCCGGTTGGAGCGAAGCTTGGTGGTGGCTCGGTATTCCGGCGCTTGCCGCCGTGTTCCTCGTCGGCAGCTATCAACTCGTTCCAGACTGGTACATGCGCCACGTCATCCCCGAGGGCTACGGTGTTCTCGAAGTCTCGCATTTCGTCCTGCCAATGTTTGGGCTCCTCATCGCCGTGGGACTCTTGTTCCTACCCTTCGTCCGGGCGCGGCCCTTCACCTGGACGGTGACGCTCCTCGCCGCGCTCGCTTGCGTCTATATCGCCGGCGAGGAGATGAGTTGGGGGCAGCACTTCTTTCATTGGAACACGTCGGACTATTGGGCGACGGTGAACCGGCAGGCCGAGACAAATCTGCACAACACCTATGATGTGTTCGAGAAGACCCCACGAAGCCTATTGGAAATTGGCATCGTCATTGGTGGCCTGCTGATACCGATCGCCGCGCTGTTCTTCCCGCAGGTGCGGACCAACCGGCTCTCGTTATTCCTACCAGCGGCGGCGTTGATCCCGACGGCGCTCGGCGTGGTGATCTTCAAAATCTTGGACCGGCTTCAGCAGGGCGACATCGTGCCTATCCTGCTGCAACGGCCAAGCGAGACCATCGAGTTCTATCTCTACTTTTTCATTTTCGCGTATCTGCTGATCTACGCGCGCCGCATCAAGGAACTTGAAGTGGCCGAAGGCGTGATCCCTTGATGCCGCTAGAGCGAGGCGAGACGCTTAATGGCCTGCTCAAGCTTGCCCACTGTGGCTTCCGCTTCAGTCTTGCGCTCGCGCTGTTCTTCGACGACATGCGTCGGCGCGCGGGAAATGAATTTCTTGTTGGCGAGCTTGGCGGTGATCTGCGCGATCTCTGATTTCACTTTGTCGATCTCGCGCCTCAAGCGTTCTTGCTCCGCGCCGAAGTCGATGACGCCCTGCAGCGGCAACCCCACGGTCGCCTCCTCAAGCACGATCTGAACCGACCCTGACGGCAGCGTGCCGAAGTCGATTGTTTCGACGCGGGCGAGCCGCTTGATCGTCTCGTCATGGGTGGCGAAACGCGCCTTGGTCTCAGCGCTCGCATCGGCAATGACGAAGGGCACCTTGACACCCGCCGGCACGTTCATCTCCGCGCGCACCGACCGAACCTCAGTCACGAGTTTGATGAGCCAGCCAATCTCGGCATCAGCCTCGACGTTTTGTAAACCCTGACGGGTGGGCCACTCCGAAAGCATCAGGAGGCTCTCGCGGTGCTCACCTTCGGGCATGCGCTTGGCCCATAGCTCTTCGGTGACGAAAGGCATGAAGGGGTGCAGCAATTGCAGTGCGCGATCAAGCACGAAGGCGGCCATGGCGCGCGTCTCGGCCTTCGCCGCCTCGTCGTCGCCCATCAGGACCGGCTTGATGAGTTCCAGATACCAATCGCAGTAGATGTGCCAGATGAAATGATAGACGGCCCCTGCCGCATCGTTGAAGCGGAAGGCCTCTAACGCTTCGGTAACAGCGGCGCCGGTGCGCTCGGTCTCGCCCGCGATCCAGCGATTGACGACGAGCTTCGCGGACCCCGGGTCGAAATCGGCGCGCGGCACGCAGTCATTCATCTCGGCGAAGCGCGATGCGTTCCAAAGCTTGGTCGCGAAGTTGCGATAGCCTTCGACGCGTGAGCTTGAGAGTTTGATGTCGCGCCCCTGCGCGGCCATAGCCGAGAGCGTGAAGCGCAACGCATCCGCACCGTAATTATCGATCAGCTCCAGGGGATTGATCACGTTCCCCTTCGACTTCGACATCTTCTGGCCCTTCTCGTCACGGACCAGAGCGTGGATGTAGACCGTGCGGAACGGCACCTCTTCCATGAAGTGCAGGCCCATCATCATCATGCGGGCAATCCAGAAGAAGATGATGTCAAAGCCCGTGACCAGCACGTCAGTCGGATAGTAGCGCGCAACTTCCGGCGTCTCGTCAGGCCAGCCCAATGTCGAGAACGACCACAGGCCAGACGAGAACCAGGTGTCGAGTACGTCTTCGTCGCGCTCCAACGGTTCGTCCTTGCCGTAATGCTCTTTCGCGGCGGCCTTCGCGCCCTCCTCGTCCTCGGCGACGAAGATTTTGCCGTCGGGTCCGTACCACGCCGGGATCTGATGGCCCCACCACAGCTGGCGCGAGATGCACCAAGGCTGGATGTTTTCCATCCAGTGGAAGTAGGTCGACTCCCAATTTTTCGGCACGAACGTCGTGCGGCCGCGCTTCACCGCGTCGATGGCGGGCTTGGCCAAAGTGGCGGCGTCCACGTACCACTGGTCGGTGAGGAACGGCTCGATGACGGCGCCCGAACGGTCGCCATGGGGAATGGTGTGGAGATGCGGCTCGATCTTCTCGAGATAGCCCTCCGTCTCAAGCCGCTCGATAATCATCTTGCGCGCGGCGAAACGGAACACGCCGTTATATTCGAGAATCGTTGCCTTCAGTTGCGGCGTCAGCTCCACATCCTGGAGGAACGCTTCGTTCGACTGCAGCGCTAAGCAGGCGTCCTTGCTCAGCACGTTGATTATGGCCAGCCCGTGGCGCCGGCCCACCTCGAAGTCGTTGAAGTCATGCGCCGGTGTAATCTTCACCGCGCCGGACCCCTTCTCCGGATCGGAATATTCATCAGCAATGATCGGGATGCGGCGGCCAACGATGGGCAGAATAATATTCTTGCCGACAAGGTCCGTGTAGCGCTCATCGTCGGGATGCACGGCGACCGCGCTATCGCCAAGCATGGTCTCGGGCCGCGTCGTGGCGACAACGATGAAGGTCGAAGGGTCACCTGCGTCGAAGGTCTTGCCCTCGATGGGATAGCGCAGATGCCATAGGTGACCCTTGGTCTCGATCTGCTCCACTTCCAAATCGGAGATTGCGGTCAGCAGCTCGGGGTCCCAATTGACGAGACGCTTGTCTTTGTAGATCAGCCCGGCGCGATGCAGCTCGACGAACACTTTGCGCACGGCGCGCGACAGGCCCTCGTCCATGGTGAAGCGCAAACGCGACCAGTCACAAGACGCACCAAGGCGCTTCAACTGATCGACGATGGTGTTTCCGGACTCTTCCTTCCACTGCCAGATGCGTTCGATGAATTTCTCGCGGCCCATGGCGCGGCGGTCAGGCTCGCCCCGCTCCATCAATTGGCGCTCGACCATCATCTGCGTGGCAATGCCGGCATGGTCCGTGCCCGGCTGCCACAGCACATCACGCCCGCGCATGCGTTCAAAACGAACGAGAACGTCCTGCAGCGTGTTGTTCAGCGCGTGCCCCAGATGGAGCGAGCCGGTGACATTCGGCGGCGGGATAACGATGGTGTAGGGCCGCGCGCCCTCGCGGTCGCCACGACCGGCGGCGAAAGCACGCGCGTCTTCCCAGGCGCGATAGACATCGCCTTCGAAGTTCTGCGGTTGATAATTTTTATCGAGCATGGACGCGGACGGTTGGAATAAAGGGCGCCGCGCGTCCTACGCTCTTGCGTTCCACGCTGTCAACTTTTGGCGTGTTTTAGTCCTGTTGACCGGGTGTGACATCGTCGCCGAGCTGGTCCTTGACCATGCGCGGCATGTTGTCATCGAGCCACTGACGGAGCATCGGGCGCAGCATATCCTTGACGCTGTCTTCGAGCGTTTTCGAT
>DAOVDX010000040.1 GCA_030669345.1 Methyloceanibacter sp. | reverse complement strand
AAATGGGCCAGTAAGTCCATGGCGCGCACCTCGTTCAGCGACTGCATGGTGCATATGGATTATGTGCTTGGCAGGCTCATGGAGAAGCTTGAGGACATTGGCGAGGCCGAGAATACCATCGTCATCTTCACGTCCGACAATGGACCTGAAGGCGAAATCCCGCCGCGCGGTCGCACTCCGTTCCGTGGCTGTAAGGGTTCAGCCTGGGAAGGTGGCGTGCGCGTCCCGACCTTCATCTATTGGAAGGGCATGATCGCGCCGCGGAAGTCGGACGGGTTGTTCGACCTTGCGGATATCTTGCCGACGACACTCCATCTCGCCGGCTATCCGGGCGCCAAGCTCGCCGAGCTGTTCCCCAAGAAGACCTATATCGATGGCGTGGACCAGACCGGGTTCCTCCTTGGCGAAGATGGCCTGTCGGCGCGCCGCAGCCGCATCTATACGCTGAACCAATATTACTCGGCGATCCGCATCGACGAGTTCAAGGCCGTGACCACGGGCGAGATTCAGAACGGCATTGTGCAAAGGGGGTTCACGGGCGGTTTCTCCGGCTCGATCTTCATCGACACGGGTGGCGCCGTTGCGTTCAATCTCTACACCAACCCGCAGGAGGACGTCAGCGTTGGCATCCGCCACATCCCCATGGTTGTGCAGCTTGGCAACACCGGCGGTTGGTACATGAAGGAACTCTTCGAGTATCCGCCTCAGTTCAAGGTCGGCTTCATGTCCAATAACCCGCCGCTCTACGACCTCGTTCCCGAGGCTCAAATGGCGGTCAAGGCTTGGCTCAAAAAGCACGGTTTCGGCCGGTTCCAACAGTAAGAAACGTTTGAAGGGGGGCGGCTTTCGCCCCTCTTTTTCTTTGCCCATAGGGGTCTGTCAGGGCCTCTGTTGCATTCGCGCAACAGCCGCCGGGAATACCGGCCGCATCTGGCCGCAAAGGTTGCGCAAGTTCCTCATTCCCCGACTATTCTAAGGCCCACAGGGAGTGGGTTTGAGGGACGGATTATGTGGCGTGAAACCTGGTTGAAAGCGCTTAGCGTATGCGCTTTTGCTGCCACGTTTCCACTTGCCGCAATGGCGTCCAAAGATGTCCCGGAGCCATCCTCGGCCTGGACCTTCGATGGCGGCCTCTATGGCTGGGCGCTTTGGCTTCAGGGCGACACCACCATTAGCGGGTTGGAATTCGACATTTATGCCGATCCCATCGATCTTATCGATGCGTTGGATGGCCCGATCATCATGGCGAATTTCGAGGCCAAGCATGGTCGCTTCTCGCTCTATACCGACATCGTCTACGCCAAGTTTCACAACACGTCTGATTTCATGAGCGAGGCCAATCCGATCGCCGGTCTTACGCTCAAAGGCGATGGTCGTGTCGACGGCGATGTTGAATTCGGCGTTTACCAGTTCGACGCCTTCTATGAGGTCGCGAAATTCGCCGGCGCGAAGAGCAAAACTACATTTGAGATTGGCGGTGGCGTGCGCTGGGTGCAACTCGACGTCCAAGTCACCGCTGCCGTCGATTTGTCGGTCACGGCAAATCTCGGCAAGCGCATCGACCGGTTGGAAAGGCGTATCGGGCACATCGGCAACCAGGAGGATCGTCTCGCTTCCCTGGCCGCCGTCAACGCGCTTCGGCAGACGCTCCTGAAAAAGCGGATCGTCCACGCTGAGTCCTCGCCAATTTTCAAGCGGCGCGTCGCCCGGCTCAAAAGGCGGCTTAACAAAGTAGAGAATCGCGGTGAGGTCATCGCCGCGCTTGAAGAGCTTGAGGAGTTGCGTGTTGCGCTTCTCGATGCGCGCATCAACCTCGACCGAAAAGACTTCAAGGACGGTCTCGCCTTCATCAACAATGGTGGCTTGGATTGGGCCGACCCCGTGATCGCCATGCGGACGACCCACGCATTTGGCAACGGCCAGTCGGTCACGGCCATGGGTGATATTGGTGGCTTCAATTCCGGCAGCGATCTGACCTGGCAAGTGGTTTTGACCTATGACCGGAAGGGCATGCTTTTTGGATACGATACGACGACGTCCCTTGGCTATAAGGCCCTTGGCTTGCTCTACGAAGAGTCCACGAACAAGGGCAAGCAGGGCGTCAATGCCATTCTGCATGGCCCCATCGCCGAGTTGACGTTCCACTGGTAGCGCAGAGTAGCGCTGGCTTTCTAAAAGCTCCCCCTTTGCAGTCTCTCTGCGCTAGACTGATAAATATTGGTTCCGGCGAGGAACTCTGCCAGCCAAAGAGAATTTTACGTCTAAGGAAAACCCCACCACAATATTTGGAGGCGCGCGATGAGACTCGTCCAGACGACCCTGCCGGTATTGGCGGCAGTCCTTTTCGGGACGCTCGCTTTTTCGCCGGCACAAGCCGAAGAGAAAAAGCCCAACATCCTCGTCATTTGGGGTGACGATATCGGTCAGTCTAATATCAGCGCCTACACCAAGGGGGTGATGGGCTACCGGACACCGAATATCGACCGCATCGCCAATGAGGGCATGATCTTCACGGACTACTACGGTGAGCAGAGCTGCACGGCCGGGCGTTCGTCTTTCATCATGGGTCAAAGCGTGTTCCGCACCGGCCTTTCCAAGGTTGGCTTGCCGGGTGCTGAGCTTGGCATGCGCGAGGAAGAGCCGACCATCGCGGCTCTGCTGAAGGCGCAAGGCTATGCCACGGGTCAGTTTGGCAAGAACCATCTGGGTGACAAAGACGAACATCTGCCGACCAACCATGGTTTCGATGAGTTCTTCGGCAATCTCTATCACTTGAACGCCGAGGAAGAGCCGGAGAACGAGGACTACCCAAAGAACCCCAAATTCAAAGAAAAGTTTGGTCCTCGCGGCGTGATCCATTCCTGGGCGCAAGACGACGGCACCCAAAAAATCCAGGACACTGGTCCGCTGACCAAGAAGCGTATGGAGACGGTCGACGACGAGACCTCAAGCCGCGCCATCGAGTTCATCAAAGAGCAGACTAAAGCCGGCATACCCTGGTTCGTCTGGTGGAGCGGCACGCGGATGCACTTCCGCACCCACGTCAAGGAAGAGCTTCGTGGCATCTCGGGTCAGGACGAATATTCCGACGGCATGGTCGAGCACGACATGCACATTGGCGAATTCCTCAAGGTGCTCGACGAGTTGGGCATCGCCGACAACACCATCGTGTTCTATTCGACCGACAACGGGCCCCACTACAATACCTGGCCCGACGCCGCCGCGACCCCGTTCCGCGGAGAGAAAAACACCAACTGGGAAGGTGGCTGGCGGGTTCCGGCCGCGGTCCGCTGGCCTGGCAAGATCAAGGAAGGGTCGGTCTCCAACGAAATCATGCACCATATGGACTGGTTGCCGACATTCGTGGCGGCGGCCGGTGAGCCTGACATCAAGGAGAAGCTTGTCCAGGGCGATGTCGAAGCGATTGGGCGAAAATACAACGTGCATCTCGACGGTTACAACTTCCTGCCATTCCTGACAGGCGAAGAAGAGAAGGGGCCGCGCAAGGAAATCTTCTACTTCTCTGACGATGGCGACCTGACCGCGCTGCGCTACCAGGACTGGAAGATGGTGTTCATGGAGCAGCAATCGCCGGGGACCTTCCGTGTGTGGATGGAACCCTTCGTTCCCCTAAGGGTTCCGCTGATCTTCAATCTGCGCCGGGATCCTTACGAGCGGGCGTCGATCACCTCCAATACGTATTACGATTGGTTGCTTGATCGCGCCTTCCTGTTGATCCCCGCCCAAGCCTATGTTGGAACATTTATGGAGACCTTCCAGGAGTTTCCACCACGGCAAAAGGCGGCGAGCTTCAGTCTCGATCAGGTGATGGATAAATTGAGCTCTCCTGCCGGGGCACAATAGCGATCCTACTGGGCCTTCGAGCAATTCGATTGTTCTGAGACGGCGGGAGGTGTTTCCCTCCCGCCGTCTCGATGCGCTCGGAGCCAATTCACCGCATGACCAGGGAATGACGTGACCCGTCGCAGCCGCAAATCATCGACGAAGGTTCGGTCCGGCAAACGGTCCCCGGCGCCCAAGCAAGCTCCCGAGGAACAGGCGAAGCCGTCGCCAGTTGCGAAGCGGAAGACGCTTTGGGTCGCCGCCGCTATTGCTGCTTTGATTGTCGTCGGGGCGGGCTTTGCCTTGGAATTCCTGGCGCGCGCGCCGTCTGGCACATCAAGTCTCACCAAGGAGACGCCGACATTCGTCGGCAGCGCCACCTGTATCACCTGTCATAGCGAGCAAGGCGGGCAGTGGGATGTTTCCCAGCATGCTCACGCCATGGCGCATGCCAAGGAGGAGACGGTCTTCGGCGACTTCGATGACGCGGAGTTCGACTATTTCGGTGTGAAATCCCGCTTCTTCCGCAAGGACGGCAAGTTCTTCATCGAGACCGACGGTCCGGACGGCAAGCTCCAAAACTTCGAAGTGAAATACACTTTCGGGCTGGAGCCGTTGCAGCAATATCTTATCGAGTTTCCCGACGGCCGCGTTCAGGCGTTGTCCATTGCTTGGGACAGCCGCACGAAAGAGGAGGGCGGCCAGCGCTGGTTCCATCTCTATCCGGACGAGGACATCGGCCACGACGATCCTCTGCATTGGACCAGACTGAACCAGAATTGGAATTTCATGTGCGCCGAGTGCCACTCCACCGGACTCGCCAAGAATTACGACGCGGCCACGGATCACTTCGCCACCACGTGGAAAGAGATCAGCGTTGGCTGCGAGGCGTGCCACGGTCAGGGCTCGGCCCATGTGGCGTGGGCCAAGGATTGGTCGCCCTTCGCCAAGAAGGACAACGCCAAGGGGCTTCTGGCGCGTTTCGATGAGCGGTCCGGCATTTCCTGGTCGCGCGATCCTAAGACGGATAAGCCCCAGCGAAGCGCGACGCCGGTGCGTTTGCGCAAAGAGGTTGAGATGTGCGGGCGCTGCCATGCGCGGCGAGGGCAGGTCTCGGAAGACTGGCTTCCAGGGAAGCCTTTATCGGACTCTCACGTAGCGTCGCTGATCACCCGCGATCTCTATCAGCCGGACGGCCAGAAACTCGACGAGGTCTATAATTACGGTTCGTTCAAGCAGAGCAAGATGTTCGCCGCCGGCGTGACGTGCAGCGATTGCCACGACCCGCACAGCGCCAAATTGCGGTTCACCGGTAACCAGGTCTGTCTGCAATGCCACGCCGGAACCTATGCGGAGCCGACACATACGCATCATGAGGATGTGAGCGCCGCGCCCGACTGCATCGCCTGCCATATGCCGGCGCACACATTCATGGTGGTCGACAAGCGCCACGATCACAGCTTCCGGGTGCCGCGCCCCGATCTGTCGGTCAGTCTCGGTGTCACCAATGCCTGCAATGATTGCCATGTCGACAAATCGGCAGATTGGGCGGCAACGGTGGTCGAGGACTGGTTCGGTCCCGACCGCAAGGGTTTCCAGACGCATGGGCCCGCGTTCCATGCGGCTTGGCATGGTGCGGCGGATGCAGAGAGCCTTCTCAGCGCCGTCGCTGCTGACGCCGATGCGCCAGCCTTCACCCGCGCCAGCGCGTTGGCGGAACTGCTCGCCTATCCGTCGCGCGCGACGGCCAATCTGGTAGGCAAAGGTCTCACCGACCCAGATCCTATGGTGCGGATCGCCGCGCTCAATCACCTGGAGACTTCGCCGCCGGCGCAGCTCTGGTCGATCGTGTCGCCGCTCCTCGACGATCCCGTCCGCGGCGTCCGCATCAAGGCAGCCTTCCTGCTCGGTGGCATGCCGACCCAAGATCTATCCGCCGCCGACCGAAGCCGTCTTGCGCGGGCCGAAAAGGACTTCATGGCAACGCAAGACCTCAATGCCGACCGGCCGGAGGCCCGTGCGCTGCTTGGCCGGTATTTGTCGAGGACTGGCAAAATGTCCGAGGCCGAGGCGGAGTATCGTGCGGCGCTTCGCCTGAGCCCTGAATTCGCGCCGGCCGCCGTGAACCTCGCAGATCTTTACCGCGAGCTTAGCCGCGATGCCGACGGCGAGGCCGTTCTACGCCAGGCGCTCAAAAGCTCGCCGCAAGATGGTGGGCTCCATCACGCCTTGGGGCTCACGCTCGTGCGCCTCAAACGCCAGGACGAGGCCATCGAAAGTTTGGCGCGTGCGGTGGAATTGGAGCGCGACCGCGCACGCTACGCCTATGTCTATGCGATCGCGCTCAACTCAACTGGCCAGCGCGCCAAGGCCCTGCAGGTGCTTGAAGACAATGTCGAACGCCATCCCGGAGATCGGGAGAGCCTCCTCGCACTGGTCAATTTCTCAAGAGCGGACAGCAAACTTGCCAAGGCGCTTCGCTATGCCGAGCAGCTCGCCAAGATCGAGCCCGACAATCAGCAACTTGCGGTGCTCATCCAGGCCTTGCGGCGCGAGGTGTCGAAGCCAGCCGAATAGGCATGACGCCAAACAAGCAACAACGCTGACAGCGGTCAGTGCGTGTGATCAGCAGATATTAGGAGCGGCGTGACGCCTAGCGACGGGGGCTTAGTAGGCCCAAGCCGGCGTTGGCCGGTCGATGCCTGGTGCCGGGATCGCAATGGCGTTCCCGTAGTCCGACATAAAGCTGCTGTCGACGCTGCCGTTATACGGCATGGCCAGCGAGCTACCCTCGAACTGGGGCAGAGTGTAGGTGGGGCTTAAGCCGAGGAACTCAGCCGCGCTCTTTGGGGTGTTTTGGCCTTCACCTTGAATCTCAAACGCGTTGGCGCTGACCGGCGCAAATGCCAGCCCAGCGGCGCCGCAAAGCACCAAGACGAGACCAAGATTTCTCATATTTTCCCTCAAAGTCGTATTCTCTGCATACGTAAACTAACGTGATTTGGTCTCGGGCGCTAGACGGCGATCGCGCTTTGTCCCCGCCGCCTGAGTGCCGTGGCTATAGCGCAACAGTCAGTTTTTGGCCTGAATCCGGGGGCTAAGCAGCATGGCGCGCTGACAGGCGGCCGTTATCACCTAATTGTGCCACCGGTTCCGCTGAGACCCTGACGCTGATACAAGCATTCGCGACATGGCGCCTCGCATCCTATACGTCGTCACCGAAGACTGGTATTTCCTGTCGCACCGGCTGCCTATGGCCCGGGCGGCCAAGGCGGCTGGCTATGATGTGCATGTGGCGGCCCGGTTAAAAGACGGCCGCGCCGGCATCGAGAAGGAAGGCTTCACGCCCCATGCGCTCCATTGGAGCCGCGGCAGCCTTTCGGTCCGGGATAGTCTCTCGGCCATCAACGAGCTCAGGGGGTTATTCCGCCGCCTCAAGCCCGACATCGTCCATAACGTGGCCGTCAAACCTGTCGTGCTCGGATCAGCGGCAAGCGTTGGTCTCAAGCCTGAAGTGGTCAACAGCCTGACCGGTGTCGGCTCACTGTTCATCGGCGAGGCGAAGGGGAGCGGGTTCACGCGCCGCGCCGTCCGCTTTGCGCTTCGGCGCCTGCTCCGGCGGAACAAAAGCTGGGCGATTGTGCAGAACCCCGACGATCGAGCCTTCGTGCTCGAGCTTGGTGTGACGCCTGAGCACGTGGCGCTGATCCGGGGATCGGGTGTCGATACCGAACGCCTTACGCCCTTACCGGATCCTGCACCGCCGGTCACCGCCGCCTATGTGGGTCGCATGCTCGCCGACAAAGGCGTGCCGACATTGATCGAAGCATTCAGGCTTCTCGCTGACCGGGGCGCGAAGATGCGGCTTCTGCTGGCGGGAGATTGCGACAAAGAAAATCCCGGGTCTTTGGTGCCCGAGCAGCTTCGCGAATTTGCCAGCGCCTTCGGCATTCAATGGCTTGGTCACGTGACCAATATTCGCGATGTCTGGCGTCAGGCGAATTTTGCGGTGCTCGCCTCACGCCGGGAAGGCCTGCCCAAGAGCCTGCTCGAAGCGGCGGCGTGCGGCCGCGCCCTGGTGGCCACCGATGCGCCAGGCTGCCGCGAGATCGCCATTGATGGGGAGACAGCGCTCACTGTGCCGGTCGACGATGTGGAAGCATTGGCGAATGCTTTGGAGCGCATGGCCGGGGATGCAGCGATGCGGGAGAAATTCGGCAAGGCGGCGCGCCATCTGGTCGAGACGGAGTTTTCCGCCGACGCCATCGGCCGCCAAACCCTGGCGCTCTACGATCGGGTGACTGGGCGCTAAGCGCCGCCGTTTTCCGCGCGCATCATGTCGACAATGCCGGAAGGGGTTTCGACGCTGGGCTGCCAGCCAGCCTTCATCAGCTTCGACACGTCGATGACAAAGCTCCCGGAGATGCGCTCCCAGTCGGCCTCTTTACCCAAGGATTTCATCAGCCGCTTAACGGCGCCTGTGGGAATTTTCACCAAATGAGGGGGTTTGCCCAACCCCTCGCGCATGGCGCTGACGAGATTGGCGACGCTGATCGGCTCGGCGTCAGCAACCAAATATGTCTCGTTGGCGGCACTCTCCGCATCGAGCACATGCGTCACCGCGCCGATGAAATTGTCGAGCGCTAGCAGCGAACGCCGATTATCGAGGCTCCCAAAGGGAAGCGGCATCGGCGTCTTGGCCAGAGTGGCCAGCGCCGCGATATTGCCTTTGACGCCTTTGCCATAGATCACGGCGGGTCGGAGCGTGGTGTAGGTCGCGCCGCTTTTCACCAGCAGGCGTTCGGCTTCGAGCTTCGAACGGCCGTAAGCATCAGTCGGCGCGGGCGGGTCTTGCTCGGTTATGGTGGCGTCGGAGGAAAGCCCCACTTGCGCGCGCACCGAGGAGACGAACACGATGCGCTCAACCACGCCCTTGGCCTGTTCGGCAAGTTCGCCGACCGCTTCGGCGTTGATGCGCGTGTAGAGTTCGTCGGGAATCGTTCCGGGCCCATGGGCGATGCCAGCGAGGTGAACCACATGGCTCGCGCCTTCAAGCAGACCGGACCAGTCCGCAGGCGTCGCTAGGTCTGGCATGGCCACGCGCTCCACGTCGCTTGCCGCGATGATCGCGGATGGATCGCGTGATGCGGCTCGGACTGCGAAGCCTTGCGCGGCGACCTCGGCGATAAGCCGCTTGCCGATGAAGCCAGACGCTCCAGTGATGAGAACGCGCCGGGTCATTCAGCGTTCCTGCTTCAAGTTGAACAGGACAAAGCCGGTGGCGGCAGCGCCGAGCGCCAGCAGCACAATGTCGGCTGTTAGCGAGCTGGCCAGTGCAGCCGTTATGGCCAGGGCCATCAGCACCATGCCGAGCCCAAACACCCGGGCCGTGACTTGGGGCACGCTCATGCCTTGCGCGACAGCCTGCTGATAGAAATGCTTTCGATGGGCTGACAGGACATTTTCTCCGTTGAGTGCCCGCCGGCCGAGCGTCACCGTTGCATCGGTAAGGCCGTAAAGCGCCAGCAGCAGGCCGGAGACGAGATGGGCCTCCGCCACATAGATCAGCATGTAAGCGAGCATGAGCCCAATCGGCAGGCTGCCCGCATCGCCGAGAAAGATCTGTGCCGGGTGTTTGTTGAAGACCGCGAAGCCAAGCGTGGCGCCGAGCAGCACCAGAGCCAAAATCCCGACATTCGGCGGCACGACACCAAGGGCTTGCAACATCGCCACGCCGAGCGTGATCGGCACGACCTGCGCCACTGTCATCCAGTCGAGTCCGTCGAGAAAGTTGATGGCGTTTACGAACCAGATCACGCCAATCACCATCAGCGCGCGCTCAACGATAAGTGGCAAGAGGTCTGGCAGCAGGCGAAAATCTTGCGGCAGGGTCAGCACAATGGCGGCGGCAATCAGAGCCTCGCCGAGAAGCCGCCAAGTCACCGGCAGCGCATGGGCGTCATCGAGAGCGCCAATGGCGGTCAGCAAGACAGCGCCGGCAAGCACTGGAACGAGGCTTGGCGGGGGCGTTATCACGCCGAGCAGCATCGCAGCGATGGTGACGATCAGCAGCGACACCATGACAGCGAGCCCGGCGCCTTGTGGTGTGGCCGTCACGTGCGATGAGCGGTCGTTAGGGTGGGCAAGCGCGTAGCGGATCAGGAGAGGCTTCAGCACAAAGATAAGCCCGGCGCTGAGCCCTGCGCTGCACGCCACCAGGGCGGCCCAAGTTACGAGCGGGACCTGCGACATCGTCTCAGTGCAGCGTGCGCGAGGCCGGCTGCCATTCGTCCGTGGCTCCGGCCGCGGGGGTGGCGCCTGTGGGCTTATAGCCTTCGACGGTGGCGTGAAGCATTTCCTGAAGTTCGGCCTCGTCGACCTTCTGGATCGCATCGTCGAGGCGCTCCAGCATCGCGACAAGCTCCTCGTAACTCAAGATCGGTTCTGAGTTCTTGAAGATGCGCGGATGGTTGGTGCCGGTGGTGTTCTCGCCGATCAGAAGTTCCTCATAGAGCTTCTCGCCCTGCCGCAAGCCGACATATTCCACGGCGATGTCACCGTCGGGATTGTCGTCGTCGCTGAGCTCGCGCCCTGACAGCCGGATCATGGTGCGGGCGAGGTCATCAATCTTCACCGGCGCTCCCATTTCGAGCACGAACACCTCGCCGCCCGTGGCCATGGCCCCCGCCTGGATCACGAGCTGAGCGGCTTCGGGCATCGACATGAAATAACGCACGACATCGGGATGGGTAACGGTCACTGGGCCGCCGGCTTTGATCTGGTCACGGAACAGCCGGACCACCGAGCCGGATGAATCGAGCACATTGCCGAAGCGCACCATGGTGAAAATCGTCGAAGGGCTGTCTATCGCCAGCGCTTGCAGCACCAACTCTGCAAGGCGTTTGCTGGCGCCCATGATGTTGGTCGGACGTACCGCCTTGTCACTCGACACCAGCACGAAGCGTTCCACTCTGAGTTCCTTGGCGGCCTCGGCCACCACAAGCGTGCCGAATGTGTTGTTCTGAATTCCGGTGAACGGGTTCACCTCGACGATGGGGACATGCTTGTAGGCGGCGGCGTGATAGATCACTTCGACGCCGTGGTCTTCGATTGTGCGGGTGACGAGCTTGCGGTCGAGCACCGTGCCGAGCACCTGAACGATGGTGGTTTCTTCCGGTGCGTCATCTTCCGCCTCTGAGCGCAGCCGCCTTTGCATCTTATCGATCTCTAGCGAGATTTTGTAGAGCGCAGCCTCCGAGACATCGAATAGGACGAGTGTCTTTGGCTCGAGCCGCAAGAGCTGGCGCGTCATCTCCGAACCGATTGAGCCGCCGGCTCCGGTGATCATCACCACCTTGCCGCGCACCTGAGCGGCCAAGAGTTCGAGATCGGGGGTGACAGGGTCACGTCCGAGCAGGTCCTCGACATCGATTGGGCGAAGGTCGTTCACCTCCACATGGCCCGAAGCAATGTCTTCGAGCGCCGGCAGCGTTTTCACCACGACGGGAAATTCTTCGAGCGCCTTTAGCGCCGCGCGGCGCTCGCCCCGAAGTGCCGATGGCGTGGCCAACAGCACCTCTTTCACCTTCTCGTCGGCGATGATTTTGCCGATCTTCTCTGGCCGCGCAACCTTGAGCCCGTGCACAAACTGGCCGGCAAGCGAGGAGTTTGAGTCGATGAAGGCGACGGGCCGGTAGTTGCCGGTTTCGTTCAGTGCGCGCAGCAGCTGAATACCGATGGGCCCGGCACCATAGATGATGACGTTTTTTCGCTCGTCGAAGCTGAGCGGCGTGTGTTGCGGGGCCGTTCTTAGGAGCACGGCGCCGGCCCATTGCCGGCTGAGGCGGATGAGCCCCGCGGCGATTAGGGCATAAATGACCACCACCGAGCGGGGCTGGCCTTGGATGCCGCTCATCAACACCACCAACGCCCAGACCAGCGCGGCAATAACGACTGCCGTATGAATGCGGGTCGTGCCTTCCGGGCCAATGAAGCGCGTGACGAGCTTGTAGAGACCGCGCCAATAGAAAACGAGGATGCCCACGACTGGCGCCGCCAGCATGAGCAGAAGAATTTCCGGCGTTTCTGGGATGTAGATTCGGCTGAGGCGCAGGGTATAAGCGGCCCACAACGCGATGGAGAGCATCACGAAGTCGTTCAAGATCAGAAGCGCCCGCTTAAACCAGCGAGGACACTCGATCAGCCAAACGGCTAGCGACATGACGATCGACCCCGTACTGGACCTAAGCCCACCCCAAAAAGACCATGCACATGGAGAGGTTGCGCTGGACCATAGCCGAAGCCTTTCGCAAACGGAAGCAAGGGCATGGGGCCGTGGAGCTGAGACATTTCCAGCCCCGGGCTTGAGGTCTCATGGCCTTCCGGTCAAGCTCCGCCCGCCCCCGGAGAGATGCCGGGATCTAGCACTGGCGGCGCGATGCGGGAAATGGACGGCATGACTTCAAGAGGCGTGAGCGTTGTGGTGAGCATCTCGGTCATCACCACGGCCCTATTGCTCGCCCCCATCGAGCCGAAGGCGGCGGATGGGGACATGATCACACTGGTCACGCCCGTCGTTTATGGCACGCATCTCCCGGGTCTCGGGCGTCCGGCGGTGGTGTTGGCTAAGGCCATCAAGGCGCGCTCGGGCGGCAAGGTCGTGCTCGACCTGAAGCAGCCTGGCGACGGCACCAAGCCCCACGAAATTCTCGATAAGATTTCGGACGGGAAGATCGATGCCGGGTTCTCCACCGCCAGCTTCTGGGCGGCGAAGGTTCCGGCGGCGACGCTTTTCGCAGGCTACCCCTTTGGGCCCGACGCCAAGAGCTATCTCGCGTGGTTCGACAAGGGGAACGGCCGCAGGCTCTATCAGGAGATGTATGACCAAGCGGGCATCAAAGTGCATGTGATCCCGTGCGCGTTCGGCGGGGCCGAAGCCGGTGGCTGGTTTGCCAAGGAGATCAACAGCAAAAAGGATCTGGAAGGCCTGAGAATGCGGATTTTCGGGCTCGGCGCCCGGGTCATATCGCGATCTGGCGCGGTGCCAGTGCTCGTGCCGGGCGGGGCCCTGCCAAAGGCCTTCGCCAAAGGGCAGATCGACGCCGCGGAGCTCTACACGCCTGCGATCGACCGCACGCAAGGCCTGCAAGACAAGGCCAAGTTCATCTATATGCCCGGCTGGCATCAGCCCGAGACCGTGCTTGAGCTTCTGGTCAACAAGGACCGTTGGCAGGCTCTCGGCAAGGATCGGCAGGATGCAATCGAGACTGCGTGCGCTCAGTCGCTGCAAACGACGCTTGGTGAGAGTGCCGGGCTACAGGCGGAGGCGCTGGCCAGTCTGTCGGCGGAGGATAGCGTTCGTATCCTTCCCTGGCCGGAAGATGTTCTCCAGACGCTACGCAGCTCCTGGACCGAGATTGCCCAGGAGGAGGGCAT
>DAOVDX010000007.1 GCA_030669345.1 Methyloceanibacter sp. | reverse complement strand
CCAAGCATCTCAATCTCCCCGTGTTCGACACGGTCCGCGAAGCCGTCGAAGTGACTGGCGCCGATGCGAGCGCCATCTATGTACCGCCGCCCTTCGCCGCCGACGCAATCCTGGAAGCGATCGACGCTGGCGTCGGCCTTGTGGTTTGCATCACCGAGGGCGTGCCCGTCCTCGACATGGTCAGGGTGAAGCGCGCGCTGGCCGAGTCCGGCACGCGCCTCGTTGGCCCGAATTGCCCAGGCGTCATCACGCCGGGCGAGTGCAAAATCGGCATCATGCCTGGCCATATCCATTTGCCCGGCAAGGTCGGCATCGTTTCGCGCTTTGGCACCCTCACCTATGAGGCCGTGGCCCAGACGACGGCGACCGGCCTTGGCCAGACGACTTGCATCGGTATTGGCGGCGACCCGGTCAACGGCACAAATTTCGTCGATGCGCTTTCGCTGTTCCTCGAAGACGACAAGACCGAAGCCATCATCATGATTGGAGAGATCGGTGGCTCGGCCGAGGAAGAAGGCGCGGAGTTCCTCATCAAGGCCGGCAACAAAAAGCCCATCGTCGGCTTCGTCGCTGGCGCCACGGCGCCTCCCGGCCGCCGCATGGGCCATGCCGGCGCTGTCATCTCAGGTGGCAAAGGCGATGCTAAGAGTAAGATCGAGGCCATGCAGGAGGCCGGTATCGTGGTTTCGCCGTCGCCTGCGGCCCTCGGCACGACGCTTGCTGGCATATTCAAGTAAAACTAAGCGGAGCGCCTAACGCTCGCCTTGATTGCCCGGCACGCCGGTGGTCAATTGACTGACCAGCAAGGTGCTCCGATGACACGACACGAGATGAACGAGGTGTTTGCGCGCACGTCGTTTCTGGATGGCGCCAACGCCACCTACCTCGCGGAGCTATACGTCCTCTTCGAGCAAGACCCTTCCTCACTTGATCCTGAATGGCAGAGCTTCTACGCCAGCCTTGGTGACGACGCTGCGGATGTGTTCGCCGATGCGCGCGGACCGTCCTGGGGCACGAAGGACACGCTTCCGGCACTTGTTAGCCCAAGCGGCTCCCTCACCAAACAGCAAGCGATCGATGCGGCGCGAGACACGTTAGGTGCGCGCCTGCTGATCCGCGCCTATCGCACGCGTGGCCATCTCATCGCCAAGCTCGACCCGCTGGAACTCTCCACGCGGCGCGAGCACCCAGAGCTCAGGCCTGCCAGCTATGGCTTCACCAAGGTCGACTACGACCGGCCCATTTATATCGGCGGTGTGTTCGGGCTTGAATTCGCCACTCTGCGTCAAGTGCTCGACATTCTGCGGCGCACTTATTGCGGCACCATCGGCGTCGAGTACATGCACATTTCCGATCCCGTCCAGCGCACCTGGATTCAGGAGCGTATCGAAGGCATGGAGGTTCGCTTCACGCCGCAAGGCAAGCGGGCGATCCTCACCAAGCTCATCGAGGCGGAAGGGTCCGAGCGCTTCCTCAACGTCAAATATACCGGCACCAAGCGCTTTGGCCTTGATGGCGGCGAGTCCATGGTCCCGGCGCTGGAACAGATTATCAAGCGCGGCGGCCAGCTGGGCTTGCGCGAAGTGGTCATCGGCATGCCCCATCGCGGACGCTTGAACGTACTCGCCAATGTCATGTCGAAGCCCTATCGCGCCATCTTCAACGAGTTCAGAGGCGGCTCCGCCCAGCCCGACGATGTCGAGGGCTCCGGCGACGTGAAATATCACTTGGGCGCCTCATCCGACCGCGAATTCGACGACAACCGCGTGCATCTCTCGCTCACCGCCAACCCCTCGCATTTGGAGAGCGTCGATCCCGTGGTGCTCGGCAAAGTCCGGGCGAAACAGGATCAGCGCGGCGACCGGGAGCGCACAGAAATATTGCCGCTTCTCCTGCATGGCGATGCGGCCTTCGCCGGCCAAGGTGTGATAGCCGAGTGTCTCGGCCTGTCGGGCTTGCGCGGCCACTGCACCGGCGGCTCGATCCACTTCATCGTCAATAATCAGATCGGCTTCACCACGGCACCGCGCTTCTCGCGCTCATCGCCCTACCCCTCAGACGTGGCCAAGATGATCGACGCGCCGATCTTCCACGTGAATGGTGACGACCCCGAGGCCGTGGTCCACGCGACCAAGATCGCCATCGAGTACCGCCAGCATTTCCGCAAGCCCGTCGTCATCGACATATTCTGCTACCGGCAGCATGGGCATAACGAGGCCGATGAGCCGGCTTTTACCCAGCCCCTGATGTATCAGCGCATCGCCAAGCATCCTGGCGTGGTCGAGATTTACGCCGACCGTCTGATCAAGGAAGGCCTGTTCACGGCTGAGGAGGTCGAAGGCCTGCAGGCCAAGTTCCGCAGTTTTCTCGAGGAGGAGTTCGCGGCGGGCGAAACCTATCGGCCCAATCGCGCTGACTGGCTCGACGGCAGATGGTCTGATATCGGCTTCGCGGAAGACGGCGCGCGGCGCGGGAAGACCGGCGTCGATCTCGGCGCGCTCAAGGAGGTTGGCTACAAGATCACCGCCATCCCCGAGAATTTTACGGCGCATAAGACGATCATTCGCATCATGGCCCGGCGCCGCAAGATGATCGAGGACGGTCGCGGCATCGACTGGGCGACGGCCGAGGCCCTCGCCTACGGCACGCTACTGGTCGAAGGCGTCAAGGTTCGGCTCTCGGGCCAAGATTCCGAGCGCGGCACGTTCTCGCAACGCCACTCGGTGCTCATGGAGCAGGTGGACGAGAAGAAATTCACGCCGCTCAAACATATCTCCAAGGACCAGGCGGACTTTGAGGTCATCAATACCATGCTCTCCGAAGAGGCGGTGCTTGGCTTCGAGTACGGCTACAGCCTGGCCGAGCCGGACGCGCTGGTTCTGTGGGAGGCGCAGTTCGGCGATTTTGCTAATGGCGCGCAAGTGATCATCGACCAGTTTATTTCGTCTGGCGAACGCAAATGGCTGCGCATGTCGGGTCTCGTGCTGCTTCTGCCCCATGGCTATGAGGGCCAAGGACCGGAGCATTCCTCGGCGCGGCTGGAGCGTTATCTGCAAAGTTGCGCCGACGACAACTGGCAGATCGTCAACTGCACCACACCGGCCAACTATTTCCACGTGCTGCGCCGCCAGCTGCACCGCGAGTTCCGCAAGCCTCTAGTGCTGATGACGCCGAAATCGCTGCTCCGTCACAAGAAGGTGGTCTCGAGCATTGAAGACTTCGGCCCGGAGTCGAGCTTCCATCGCCTGTTATGGGACAGCGCGGAGACCGACGCGGACGTTCAGCTTGTTCCCGACGACGAGATCAAGCGCTTGGTGCTCTGCTCCGGCAAAGTCTATTACGACCTCTACGAGGAACGTGAGAAGCGCGGCATCAACGACATCTATCTGTTGCGCGTCGAGCAGCTTTACCCCTTCCCGGCTCGCGCTTTGATCGAAGAGGTGACGCGGTTCAAAGACGCCGAGATCGTATGGTGCCAGGAAGAGCCGAAGAACATGGGCGCCTGGAGCTTCATCGAGCCAAATCTTTCTTGGGTGCTCGATCATATCGATGCCAAGCACAGACGCCCGCGCTATGCTGGGCGCCCAAGCTCAGCCGCCACGGCGACAGGGCTGATGAGCAAACATCTGCGCGAGTTGAAGGCGTTCCTCGACGAAGCGCTGGGCTAGGCTGCATAAGGACAGGCGACAAAAACATGACGACAGAGATCCGCGTGCCGGCCTTGGGAGAATCCGTTGTCGAGGCGACGGTCGGCCAATGGTTCAAACAGGCGGGCGAGGCCATCACCGTCGACGAGCCCTTGGTCGAACTTGAAACCGACAAGGTCACCGTCGAGGTCCCGGCGCCAGTGTCGGGCGTGCTCGCCGAAATCGTGGTGAAGCCTGGCGATACTGTTGCCGTCGGCGCCCTGCTTGGCGCCATCACCAAGGGCGATGGCAAAGCGGCCGAAGCTACGCCTGCGCCTAAGCCAGTTCCAGCGCCTCCGCCAAAGGCAGAGGCGGAGCAGCTTGAGCGTGAGCCCCATATTCTCGAAGAAGTCACCGACGATGACATGCCACCCTCGCCCGCGGCCCGCAAGCTGCTGGCCGAAAGCGGCCTAGAGCAGAGCGACGTGAGGGGCTCAGGGCGCCGTGGCCAAGTGCTGAAAGGTGACGTGACGGCACAAGCCGCGCAAGCGCTGCTCACACGCGAGCGTAAACCTAAACCTCCAGCGCCGCCGCGCGCACCGGTCACGCCAGACGACGAAGCGCGGGAAGAGCGCGTGCGCATGACGCGGCTCCGCATGACTATCGCCAGGCGATTGAAGGAAGCCCAAGACACCGCCGCCATGCTCACCACGTTTAACGAGGTGGACATGAGCGCCGTGATTGAGATGCGCAAAAATTACAAAGACGCTTTCGAGAAGAAGCATGGCGTGAAGCTCGGCTTCATGGGCTTCTTCGTGAAGGCTTGCGTGCAGGCGCTGAAAGACATTCCCGCGGTGAACGCCGAGATCGACGGCGACGATATCGTCTACAAGAATTACTACCATATGGGTGTTGCCGTCAGCACCAAGCGCGGCCTTGTCGTTCCGGTCATCCGCAACGCCGACGCTATGAGCCTCGCCGAGATCGAGCAAACCATCACCGATTTCGGCGTCCGCGCCCGGGACGGCAAGCTCGGCCTCAACGAGATGCAAGGCGGCACCTTCACCATTTCCAATGGCGGCTTTTACGGCTCGATGTTCTCGACGCCGATCCTCAACGCACCCCAGTCCGGCATTCTCGGCATGCATCGCATCGAGGAGCGCGCCGTGGTGCGCAACGGCCAGATCGTGGCGCGGCCGATGATGTATCTCGCGCTGACCTACGACCACCGTCTGGTGGATGGCAAAGACGCCGTCACCTTTTTAGTGAACCTGAAAGAGTCGCTCGAAGCCCCGGAGCGCCTCGTCCTCCATCTTTGAGATTTTAGCCCATGAGCAAATACGATCTCGTCATTATCGGCACAGGCCCTGGCGGCTATGTGTGCGCCATTCGCGCCGCCCAGCTCGGCATGAAGGTCGCCGTGGTGGAGAAGCGCGCCACCCATGGCGGCACCTGCCTGAATGTCGGCTGCATTCCATCCAAGGCGTTGCTGCATGCGAGCGAGGCCTACGCCGAAGCCGCCCACGATTTCGATGCCATGGGCATCAAGGTGACGCCGGAACTCGATCTGCAAAGGATGCTGGCCTTCAAGGATGAGGGCGTGAAGGGCAATGTGGATGGCGTTGAGTTTCTGTTGAAGAAGAACAAGGTCGATGCCTTCCAGGGCACCGGGCACATCACCGCGCCCCACGCGGTCGAAGTCACGAGCGACGCGGGTGACACTCAGACATTAGAGACCAAGGCCATTGTCATCGCTACCGGCTCCGAAGTGGCGCATGTGCCGGGCATCGACATTGACGAGAAACGCATTGTCTCTTCCACCGGCGCGCTTGAACTGGCGACAGTGCCAAGGCGCATGGTGGTGATTGGCGGCGGCTATATTGGCTTAGAGCTTGGTTCGGTATGGGCGCGTCTCGGCGCGGAAATCACCGTGGTCGAGATGCTGCACACCATCACGCCAGGCCTCGACGGGGAGCTGGCGAAACATCTCCAGCGCATCTTGCAGAAGCAGGGGCTCACGTTCAAACTCGGCGCGAAAGTGGTGAAGGTCGACTCTTCTGGTCCGAGCGTCGCGCTCACGATCGAGCCCGTCGACGGCGGCGAAGCTGAGACGCTCGAATGCGATGTGGTGCTGGTGGCGGTTGGCCGCGTGCCAAACACCAAAGACCTCGGGCTTGCTGATATAGGCGTCGACACCCATAGCCGCGGCCGCGTCGTGGTCGATCACAAATACCAGACGACAGTCCCCGGCATTTACGCCATCGGCGATGTCATCGCCGGCCCCATGCTCGCCCACAAGGCGGAGGAAGAAGGCATCGCTGTCGCCGAGGATTTAGCGGGCCAGGCCGGACACGTGAATTACGACGTGATCCCGTCGGTGGTTTACACCGCGCCGGAAGTGGCGAGCGTCGGCAAGACTGAAGAGCAACTGAAAGAAGCCGGCATCGCTTACAAGGTTGGCAAGTTCCCCTTCATCGCCAATGGCCGGGCCAAGGTCAATCGCACCACCGAAGGCTTCGTCAAAGTGCTAGCGGATGAGAAAACCGACCGCGTGCTCGGCGTGCATATCATCGGCGCGGACGCGGGCACCATGATCGCCGAAGCGGCCGTGCTGATGGAGTTCGGCGGCTCAGCCGAGGATTTGGCCCGCACGTGCCACGCACACCCGACCTTGAACGAGACGGTGAAGGAAGCGGCGCTCGCCGTCGACAAACGCGCCATCCATATGTAATCGGCGTTACGCCCGAGGATGGGCGTCTTCGTAGACCTTGAGCAGATGTGCGCGGTCGACCTCGGTATAGCCTTGGGTCGTCGACAGACTCGCATGGCCGAGCAGTTCCTGGATGGCACGCAGATCCGCACCCGCACCGAGAAGATGCGTGGCGAAGGAATGTCGTAGCGCGTGAGGCGTCGCGGTGTCGGGCAGCCCAAGCGCGACGCGCGCGCGCGCCATCGTGAGCTGAATGATGCGGGGCGAGAGCTGCTTCCCCCGCACGCCGACGAATAACGGATCGTCGGGCGAAAGATTGGCCGGGCAGAGTTCGAGATAGCGCTCGATGGCTTGGCTGGTCAGCGGCAGAACTGGCACGACGCGGGTCTTGTCGCCCTTGCCCGTCACGCGCAGCATGTCGCGGCCTTTGACTGGCGCATCCTTGCGGCGAAGCGACAAGGCTTCGGAGATGCGCAAGCCCGAGCCATAGAGCAGCGTCAGCACCGCGGTGTCGCGAGCAATCACCCATTCCAGCGCGTCAGGCGCGGCGATGTCGCCGCCATCAATCAGCGCGGTGGCTTTCGGCGCGGTGAGCGGCTTCGGCACCGAATGGGGCAGCTTCGGTAGCGACACGGCGCGGATGGCGTCGTTCTTGCCGAAGCCCCGCCGCTCCAAGAAGCGATAGAACATGCGCAACGCACTCATGGTCCGCGCCAGGCTTCGGCTACTCACATCCTTCGTGCGACGCATGGCGAGGAAGGCACGCACATCACGCGCCGATAGCGAGAACAGCAATTTGAGATCGGCCTGACGCGCGAAATGGCCAGTGAGGAACTGAAGAAACTGCCCGAGGTCGCGGCGATAGGCCTCGACCGTATGGGCGGCAAGTTGGCGCTCGGTCAGCAGATAGACGAACCAGGCATTGACCGCGCGTTCCACATCTGACGCGGCGCCGATTGCGTCCACTTTCTGAGCTTTGGCTGCCATCCCGCCCTTCGACTTGTCTTCGCGCTACTATGGGTAGGTGAGTCGTTAACCGTTGATTAACCCCTAAGAGCACGCCCTGGCCAAGACCAAGACCAGCCTCAAGACGTCGATCCAGCCCGGCTTCGAACTCGGCGCGACTGGTCCTGAGGCGGTGCCCGGCACGGTGCCTGTGACCGTACCGGTCCTGCTGCCGCTCGGCCTGCCGGGCGCCTACGACTATCTGGTGCCCGAGGGTGAGAGTGTGGAGCCCGGCCAATTCGTGGTCGTGCCGCTGGGGACCTCGGAATATATCGGTGTGGTGTGGCGGCGCGAAGAAGGCGCAGAGCCTCCCAAGATCGCGCGCAAGAAGCTTCGCGCAATCATCGAGATTCTCCACGACGTGCCGAAGCTGCCGCCGGTCTCGCTCGACTTCGCCGACTGGGTTGCCCATTACACGCTGGCTCTTCCCGGCATGGTCTTGCGCATGATGATGAGCGCGAAGGGCGCCTTTCAACCGCCGGCGCCACGTTACGGCGTGCGGCTGGTGGGTGACCCGCCGGAACGCATGACGCCAGCCCGGACGCGCGTGATGGAAACAGCGGCCAACGGTCTAACTTGGGTGAAATCGAGCCTGGCGGAAACGGCGGGTGTCAGCCCTGGCGTTATCGACGGACTGGTCGATGCGGGTACGCTTGAAGCCGAGCCCCTTCCCGACTGGCATGCGCTTACCCTCGATCTATCGCGCGAGCGCGCCAAGCTCAGCGACGCGCAAGCCGAAGCGGCGAGCGAACTCGTGGCGCACTCGAAGAACGGATTTGCCGTCAGCCTGCTCGACGGCGTCACCGGGTCCGGCAAGACGGAAGTCTATTTCGAAGCCATCGCGCAGGCGCTTGAGCGGGGCCAGCAAGCGCTGGTGCTGCTGCCGGAAATCGCGCTGACCAGCCAGTTCATTGCGCGGTGCGAAGAGCGCTTCGGCGCCAAGCCCGCCGAGTGGCACTCTGGTGTGACGGCGTCGGTGCGTGGGCGCGTCTGGCGCGCAGTGGCGGAAAACAAGGCAGAACTGGTGGTCGGCGCCCGCTCGGCGCTGTTCCTGCCCTTCCCCGATCTCGGCCTCATCGTCGTCGATGAGGAGCACGACCAGGCCTATAAGCAGGTGGACCGCGTCGCCTATCAGGCGCGCGACATGGCCGTGGTGCGCGGGCATTTGGGCAATTGCCCGGTGATCTTGAGCTCCGCCACGCCGTCCATTGAGAGTCTGGTGAACGCCGAACAGGGCCGTTACCGGCATATCCGCCTTGCCACGCGCTACAAGGCGGCGAGCCTGCCCGCCATCCAAGCCATCGATATGCGCAAAGCCCCGCCCGAGCGCGGCGCGTGGCTCTCCCCGGCACTGGTCGAAGCCGTCACCGAAACTTTGGAGCGTGGCGAGCAGGCTCTGCTGTTCCTCAATCGCCGTGGCTATGCGCCAGTGACGCTCTGCCGAAAATGCGGCTACCGCTTCGAGTGTCCCAACTGTTCGGCGTGGCTCGTGGAGCACCGCTTCCGCCGCCGCCTCGAATGCCACCATTGCGGCAAGTTCTTAGCGCTCCCCGATGAATGCCCGAACTGTGGCGCGGAGGAATCCCTCGTCGCTTGCGGCCCTGGCGTCGAGCGCATCGCCGAGGAAGTCGCCGAGCGCTTTCCCGACGCGCGCCGCGTGGTGTTGTCGAGCGACATGACACCGTCCATCGCCGACCTGCGCGAGACCTTGCGGGAGATCGAGGACCGCGAGGTGGACATCATCATCGGCACTCAACTGGTAGCCAAAGGCCATCACTTCCCGGGTCTGGCACTGGTCGGCGTGATCGATGGTGATCTCGGGCTGGCCCAGGGCGACCCGCGCGCCGGCGAGCGCACCTTTCAGCTGATGAGCCAGGTAACGGGCCGCGCCGGTCGCGATGCCATCAAAGGAAGGGGCCTGATCCAGACCTATTTGCCGGAGTATCCGGTGATCGCCGCTCTGGTGGCCGGCGACTGCGACAGCTTCTATGACCGGGAGATCGAGGC
This sequence comes from Methyloceanibacter sp., assembly GCA_030669345.1. Taxonomy (GTDB): domain Bacteria; phylum Pseudomonadota; class Alphaproteobacteria; order Rhizobiales; family Methyloligellaceae; genus Methyloceanibacter. The sequence continues at coordinate 17,191 of DAOVDX010000007.1, read as the reverse complement.
CCGCCGGGAGGCCGGCATGCCACCATTCGGGCGGCTGGCGGCAATTTTGGTCACGGCAGGCTCCCGCGAAGCAGCGGAGCGCTATGCCCGGGATGTGGCCCGCGCCGCGCCGCAAGCGGAAAAAATCCAGGTTTTAGGCCCTGCCGAGGCCCCACTTTCGGTGATCCGGGGCCGCTATCGCTTCCGGCTCCTGGTGAAGGCCACGCGCGAATCCGACCTCCAGGCCTATTTGCGGTTGTGGACCCCCCAAATTCCAAAGGCCCGAGGCGATATCCGCCTCACCGTCGATATCGATCCCTATAGCTTCCTCTAGCCTGCCCAAAAGGGTACACGAGGACGCAGGGCGGGCCCTCGATATTGCGCCCGCTTTCCCCCCGTGTTACAGGCTGCGCGGGGTTTCCGAGGGACGTTTTCGGGGGTTTTGTCCGGAGGCGCGGGAGCTCTAATCCCAGCATTTTCCGGGGTCCGAGGGTGGGACGGCTTAGACAGCGCCCGCTCCTGAGCAGAAGGCGTTTTTTCAAAGTGGCAGGCGAGGATCATCCCGTATCAGGCGTAGCGAGCCGCTACGCCACCGCGCTGTTCGAGCTTGCCCTCGATGCCAAGGCGCTGGAGCAGGTCGAGACCGACCTAAATCGCTTCGGCGAGGCGCTAGACGCCGTCGACGACATGGAGCGGCTGGTTAAAAGCCCCATGTTTTCCGCCGAAGAGCAAGGCAAGGCGCTTGCCGCCATCCTCGATGAACTCAAGATCGAGGGCCTGACCAAGAATTTCCTGCTGCTGGTTTCCAAAAACCGCCGCTTGTTCGTCGCCCCCGACATGATCCGCGGTTTCCGCGCCATGCTCGCAGACCACCGGGGCGAAACGAGCGCCACGGTCACGACGGCAACCAAACTGACCGACGCCCAAGTCACCGCGCTCAAGCAAGTGCTGAAAGCCGCGCTGGGCAAGGACGTCATTCTCGATCAGATCGTCGATCCAAGTCTGATTGGCGGGCTCATGGTCAAAGTGGGCAGCCGCATGATCGACACTTCAATTCGTTCAAAACTCAATAGTCTCAAGCACGCCATGAAAGAGGTTGGCTAATGGATATCAGAGCCGCCGAGATCTCCACGATTCTCAAGGACCAAATCAAGAATTTCGGTCAGGACGCCGAAGTTGCCGAAGTCGGCCAAGTGCTTTCCGTCGGTGACGGCATCGCACGCGTTTATGGCCTCGACAATGTCGAGGCTGGCGAGATGGTCGAATTCGCCGATGGCACGCGCGGCATGGCGCTGAACCTCGAAGTCGACAATGTCGGCATCGTGCTCTTCGGCGACGACCGCGGGATTAAAGAAGGCGACATCTGCAAACGCACCGGCGCCATCGTGGAAGTGCCGGTCGGCAAGGGCCTGCTTGGCCGCGTGGTCGACGCGCTCGGCAATCCCATCGACGGCAAGGGCCCGATCGAGGCCACCGAGTTTCGCCGCGTGGACGTGAAGGCCCCGGGTATCATTCCCCGTCAGTCAGTGCATGAGCCCATGCAGACCGGCCTGAAGGCCGTCGATGCGTTGATCCCGATCGGCCGTGGCCAGCGCGAGCTGATCATTGGCGACCGCCAAACCGGCAAAACCGCCATCATCCTCGACACCATCCTCAATCAGAAATCGATCAATGAGCGCGACGACGAGAACGCCAAGCTCTATTGCATCTATGTCGCCATCGGCCAGAAGCGTTCGACCGTGGCCCAGTTCGTCAAGGTGCTCGAGGAACAGGGCGCACTGCCTTACTCCATCGTCATTGCCGCCACGGCGTCCGATCCGGCGCCGATGCAGTTCCTGGCGCCGTTCGCCGCTTGCGCCATGGGAGAGTATTTCCGCGACAACGGCATGCATGCCCTCGTCGCCTATGACGATCTTTCCAAGCAGGCCGTGGCCTATCGCCAGATGTCCCTGCTGCTGCGCCGCCCGCCTGGACGTGAGGCTTATCCCGGCGACGTGTTCTATCTCCATTCTCGTCTTCTTGAGCGCGCCGCTAAGCTCAACAAAGACCACGGCTCTGGCTCGCTGACTGCTCTGCCGGTGATCGAGACCCAGGCCAACGACGTGGCGGCCTATATCCCGACCAACGTGATTTCCATCACCGACGGTCAGATCTTCCTTGAGACCGACCTGTTCTACCAGGGCATCCGGCCCGCGGTGAATGTCGGCCTGTCCGTTTCGCGCGTGGGCTCAGCCGCCCAGGTCAAAGCGATGAAGCAGGTGGCCGGCAAGATTAAGGGTGAGCTGGCGCAGTATCGCGAGATGGCCGCCTTTGCTCAGTTCGGTTCGGACCTCGACGCCACGACCCAGCGCCTGCTTAATCGCGGCGCGCGCCTCACCGAGCTTCTGAAGCAGGCACAGTTCTCGCCGCTGAAGATCGAAGAGCAAGTGGTGGTGATCTATGCCGGCGTGAACGGTTATCTCGACGACATCGAGGTCTCCGAGGTTAGCCGCTTTGAAGATGAGCTGCTCCGCTATGCTCGCTCCGAGCATGCCGACATTCTTGATGAAATCCGCGACAAAAAAGCGATTTCCGACGAGCTCGGTAAGAAGCTCAAAACGGCAGTCGACAAGTTCGCTAAGGCTTTTGTGTGAGTTGATCCATGGCGTCGCTTAAAGAGCTCCGCACCCGTATCGCCACCGTTAAGGCGACTTAGAAAATCACCAAGGCCATGCAGATGGTGGCGGCGGCGAAGCTTCGTCGCGCGCAGACCGCAGCCGAGGCGGCACGGCCTTACGCCGCGCGCATGGAGTCGGTGCTGTCGAATCTCGCCACGGCGCTTGAAGGCCGCGAGGGTGGTCCGCCCCTGATGGTCGGCACGGGCAAAGACGCCGTGCACCTGCTGGTGGTTTGCACCTCGGAGCGCGGGCTTTGCGGCGGCTTCAACTCCGCGATCGTCCGGCTTGCGCGCACCCACATCAATCGGCTGCTGGCCGACGGTAAAGAGGTGAAAATCCTCTGCGTCGGCAAGAAGGGCTACGACCAGCTTGCGCGCCAGTTCAAACCGCTGATCATCGACCTGGTCGAGTTCAGAGGCGTCCGCCAGATTGGCTTTCCGAATGCCGAACAGGTCGGAGATAAAGTCCTTGCTCTGTTCGACGAAGGCGGCTTCGACGTCGCCATGCTGTTTTTCTCACGCTTTAAATCGGTGATGGTCCAGATCCCGACTGCGCAACAGATTATCCCGGCGACGATCCCGGAAGAATCCTCATCGGCTGGAGCCAACCTCAAGGGCGCCGTCTACGAATACGAGCCCGACGAAGACGAGATCCTCACCGAGCTGCTGCCGCTCAATATCTCCGTGCAAATCCTCAAGGCGCTGCTTGAGAACGCGGCATCAGAGCAGGGCTCACGTATGAGCGCCATGGATAGCGCCATCCGTAATGCCGGCGACATGATCGACAAGCTCACCATGCTCTACAACCGCAGCCGCCAAGCACAAATCACCAAGGAGCTGATCGAGATCATCTCCGGCGCCGAAGCGCTATAAATCACGACAGACCGAAGGAAGCCTCCAATGGCAACGAAGAAGTCCCCCGTGGTCGCAGAGACCAAGAAACAAGAGAAGAAGATCGCTCGCGGCGAAGGCCCTAAGGGCAAGATTCGCCAGATCATGGGCGCCATTGTCGACGTGCAGTTCGGCGATGAGCTGCCAAAGATTTTGAACGCTCTCGAGACCGACAATAACGGTACGCGGCTGGTGCTCGAAGTGGCGCAGCATCTCGGCGAGAACACGGTCCGGGCCATTGCCATGGACGCCACCGAAGGTTTGGTGCGCGGCCAGGAAGTGGTCGACAGCGGCGAGCCGATCTCCGTGCCCGTCGGTGAAGAGACCCTGGGCCGCATCATGAACGTGATCGGCGAGCCGGTCGACGAGGCCGGCCCGATCAAGACCGCCGAAAGGCGCCCGATCCATGCGCCCGCACCGTCTTATGTCGATCAGTCGACCGAAGCCGATATTTTGGTCACCGGCATTAAAGTCGTGGACCTGCTCGCACCTTACGCCAAGGGCGGCAAGATCGGCCTGTTTGGCGGCGCCGGCGTGGGCAAGACCGTGCTCATTCAGGAGCTGATCAACAACATCGCCAAGGCTCACGGTGGCTACTCGGTGTTCGCGGGTGTCGGCGAGCGGACCCGTGAAGGCAACGACCTCTATCACGAGTTCATCGACTCGGGCGTCAACACGGACCCGCATAAGAACAAGGGTTCGACCGCCGGCTCCAAATGCGCCCTGGTGTATGGCCAGATGAACGAGCCTCCCGGGGCCCGCTTGCGCGTCGGTCTGTCGGGTCTGACCGTGGCTGAATATTTCCGTGACCAGGGCCAGGACGTGTTGTTCTTCGTGGACAACATCTTCCGCTTCACCCAGGCGGGTTCGGAAGTGTCGGCCCTTCTCGGCCGCATCCCCTCCGCCGTGGGATATCAGCCGACGCTGGCCACCGACATGGGCATGCTTCAAGAACGCATCACCACGACGCAGAAGGGTTCGATTACCTCGGTGCAGGCCATTTACGTTCCGGCCGATGACTTGACCGACCCCGCGCCTGCCACCTCCTTCGCCCATTTGGACGCCACGACGGTGCTGAACCGCTCGATCGCCGAGAAGGGTATCTACCCCGCCGTGGACCCGCTCGACTCCACCTCGCGCATGCTGACGCCGCTGATCGTCGGCGAAGAGCATTATGAGATTGCCCGCCAGGTGCAGGAGATCCTGCAACGCTATAAGGCGCTCCAGGACATCATCGCCATTCTCGGCATGGACGAGCTGTCGGAAGAGGACAAGATCACCGTGGCACGTGCCCGTAAGATCGAGCGCTTCCTGTCACAGCCCTTCTTCGTGGCCGAGGTGTTTACCGGAACGCCAGGCGTGTTCGTCGACCTCGCCGACACCATCAAGGGCTTCAAAGGCCTTGTGGACGGCGACTACGATCACCTTCCCGAGGCCGCATTCTACATGGTCGGCACCATCGAAGATGCCGTGGCCAAGGCTGAGAAGCTTGCTGCCGAGGCTGCTTAATGGCCGACCCGTTCAAATTCGATCTCGTATCGCCGGAGAGGCTTCTTGTCTCCGGTGAGGCGGAACAGGTGTTGGTGCCGGGCGCCGAGGGCGACATGACCGTGCTCGCCCATCACGCCCCTGTCCTCACCACATTGCGGCCGGGTTTGCTTGAGATCGGAATGGCCGGTGGCAAGACACAGCACTTTTTCATCCGTGGTGGTTTTGCCGAGGTCAATCCGAACGGCCTGACGGTTCTCGCCGAGACGGCCATCGATCTCGATGAGCTGAAGGCTGACCAACTCAGCCAGGCCATCAAGGATGCCGAGGAAGACGTCACTGACGCCACCGACAATGCACTCGACCGCGCCCAGACCAAGCTGGACCATTTGCGCCAAGTCGAGGCGGCTCTGAACCTCTAGTTTTTTAGAACGCTGGACTGTTCGCGCGCTATCATTGTCGCGCGCCGCTGACGCTCACCCGCGCTTCGCGATGGCCTCAAACTCCGCCACGACCTGCGTATAGACCGCTCGCTTGAACGGCACGACGAGGCCTGGCAGGTCCACGGCGTTCACCCATCGCCAAGAGTCGAATTCCGCCTTGTGGCCAGGCGGGTTGAGATTGATCTCGCTTTCGTCGCCCTCGAAACGGGCGGCAAACCACATCTGCTTTTGACCGCAATAGCGCCCCCGCCAAGCCACGCCCACTAGCTCGGGCGGCAGATCATAGTGGAGCCAGTCCTTGGTCTGCGCGATGAATCGGGCGCTGCTGACGCCGGTCTCCTCTTCAAGCTCGCGCCGGGCGGCAAGCTCAGGCGTCTCGCCCGCGTCTATGCCGCCTTGGGGCATCTGCCACGTCTTGGCGGCGCCTTCCGACGCGCTAGGGCGATCGGCGCGACGGCCGACAAACGCCAGGCCTTGATCGTTGAGCAGCATCACACCGACACAGGACCGATAAGGCAGCTTGGAAGACTCTGTCATGGACGTGGTTAGCTCTGCCGCTGCGCACGCATGGCGGCGCTGACAGGAACGAGCACGAGACCCTTGCTCTTAAGCGAGCCGGCCCATTCGGCAATCTGCTTGACCGTGGCGGGTGCCGCATTGGCGACGCCGATGGCGGTGCCCTTCTCTTTGGCGGTAGCTTCAAGTTCGGCCAGCGCCTTGGCCATATCGGCGCTGGAATTGCCCGCGTCGAGCTGGACTTGCGTGACGGCATAATCGAGGCCGAGGCCGTTGGCGATCTCAAGGCCGGCGGAGCTGCCAACGCTGCCTTTGTCGAGATAGAGCAGGCCACGCTTCTTCAGCTCTGCGAGCACAGGCTGGAGCGAGCCTTTGGTCGCCTCGAACTTGGCGCCCATGTGATTGGTGACACCGACATAGCCGGTGTAGCGCGACATCAGCCAGTGAAGCCGCTTGATATTTTCGTCTGTGGGGAGGGTGGTGAGGAGAGTGTGGGGGCCGGGATCTTTGGCCGGATAGTCATTGGGCTCCAGGGGGATTGCGAGGAGGACCTCGTGTCCGTCGGCGCGGGCCTTGGTCACCCGCTCCTGGAGGCCGCGGCCATAGGCGCCGTAGGCGACACTGACGGGTGGTGGCAGGCCCTTGATGACATCGCCATCAGGTGGCGCCCCAGGGACCCCGAGCCCACTGATCAGCACCGCCACACGCGCCGGCCCGGCGGTGGCTTGCGCCTTGCTCAATGGCCGCGCGTAAATTTCGGCAGGGCGGCGGCCGTCGGCAGCGATCTTTGGCAACGGACCGTATTTCGACTTCTCCACCAGCCCTGGCGCCGGCACGGCGGCCAGCGTGATCTTCCCCGTCGCATCGACAATTGCTGGCGGCATAGCGGCAGACGGCACTGTTGCCGGCGGCGCTATGGCGACCTGTGGCGCCGCGCCTTCATTGGCTGCGTGCGCTTCGGTCGCGGGAGCCCCATCGGGCCCTTTTTGTAGCAAACCACCGGGCCCGGGTGGCGGCATCATAAGCTGCCCAGGCGTAACCGGAACCATGTTAGTGCCTTGTCCCGGAGGCGCAAGCATTGGTGGCGGCGGTTGGGACGTCGTCGTAGGCGGCGCCACCGAGAAGCCAGGCGGCAAGTCTACGCCGCGCGTTGCATTTGGCGGGGCCGCCGCCGGTGCCGGGGCGCCGTCCGGCTGTGCGGGTTGGATTGCCACGGTCGCGACAGGGTCGCCCTCGTCGCTGCCTGGAAGAAAAAGCAGCACAGCGACGCTGAGCACCAATGTCCAGAACACAATCCCAGCTGCGATGGCCAGGGCCTTCATCGTTTCATCCTCCCCCGCTTCCCGGGCGCATTCGAGGGCTTACGCCTCTTAGCCGGGACATGCACCGCCGCTGTTAGAGCCGACAGGTTTTTAGTTAGAATCGGCTTCCGCCTTCTTCTTGGTGTCAGTGTCGACCGACTTGGTGCCCCTCAACAGTTCGAGGGCGTAGATGAGCTGCGTGTCCTTTGTCTTGTCCTTAGGGACATAGGCCGAACTTCCAGACTCTTCCTCAACGTCTTCGCCGTTCATTTTCCCGGCGTTCTCACCCCTAAGGTGGCCGCGCAGGTCAGCTTCGCCGCGTGTCCCTTGGATCTTGGCCTTCTTCTTAAGCTCCTCGGGCAGCTCCTCCTCGACCACGACCTCGGGATCAATACCCTTAGCCTGGATCGACCGACCCGACGGCGTGTAGTAGCGCGCTGTGGTGAGCCGCAATGCACCGTTTGAGCCCATGGGAATGATGGTCTGCACCGAGCCCTTACCAAAGGACCTCGTGCCGATCACGGTTGCCCGATGATGATCCTGAAGCGCGCCGGCGACAATCTCCGAAGCCGAGGCCGACCCGCCATTGATCAGCACGATGATCTTCTTACCATCGGTGATGTCGCCGTGGCGCGCGTTTGACCGCTGCGTCTCTTCCAGATTGCGGCCACGGGTCAAGACGATGGCGCCCTTGTCCAGGAACGCATCGGAGACCGAGATCGCCTGATCGAGCAATCCGCCAGGATTGTTGCGAAGGTCGAGGATGTAGCCTTTGAGATTGGTCCCGAGCTTCTTCTTCAGCTCCACGACTGCCGCCTCAAGTTTGTCCGTGGTCTGCTCGTTGAAAGTGGTGAGGCGGATATAGGCGACGTCATCACCCTCGGCGTTGTACTTCACCGGGTTGATATGGATCGTGTCGCGGATGATCTTCACCTCGAAGGGATCATCGACGCCCTTGCGCAGGATGGTCAGCGTGATCGGTGCGTTCATCGGACCGCGCATCTTCTCCACCGCCTCTTGAAGTGTGAGGCCGAAAATCTGGTCCTTATCGAGATGGGTAATCAGATCGCCGCTCATGACCCCGGCGCGTTGCGCGGGCGTGTCGTCGATCGGCGCCACGACCTTCACCACACCCTTTTCCATGGTGACCTCAATGCCGAGCCCGCCGAATTCGCCGCGGGTCTGCACCTGCATGTCGCGGAAATGCTTAGGGGTGAGATAGGCCGAATGCGGGTCCAGCCCCGCAAGCATTCCGTTGATCGCGGACTCGATGAGCTTGGGATCGTCTGGCTGCTCGACATAGTCGGCACGCACACGCTCCAGCACCTCACCGAACAGATCGAGCTGCTTGTAGATTTCTGAATTGGCGGCGGAAGCCGACTGGCTTCGGGCCAAGGTAACCATGGTCGACCCGGCGGCGAGCACGGCCAACACCAGAAGCGCCCACAGCGCGTATTCGGATTTCCGCATCATCCCTGTACCTTCTCGAAAGCCTCAGCCCACCATGGGCCGGGGTCTACTGGCTTTCCGTCCTTCCTAAATTCGACATAGAGGACGGGGCTAGAATTTTCGTCGCCGCTGAAGCTCGGCGCTGCTGGACTTCCCATCACGGCGATGGGTTCGCCAGCGAGAACAAATTGGCCGAGGCTCACATCAATGCGGCTCATCCCCGCAATCAAAAGATGATAGCCCCCGCCCGCATTGATGATCAAGAGTTGCCCGTAGGACCGGAACGGCCCGGCATAGACCACCCAGCCGTCGGCTGGCGCGGTAATTCGAGCTTCTTCACGGGTTTTGAGCGAAATGCCCTTGAGCGTGGTGCCGTCGGCGCCTGTATCGCCAAATGCCATCATCTGACGGCCCTGGGCCGGCAGCCTGAGCGTACCCTTGGCCTGTCCAAAGGGTATGGCTGGCTTCAGCCGGCTGGGGCTGGCAAAGGCCAATTTCGTCGAGAGCGGCTTGAGTTCGATCACATTCTCATTCGCCGGGGTTGCCATGACTTCCTGCCGCAACCGCTGGCGAAGCGCCTTCTCGGCGGCGATCTCGGCGTCATATTGGGCCACTTCGGCCTTGGCGATCTGCACCCCAAGGCGCTCGATCAGCTCATTCAGGCTGGTGACCTCACCCGCCAATTGCTCTGTGGACTGTTTGACCTGGACCAGCTCCACCTCGCTTTGGGTATGCTTGGCCTTTTTCTCCGCGAGCAGGCGGTCGAGGCGTCCACGTTCACCCGCGAGTTGATCGGTCTCGTTCTTCTGCTCATCGCGGCGCGCGCGGATGGCGTCTTCAATGGTAACCAGCCCTTCCAATTCCTTGGACAGGTTGTCGGCCTGATATTTCAGCTCGGGGTAGACGTCGGCCAGCAACATGGCGCCACGCACCACGCCGAGCGCATCGTCGCGGCGCGTCACAATCGCCGGCGGCGGCGTGCGTCCAATCCTCTGCATGGCGCTCAGCATTTTTACGATGGCTACTTTCCGCTCGGTGATCGAGCTCTGAATGACGTCCACTTGATCGGTGAGCTCGGCCAGCTTGGCCTCGGTCTCCGACAGTTTCGCTTCGCTCGCCTGCACGCTCTCACCAGCTTCGATCAGCTTGCTATTGAGCCGCGCTCGTTCCTCCGCCAGAACCACGAGGTCCTTGGTAAGACCCTCGGCCTTGACCTTGCTCGACTTCAGTTCCTGCTCGGTCTTGTCGAGACGCTCCCTCGCCTCGTCACGCGACAGATCGTCTTCCGCCAGCGCATGCCACGGCATGACGCAGAGCAGCCCAGCAAAGAGCAGGGCAAACCGAATTTTTGGTCTCAAAAAAGCAAATGGATCGGGTTGCGCCATGCGTCCTGGCCGTTCAGTCGATGGCACCGGAGGGAAGCGGCAGAATCAAGGCAAAACGCTTACGAATCCTTAACCTTAAAAAACTATCTGGTCAGCCCCGGTGATAAGGATGGCCCGCGAGGATGGTCATCGCCCGATAAAGCTGCTCGGCAAGGACGATGCGCGCCAGCCCATGGGGCAGGACCATGGGCCCAAGCGACAGCAGCAAATTGGCTTTATCGCGGGCGTTTTGGCCAAGCCCATCGGCCCCGCCGATCAAAAACGTGAGACCAGCCGTCCCGTTGTCCCTGAATTTGGCCAGTGTCTGGGCGAAAGCTTCGCTCGAGAGCATCTTTCCGGCCGGATCGAGACAGATGACCCTGTGCCCAGACGGCACCTTGGCAAGCAGCGCTTTGGCTTCGTCAGCGCTGCGGGCGCCCGCGCTCGATGCTCTGGATTCAGAAAATTCGGGGCTCGCGACCGGCGACAGGCTCAAGCTGCGGCCGAGCGCCTCGGCGCGGCCGAAATAATGGGCATAGAGGTCCCGTTCGGGCCCCTGCTTTAGCTTTCCAACGGCAGCGATCAGGAGCCGCATGGCTCACCTCTCGCACATACGCCGCCGGGCGCGGCTAGGCGCCGGTCAGACCACCAGCCGCTCCTTGGGTCGATCAGCGGACCACATCTTTTCGAGGTTGTAGAATTCTCGAACCTCGGGGCGGAAGACATGGACAATGATATCGCCAGCATCGATCAGCACCCAGTCGCCCTGGGGCAAACCTTCGACGCGAGCGCGGCCATAGCCTTCATTCTTCAGCTTTTTGATGAGGTGGTCGGCGACGGCGCCGACATGCCGTTGTGAGCGGCCCGAAGCGAGCACCATGTGGTCGCCGATTGAGGTCTTTCCCTTCAAGTCGATGGCGACAACGTCCTCGGCCTTGGAGCCATCGAGCGTGTCGAGCACGATCTTGAGTAGTCGATCCGGATCGGCGCGGAATGACGCTAATCCGGCAGGAGGCGTACCGTGATCGGCAGCCTCTCTAGTTGAGCGCATGTCTGGTTGAGTATCCTTCTATCATTGCTCTAACGAAGCGGCCTTGGCCGGGTCTCGCGCATGATGCTTGAAAGAGCCTCTCCTGCCGCTTCACGCCCCAAGGATAGTATGCCCCGTCGGCTGGTTTCAATAGCTAGTATTGGCGGGGGCCTTTCGACCACTAGCCTGATTCCACGACATTTTTGCGAAGCGCCGTCGAGGAGAGGCCCGACAGTTTTTGGCTGAGGATCGTCCAGGCGGGCGGGTCGAACAGCGCCAGGCCGGGCGCATCGGTCTCGTCCACATAATATGGGGCGAAGCGTTGGGCCGCCTGGCTAGCCTTGGCTTTCAGCCGGTAGCCAGGCCGGTCGAGCACCACGATGGGCATGGCTGCGAAAATTTCGTCCCAAGCCTTCCAGCGATGGAATTGGACGAGATTGTCAGCCCCCATCAGCCAGACGAAATGAACTTCGGGGAAGCGTTGTTTGAGCGATTTGAGCAGGTCGATGGTGTAGCCGGTCCCGCCGCCATCGAAGCCGGTGACTTTGATCCTCGCATGCGCCGCGACCTTCTCGGCCGCCGCTACGCGCTTGGCCAAATCCGGAAGCTTGGAAACATCCTTCAGTGGGTTACCGGAGGTCACCAACCACCACACCTGATCGAGGCCAAGCCGTTTCAGCGCGGTGAGGCTGATGTCGCGATGGGCCTTATGGGGCGGGTCGAACGAGCCGCCGAGCAGCCCGATGCACATGCCGGGCGCTGCCACGGGAAGTTTGAGATGGGTTGGCTGGTCTTTGCTCAAGGCCGTGTCTGGCCCGTGCCGCGCACCACATATTTTGACGTGGTGAGTTGCTCCAGCCCGACGGGCCCGCGCGCATGAAAGCGGCCCGTGGCTATGCCGATCTCCGCCCCCATGCCGAACTCGCCACCATCGGCGAACTGGGTCGAGGCGTTATGCAGAACGATGGCGCTGTCGACGCGGGCAAGAAAGGCGCGCGCGGCATCCTGATCATCCGTGACGATTGCGTCGGTGTGCTGCGACCCATAATGCTCGACATGCGCGACCGCCTCGTCGAGACCATCGACCAGCTTCACCGACATGATCGGCGCAAGATATTCTGTTCCCCAATCTTCTTCCGTAGCGGGCTTCACGCTCTTATCGGCGCTTTGCGTTTCGTCGTCGCCGCGCACTTCGCAGCCAGCTTCGATCAGCGCTTCCACCAACGGCGCGAGATGGGTGGACGCCACGGCCCGGTCCACCAGCAGCGTCTCCGCCGCGCCGCAAATTCCGGTGCGCCGCATCTTGGCGTTGACCGCGATATTCTTCGCCATATCGAGATCGGCGCCCTTGTCCACATAGACATGGCACACGCCTTCCAGATGGGCGAAGACCGACACACGCGCGTCTTCTTGGACACGCTCCACGAGACTCTTGCCACCGCGCGGCACGATGACATCGATGGCGCCGTCGAGCCCGCCAAGCATGAAGCCAACTGCGGAACGATCAACACTCGGAACAAACTGGATTGCCGCCGCCGGTAGACCCGACGCGGTGATCGCCTCGGTCAGAATATTGGAGATGACGAGCGAGGTGAGAAAGCTCTCCGAGCCTGAGCGCAAGATCACGGCGTTGCCCGACTTGAGGCAAAGCCCCGACGCATCCGCCGTCACGTTCGGGCGGCTCTCATAGATCATGCCAATGACCCCAAGCGGCACACGCACACGGGAGATCTCAAGCCCGTTGGGCCGCGTCCACGACGAGATGACGTCGCCGACAGGATCGGGGAGCTTGGCAATCTCGCGCAGGCCCGTGGCCATGGCGGCGACGCGCGAAGCGTCAAGCCGCAGCCGGTCGAGAAAGGCCGCGTCGCGCCCTTTCTTCTCGGCGGCCTCGAGGTCTTGGCTGTTCGCCGTGAGGATTTTCTCAGCATTCGCTTCAAGCGCGTCGGCCATACGCACAAGCGCGTCGTTCTTCGCATCCGTGGAGGCAAGAGCCAACTCGCCCGCAGCTTCGCGCGCGAGCTTGCCCATATAGAGCATCATCGGCTCAATGGTCTCTTCGGGGTTCTGGGCGGGAAGACACATAATAAAACTCTAGCCTCTGCGGTTCAGGGTCATGTCGTCGCGATGGATCAATTCGGGGCGGCCAAAATAGCCGAGAATGTCTGCGATTTCACTGCTCTTGCGGCCAATGATGGCCTCGGCCTCGGCCTGCCCGAAGGCGGCGAGCCCACGACCAATCTCAATGCCGTCGCGGCTATTGATGGCCACCGCGTCGCCGCGTTCAAAGCGCCCTTCGACGCCCGTAACACCAGCGGGCAACAGGCTTTTTCCCGCCGCAAGCGCGGCTGCCGCACCGTCATCCACGGTGACCACGCCGCGCAGCTCAAGCGTACCGCCAATCCAGCGTTTGCGCGCCGTCACGGGGTCGGAGTGCGCTAAGAACCACGTGGCAATGCCCACTGTCGTGAGAGCATGAAGAGGGTTCAGCCCCTTGCCGCTGGCGATGACCATATGCGTGCCGGCTTGGACCGCGATCTTCCCCGCCTCGATCTTGGTGACCATGCCGCCGCGCGACAAATCGGAACCAACATCGCCCGCCATCGCTTCGATCTCGGGCGTAATCTCAGCCACCTCGTCAAGCCGCTGCGCAGCAGACGATGAGCCAGGCGGCGCGGTGTAGAAACCATCGACGTCAGACAGCAGCACGAGACAGTCGGCACTCATCATCGAGGCGACCCGCGCGGCAAGCCAGTCGTTGTCGCCATAGCGAATTTCATTGGTCGCCACCGTGTCGTTCTCGTTCACCACGGGCACGGCGCCAAGCTTCAGCAGTGTCGTCATGGTATTGCGCGCATTGAGATAGCGGCGACGCTCTTCCGTGTCGCCAAGCGTCAGCAGCACCTGCGCCGCCACGAGACCACGCTGGCGAAAGGCACCGCCATAAGCATGTGCAAGATCGGCCTGGCCAGCGGCAGCGGCAGCCTGGCTGTCCTCAAGCTTGAGCCTGCCTTCGGGCAGCTTGAGTGCATTGCGGCCAAGCGCGATGGCACCGGAGGAGATGACGATCACCTCTTTGCCCTCGCCACGCAGCTTCGCAATGTCGTCGGCAAACGCTCCAAGCCATTCGGTCTTCAGCGTGCCCGCTTCCAGATCGATCAAAAGCGACGAGCCAATTTTGATGACGATGCGCTTGGCGGAAATCCATTCCTGTCTCATGGATTCCAGCCTCGCGGCCTGGCCGCCGCTTCGCGTTTCGGGTCGCCCTTTGCCTCAGCCCGCATGGCCTCGATCTCGACAGCCAGCGCACGCAGCACTTCGGGCACGCCCTCGCCTGTCGCGGCAAAGACGATGAGAGGTTGAACACCGGCGGCCTTCTTCAAGGCGCGCGCTTTCTCTTTCATCTCGTCCTTGGGCACGGCATCAGCCTTGGACAGAGCGAGGATCTCGGGCTTGTCGGTGAGCCCCGCGCCATAGGCCTCCACTTCGCCGCGCACGATGTTATAGGCCTCGACCGGATCGTCGGCCGTCGCATCGACCAGATGAAGCAGCACGGCCGTACGCTCCACATGACCGAGGAAGCGGTCGCCGATACCGGCACCTTGATGTGCGCCTTCGATCAACCCAGGAATATCGGCGAGCACGAAATCCACATCGTCGATCCGCACCACACCGAGATTGGGATGGAGCGTGGTGAAGGGATAGCCGGCGATCTTGGGCTTGGCCGCGCTGACGGTGGCAAGGAATGTGGACTTGCCGGCATTGGGCAGGCCGATGATCCCGCTATCCCCAATCAGCTTGAGGCGAAGCCAGATAAACATCTCCTCGCCCTTTTGACCGGGATTGGCGTGGCGCGGCGCCTGATTGGTCGAGGACTTGAAACGCGCATTGCCGAAGCCGCCATTGCCGCCCGTCAGCAGCTGGATGCGCTCGCCAGGCGCCGTCAGATCGGCGATCAGCGCGTCACTATCCTCATCGAAAATCTGCGTTCCCGGGGGCACTTTGAGCACGATGTCGGCGCCACCGGCGCCGGTGCGGTTCGCGCCCGAACCGTTGCCGCCCCTCTTCGCCTTGTAATGTTGCTGGTAGCGGAAATCGAGCAAGGTGTTGAGGTTGGCCACGCACTCCACGATTACATTGCCGCCCTTGCCGCCATCGCCACCGTTGGGCCCGCCAAATTCGACAAACTTCTCCCGCCGGAAGCTGACGATCCCGTTACCGCCGTCACCGGCGCGGATATAGATTTTGGCGACATCGAGAAATTGCATGAGAAGGGCTTACCACCAGAGGTCTTACCGTTGCACTAGCCACGGCAGATTGAGAAACGACCGTCAGGCCGAACGAAAAAGGGCCATTGCCTGGTCGCGATCGAGCCGGGCAGTGGTGCAATGGGCGGATGTGCCCCGCGCCACACAGTCGCGCAGCCCACCCCCTCGGGCCATAAACCCGAGCTTTTCGATCACCCGGGCCGAGGCCGGATTATCCGAAAAATACCCGGCCAGCAGATAGTCGAACCCATCACTATCGAAGGCGTGGGCAATCAGGGCGCTCACCGCCTCGGTGGCGTAGCCGTTGCCCCAGAGGGGTTTTCCGATCCAGTAGCCAAGTTCCGCGTGATCGTCGCCAAAGGCCCGGTAGCCGGTACAGCCGATAACCGTGCCGCCCAACTCGATCATGAACACCACGCCTTCCTCGCCCCTATCGACCTCACCGATCCATTCGGCGGCCAATTCTTGGCTATAGGGATGGGGAATCGTGGCGGTCATGCTCGCCACCTCATATTCGCCTGCAAGCAGGCTGACGCGGGCCGCATCGGTGAGCGCCGGCGGCCGCAGGGTGAGCCTTTGCGTTTTGAGTTTCACGGGCCAACAGGATACACGCGCCGGGAAGCGCATGGGCAACAGAGTGGTGGAGTGGCAGGCGGGTCTAGGCTTAAGAGGCTGCGCTCGGCTTGACCGATACGTAGACGCGACCCTTCTGCTTGGTCGCGAACTCCACATGGCCCTCGCACAGCGCAAACAGCGTGTGGTCCTTGCCAATGCCGACGCCTTCGCCCTTGTGCCACTTGGTACCGCGCTGGCGAATGATGATATTGCCCGGGATCACGTGTTGACCGCCAGACTTCTTGACGCCGAGCCGCCGTCCGACCGAATCGCGATCGTTACGTGAGGAGCCGCCTGCTTTTTTATGTGCCATGGTGGGCTCCCTTTATCTCTTTTTTGGCTTGGCTGCGGGCTTTTTGGCCGGCGCCTTAGCTGCTGGTTTGGCCGCAGGCTTCTTTGCCGCCGCTTTAGCCGCTGGCTTAGCCGCAGGTTTGGCCTCGGCCTTCTTGGCCTCTGGCTTCGCTGCCGCCTTCTTCTCGACGGGCTTGGCCTCAGCCTTCTTTGGGGCAGGCTTAGCTGCCGCCTTCGAGGGCTTCTTGCCGTCGGTCAAAATCTCGGTAATGCGCACGGATGTCAGCATCTGCCGATGACCCGCGGTCCGGCGATAGCCCTGACGGCGCTTCTTCTTGAAGACGATGATCTTGTCGGCGCGCTTCTGCTCGATGACCTCGGCCGCGACGGACGCGCCGGCGATGGTCGGGCTGCCCGTCTTGGGACCACCCTCGCCGCCAAGCAGGATCACGTCGGCAAGCTCGACGATGTCGCCGGGCTCGCCGGCGATCTTCTCAATCTCAATAATGTCGTTTGGCGCAACGCGATATTGCTTGCCGCCCGTGCGAATGACCGCGAACATGTTGTCTAATCCGTTTAACTCTGGGGCTTGATTTGCCTGCGACTAGGCGCGCGGGCAGAGCCTCTTAAGGAGCGATAAGCGGCGCAATATAGTGGCCAAAGCCCAGAAGTCAATTGCTTGCGGGCCTTAGACAAAGGCCCTTTGACGCGGGCGCTTTCATGCCGCTCAGCCTGGGTTGCCCTCAGCCAGCCAGCCAGCTACATCACCTCTCGGAGAGGTGCCAGAGTGGTCGATCGGGACGGTCTCGAAAACCGTTGTGCGCGCGAGCGTACCGTGGGTTCGAATCCCACCCTCTCCGCCAAATATCGTATTCTTATCAAGGAATTGGTTCAGGACTT
>DAOVDX010000019.1 GCA_030669345.1 Methyloceanibacter sp. | reverse complement strand
CTTCAGATGGCCAGCAAATGAGATGGCCTCTTGGCTGAGGCCTTCCATGAGGCAGCCGTCGCCCGCAATGCAGTAAGTGTGGTGCCCAACGACTTCGTCGCCATAGCGCTGATTGAGCAGGCGCTCCGCCAAAGCCATGCCGACTGCGTTGCCAATGCCCTGACCGAGCGGGCCGGTGGTCGTCTCGATGCCAGGCGCGTGGCCATATTCCGGATGGCCGGCGGTCCGAGCCCCAAGCTGGCGGAAGCGCTTGATCTCTTCGATATCCATGTCGGGATAGCCAGTGAGATAAAGCAGCGCATAGATCAGCATCGAGCCATGACCAGCGGACAGCACGAAGCGGTCACGGTCGGGCCAATCCGGATAGGCAGCATCGAATTTCAGGAAGCGCGTGAATAGGACCGTGGCGACGTCGGCCATGCCCATAGGCATGCCCGGATGGCCGGAATTGGCCTTCTGCACGGCGTCCATGGCCAGCGCCCTGATGGCGTTCGCCATATCTTGGTGCGTCGCTTCAGGTCGCGCCTGACCTTGCATCAGGTCTTCAGCCATTCTTTTCCCCAAAAATCCGAAAATTAGTAGGCACGGACACCCATCGCCGCTTTGACTGCGTGATAGCCGACGAGAAGCTGGGTCAATGCCAGCGGGTGGCTCTTATTGACGCCGTCATTGGCGGCGTCGAACCGACCGACCTGGTCGCGCAAATGGCCCGCCTCCGGGATGAGGTTCCATAGCAGATCCTCGATTCGCTCGGCCCTGTTGTCGGAGATATTGCCGCTAATCTCAAGCACATCCACTGGCTTGCCGTCCCGGTCGCGCGCAAGCTCTAGATGCATGCCCGCATTGCCGGACCCATCGAACAGCGGTGTAAAGTCGGGATGGGGCAAAGTCGGCCGCAAAAGATGGCGAACATCGAGCTGAGTGTCGGAACCGCTAGCACCTTTGGGCGACTGGAAGCGGATGACGATGTCGGCGAAGGTCCGCTGGGGATGGATGAAGTTCGGGCTGTCCTGCTTGCGCCGCGCTAGCGATGCAACCACCTCCTCCAGCTTGTAGCCGCGCTTTGTCGTGTCGCGGTAAATCTTCCACTTCACCCTGAGATCCTCCTCCGGATCGAGGAAGATCTTTACGTCATAGCAATCGCGCATGGTCCTGGTGGTGTAGCCCAGCAGTCCTTCGACGATGACAAACTCCGTGGGCCTGAAATATTTCGGACGGCCCAGCGTGCCATCCGTGTGGCAATAATCGGGCTTCAGCACCGCCTCGCCACGGCGCAACAAACGCAAATGCTGCTCCAGAACATCGATGTAGTTTCCGCGTGGATCGAGCGCCGACATGCCGCTGTCGGCACGCTCTCCGCGGTCGTAGCGGTGGTAATCGTCCGTGCAAAAAACCGAGCAGTGCTCCTCGCCCAGAATCTGAGCGACGCCCGCCGACAGGGTCGTTTTACCCGATGCCGAGTCACCCACGATGCCGAGGATGATCGGATGATTTACTCGCGTGGGCATCAGCCCGCTCCCAGGCGTTTCAATCCAGTCGGCTTCATTTAAGCGACCTCGCGAGCTGCCACGCTCGCAAAGCGTTCAATCGGCAGATAACTGGTCAAGATCTGCCGTTCGCTCGTCGCTCCGGTAATCATCATGGTCTGCACTTTGTAGTGCGACTTGCTACGCTCCACGCCTTCGAGCATGAGGCCCGTGGTAATTCCGGTGGCGCAGAAAAACACATCGTCGGAAGTGATGAGCTCGTCGCACTTAAACCAGCGCGACGTATCGAGCCCGGCGTCCTTGACGGCCTTGCCCTCGGTCTGAAGTTGGGGATCGATACGAGCGAGAAATTCGCCGCCGATCGCTCTGATAGCGCAAGCGGACATGATGCCCTCAGGCGTGCCGCCGGTTCCCATCAATGCATCGATACCGGAGCCTGGCACCGCGGCCATCAGCGCGCCGGCGACATCACCCGCCGGATACATCGCGACGCGGGAACCCGCCGCCAAGATCTCTCCAACGAGTTCGCGATGGCGCGGCTTCTCCAGGACGAAGACCGTCAGGTCGGAGATATCTTTGTTGAGGATTTTGGCAAGGGCCTCGAGCTTCTCAACCGTGGACCAGGTCGGGTCGATCTTGCCGCGCGCAGCCGCGCTCGTCACGAACTTCTCCATATAGAAGGCAGGGGCCGGGTTCATCATGGCGCCACGTGGCGCCACGGCGAGAACGGACAGGGCGTTGGTGAGCCCACGAACCAGATAGCTCGTGCCCTCGACAGGATCGACAGCGATGTCCGCCGTGAAGGACGCACCGGAACGGCCGAGATGTTCGCCACGCTTAGGCTGGGGCGCCTCGCCCGGAGAGGTCTCACCGATGACCACCTCGGCGTCGATATCTATTCTGGTCAGCGCATCGCGCATGGCGTCGAGCGCGGCACGGCCGCCATCGTCCCCATCGCCCCGCCCAATCCAATTAAAGGCGGCGCAGGCCGCGCCTTCGGTGACGCGGCGCAGGGAATAGACAAGTTCCGGATTGACCTTGTCCGGGGTCTCCATGACATCTCCTCAAGCGGGAATTCGTTCAAAAAGGCCAGAAAGCCTTGGCTCACTATACCTTATGGGTCGGTGCGGCCTCAATTATCAAGGCTGGAGGCTGATTAGCGCGCCCTGTTCAAAGGGTCTAGCTGGCGCGACGCCGCGGATCGAGGGCATCGCGCAAGGCATCGCCCAGCACATTGACCGAGATCAGCACCCCGATCAGGACGAGACCGGGCAGCACCGTCACCCACCAGGCCCCGGCGAACATAAGGTCGTAGCCCGAGCGGATCAAAGTGCCGAGCGAGGGCTTGGTGACCGGCATCCCAAGGCCGAGGAAGGACAGCGCCGCCTCGGCCATGATGGCGCCGGCGACCTGCGTCGTGGCGATGATCACCAGCGGCGACAGGATATTCGGCAGAATATGGCGCTGTACTATGGCGCGATCGCTGCTCCCGACCGACCGGGCCGCCCGGACATAGTCCTTCGCCGCCTCGACCAGCGTGGCGGCGCGAGTGGTCCGCGCGAAGACCGGCCACTCCGCCAGGCCGATGACGAGGACCAGCAGCGGCACGGCGAATTGGCTCAAAGCCTGTCCCCCAAGACCCGCCCGGAACAGGGCCATGACGATGATGGCCATCATCAGGGTCGACAAGGACAGCTGGATATCGGCGGCGCGGGTCACGAGGGCGTCCACCTTCCCTCCGAAAAAGCCAGCGAGCAGCCCCAAGGGCACGCCAATCGCTGCTTGGATGACCACGGCGAGAATGCCGACAAAGAGCGAGATGCGAGTGCCATAGAGAATGGCGCTGAACAGATCGCGGCCTTGTGCATCTGTGCCGAGCAGAAAGCGCGCATCGCTACCCTGCTGCCAAATCGGCGGCAGTTCCGCGTCGAGCAGATCGAAGCTTGCCAGATCAAAGGGGTCTTGCGGCGCGATGAGAGGCGCGAACAGCGAAGCCAGCCCAACGATCCCAAGTAGCAGCGCGGTAAAGGCCGCACCGGGACGTTCCGCGGCAAAGCCAGCGAGCACGCGGGGGCCCATATGCGACGTGCTCGCGCTCATCGCGCACCCTCCAGGCTGACGCGCGGATCGAGCGCCAGGCTGACCAAATCGACAATCGTATTGGTGATGACGAAGAAGAGGCCCACCAGCACGAGATAGGTTGTGATGAGCGGGATGTCGGAACGCGTCACCGCCTCGAGGAAGAGAAAGCCCATCCCCGGCCACTGAAACACCGTCTCGGTGAGCAGCGTGTAGGCGATGAGCGTGCCGATCTGTAGCCCCCCCACGGCGACGAGAGGCAGCAATGCGTTGCGCAACGCATGAACAAGCCACACGCGGAGCGGCCGGACACCCTTGGCGCGGGCGGTGCGGACATAGTCGTGGGCAAGCTCATCCAGCATGGCGCCCCGCACGAGCCGGATGAATAGTGGCAGCATGATCGAGGAGAGCGTGATGGCCGGAAGCAAGAGATGCTTGAGGCCATCGAGGGCGAACAGGCCCGTCGGCCACGGCCCAAGATCAATGGTTTCTCCGCGACCGAACGCTGGCAACCAGCCGAGCCACACCGAGAAGACCGTGATGAGGAAGATGCCGGTGAGGAACACGGGCACCGAGATACCGAGCACGCTCACGCCCAGGATCAATTTGGCACCGAGTGAATTGGGACGCACGGCGCAATAGACGCCGCCGGGCACTGACAGCAGAAGCACGATGAGGCTCGCGCCTAACACCAGCTCGAAGCTTGCCGGGAACTTGGCGAGCACGACCTGGACCGTCGGTCGCTTATAGATGATCGACGTACCGAGATCGCCAGTGGCCGCGTCACCGAGATAGCGTGCAAGCTGCACCGGCCAAGGCGCATCGAGACCAAGCTCATGGCGAAGCTCCGCGCGCTCTTCCTCCGGAACCGACTGGCCCATGATCTCGCGCAAAGGATCGCCGAGGCTTGCGCGCACGGCAAAGGCGATGACGAGGATCGCCACCATGACCAGCAGGGCTTGGAAAAGACGGGTCGCCGCAAAAGCGAACGCAGAAGCAAACGCTTTCATGGACGCTTCAGTGCCGGGTCAGGCAAAAGGCGGTCGTGGCGGCAACCAAAGCCTGCCACGGCACGAACAGAATGATCAGCGCGTCGTAGTCCGTAGCCGGGTAAAGCAGGAAGCCCGATGCTGCACCGACAACCACGATCAGAATCCAATTTTTCGGACGCCTGATGGCTTCGGCCGAGATGCCAGCGCCAAACGCGGTGAGCCCGGCGCCGATCGCCCCACCGCTCACCCCAGCAAGCACGAGTCCCACGACCTCGCGGTTCGCCTTGGCGCCTTCGATCGTGCCAAACAGCTCCGAGCCAACGATGGCTGAGAACATGTCGCTCGCCGTGTTCACCGCGGCGAGCCAGCCGATCACCGTTAGGACCAGTGCGAGAAGGCATTCCGCAATGTCGCGGGTAACCCAAATCCACATCATGAGGGCGATGCCCATCCCGAACGCGATCCCCGCGTGCAGCGGCACCCCTCTTGAGTTCAAGAGAAGCCCGGCATCGTCCAGACGCATTTCGGGAAAGGGAGACGGGATCGCGGAAATCAGTCCGGTGAGCAGGCCCACCCCAGCCATAGTGGCAACGGCACGGACGCCCAGCGGCGGCCGCGGCAGAGTATCGGCCGTGAGGAAATCCCACTTCATCCCCAATAGCGGGCAATTCCGACTGGTGCTGCCGCCCCCTGAATGATCTCTAGCGCCGCCAAGACAACGGTCGCTGGAACTATAGCTGACCGAAATCAGGCTGACCAATGCGAAGGCGGTCAGAGAAACCTACCCGGCGGCAATACTAGTTCTGTTCGGAAACCCGCTTCAAATTGGCCAGGCCCTTCTTCTGGTCATTGCCCATCATGTCGAGGCCGCCCATCACGAGACAGAACGCCTTCTCCACGAAGCCGTGCTCCCCATGCATCGCCCAGGTGACTTTCGTCTGGTCGCCCTCGGGCTTGAAGGTGAAATCCGAGTTGATGCCCCCCTCGAAAGGCTCGGTGAAAACGATCTTGATGCTAACCGCCTCGTCGGGGGTGCTATCGACAATCGTCATCGTGCCGGAACCCACCTGGTCGTCGCCGGCCCAGGCCGCCATGGCCCCTTTTCCAGCCTCAGGCCCTGAGTAGGTCATCTTCGCATCGGGATCGAGCTCCGCCCACGGCGACCACGCCTCAAAGTTATGAAAGTCATTCACTTGCGCAAAGACTTTGGCTGGCGATGCGGCAATCGTGGTCGAATTTTCGATGCGGTAATTGGAGGGCTGCAGCGCAACGACGATGACAAACACGAGGACGATCGCCACCAGCACGTACAAAATCTTTTTCAGCATTGGATGTCCCTCCAAAGGGCCCCCGGCCCTATTCGATTACCAGGTCACCGAGATAGGGCATGTCGATGACATTCACCACTGGTTCAATGATCACATTATTGCGTGCGGCCCAGGCCAGATGCTGCCATTGGATCGGCAGCAGCGCCGCGTCGTCATAGAGGATACGCTCGATCTTCCTGAGCACCGCCGCCCGCGCCTCGGCGTCCGTCATCGTCTGGGTCTGGAGCGTCAGCCGGTCGACCTCTGGGTTCGAATAATTGCCGGCGTTGTATTGCCCGTAGCCAGTCTTCTTGTCCGGCGTCATCGTCAGAAACTCGTAGAAGTTCGCTGAGTCTAGCGTGTCGGACTGCCAGCCAATCATCATGATGTCGGCGGCACGCTCATCGAAGCGCTGCCAATATTGCGCCTTGGGCATGGTCTGGAGATCGACCTTGATTTTGATCTTGGCGAGCATGGCGGCGATGGCCTCGGCAATGCGCGCATCTCCGACATAACGGTTATTGGGGGCGATCATGGTCACCGAGAAACCATCCGCATAGCCGGCCTCATTCATCAACGCCTTCGCCTTGGCCACGTCGTGGCGGGGCGTGAGCGCAGGGTCGTGACCGGCAAAGCCGACGGGGCTCAACTGATCAGCCGCCGTCGCCTGTCCACGCATGATCTTCTTGGCGATGCCCTCGCGATTGATGGCGTAGCTCATGGCCTGTCTGACGCGGGGGTCCTTGAACGCCGCCACGCGATCCTGATTCAGCTCGAAGGTGAGGATGCGCGTTGAAGGGATTGTCACCACCGTGCAGCAATCAGCGGACCTGATGCGTTTTAAATCGGCAGGCGGCACCGGCCCGATAAAGTCGACATCACCAGCGAGCAGTGCCGCGACGCGCGTCGCCGGCTTCTTGATGGGCGTGAGGACAATTTCATCGACATTGCCGGGCGAGCTTTTGTCCCAGTAGCCATCAAAGCGTTTGAACTTGAGCCTGATCCCCTGCTCCCGGCTCGTGACGACAAAGGGGCCCGTCCCGCCCATATTTTCCGAGGCGAATGAGGAGCCGTGTTTGACCACGGCGTCCTTCTCCCGCCCGCGCTCATCCACGCCCGAATAGAATTCGCGGTCCATGGGAAAGATGTAGGTGGCGAGATTAAGCACCAAAGGATACGGGCCCTTGGTGATGAGATCGACGGTCTCATCATCGATGGCTTTCGCTCCCTCGAAGGGCTCGAACAACGCCTTGAAGTCGGGGCTCCGCTTCAGCCGCTCGAAGGTCCACACCACGTCATCAGCCGTCATTTTGCGGCCGGAGTGGAATTTCACGTCATCGCGCAAATGGAAGCGCGTGGTGCGCTCGTCGATCTGCTCCCAGGTTTTGGCCAGGCGTGGCTCCAGGGTCAGGTCTTGCCGGAACCGAACGAGCGGATCGAAGACAAGGTGGGAAAGCTGCAGCGTCGCGCTGGAAAGCTGTTCATGAGGGTCGAGCGAGATGGGATCGGCGTCATAGGCCATGCGCAATTTCTTGCCATCCGCCGCAACGACGGGACCGCAGAAGAGGAGCGCAAAAACCGATAAGATCAGAGCAAGACGCATGGGCGCAGTTTGTCGCCCGAAAACGACGGTCTCGTCCAGCCTCTTAGCTCAGAGCCTTTGCCTCACAGCCTCTGGCCGATAAAGTCGCCCTCCCGCCTAGAGGTCCTGCTAGAGGCCATTTCCATCGTGCATGGTTTTTTCGTCACCGGAACCGACACCGACGTGGGCAAGACCCTCGTTTCGGCGTGGCTACTGACCCATCTTGACGCCTCCTATTGGAAGCCGGTGCAGGCCGGCACTGAGCCCGAAACAGACGCGGCCACGGTTAAGCGCCTCGCCGAGGTGCCGGCGGATCGCATCCTGCCGGAAGCCTATGTCCTGCCAGAACCCCTCGCGCCCCATGAGGCGGCACGCCGGGCTGGCATCACCATCGATCCGAACAAGCTCGTGCCGCCGGACTGCAAAGGACTAATGGTGGTCGAGGGCGCGGGCGGGCTCATGGTGCCGCTGACGGACGATGCCTATATGATCGACCTGGCGGCGGAACTCGATCTGCCCATCATTCTCGTCGCCCGCTCGACGCTTGGCACCATCAACCACACGCTATTGTCGATCGAAGCGATAAGGCGGCGCGGGCTCCCCCTTGCCGGTGTCGTCATCATCGGCCCCGAAACGCCGCATAATCGCGCCGCAATCGAGCGCTACGGCCAGATCGATGTTATCGTCGAGATCCCCTGGCTTGACACTCCGTCGCGCTCCGCGCTCCGGGATATTCAGCCAGAACTCGATCTCCTCAAGCTTGCGACGGTGAGCCTTTGAACGACGAGCAGACAAGCGACCCGCTTTCGCGCCACGCGCAAGACGTGATCGCGCGCGACAAGCGCCATGTCTGGCATCCCTTCACCCAGCATGCGACCGAGTGCGACCCGACGGTCATCACCCGGGCCAAGGGCGCGTCCTTGTTCGACGCGGAGGGGCGCGAGATCCTCGATCTCATCTCGTCTTGGTGGACCTGCACCCACGGCCATTCCCATCCCAAGATCAACGCAGCGCTCGCGCGCCAGGCCAATGAGTTCGAGCATGTGTTGTTCGCAGGGTTCACCCATGAGCCTGCGGTGAACGTGGCGGAGAAGCTTGCCGGACTTTTGCCCGGCGACCTCAACCGCGTGTTCTTCTCCGATAACGGCTCCACCGCCGTCGAGGTGGCGATCAAGATCGCCTATCAGTCCTGGGTCAATCGTGGTGAGAAGCGTCCGATCCTGCTCGCTTTCGACGGCGGCTATCACGGCGACACTTTGGGCGCCATGTCGGTTGGCCGTGGCTCGCAGATGTTCGGCGCCTTCCGCGACCTGATGTGCCAGGTCTACGTGCTGCCATACCCCGCGACATTCGAAGGCGACGATCTGGTCAACGAGCGCGAGGCCGGCGCGCTTTCGTCCCTCGAGGCAATTCTTACGGATCGTGGCCAGTCGA
This sequence comes from Methyloceanibacter sp., assembly GCA_030669345.1. Classification (GTDB taxonomy): domain Bacteria; phylum Pseudomonadota; class Alphaproteobacteria; order Rhizobiales; family Methyloligellaceae; genus Methyloceanibacter. Next base: position 9,564 of record DAOVDX010000019.1, on the reverse strand, counting down.
TCGCGGCGATCATCATCGAGCCCTTGATGCAAGGCGCCGGTGGCATGTGCTTTTGCCGTCCAAGCTTTCTCAAGCGTCTCGTCGAAATGGCACAAAGCGCTGGAGTCATTGTCATTTTCGATGAGGTGGCGACGGGCTTTGGGCGCACCGGCACACTATTCGCCCATGAGCAGGCCGGCATCGTTCCCGACCTGATCTGCCTCTCCAAGGGGCTGATGGCGGGATATATGCCGCTGTCGGTCACGGTGGCGCGCGATGGCTTGTTCGATCTCTTTCTCGGAGACACTTTCGACCGGGCCCTGCCCCACGGCCATTCCTTCACGGCCAATCCGCTGGCCTGCGCCGTCTCCCTCGCCGCGCTCGACCTCTATGAGGAAGAACAGACCATGGCGCGCATCGCCCACATCAATGAGCGTCACCGCGCCACGATGGAGGTCTTGGCGGCGCGGCCGGACGTGGTGAAGTTCCGCGTGCTCGGCTCGGTGCTTGCGTTCGAGATCAAAGAAGGCGGTGCGTATCAGTCGGAGCAAAGCAAAGCGCTGCGGGCCTGGTATCTCGCCCACGGCCTCAACATCCGGCCGTTAGGATCGACGATCTATCTCATGCCGCCCTATTGCATCACCGACGAAGAGCTGACCCGCGCTTATGAAGGCATGATCGAAGGGCTCGACCGGCTCGCCTCAGGCGCACTTAGCCGTCCATAGAAAATGTGCCAGGTGACGCGACCGCCAAAACGCAAATTGGTGGCGCGTAACGCACGGCGCAGCGCACCAGGCGGCAACGGCACATAACCTTCTTTCGGCGTAAGCCCACCGACCGCCTTCATGCGGCGGAGGAAAGAAAGCGAATCGCTATCGGGCGTTAGATGCTCTTCCTCGACGACGCCGGGAAGCGCAGGGATGTCGACGATCCCGCTCGGCAGTGACTCGGCGTTGAGAATAGCGCGCCATTCCATAAAGCAGTCGGGCCCGAGCGTGGCGTAAAGCAGCGCGCCGCCCGGAGCGAGAAGTGAACGCAAATGCGCAAGCGTTGCCGCCGGATCGGGAAGCCAATGCAGCGCCATGGAAGAGACAATGAGATCAAGCCCGCCATGATCGCCAGCTTCGCCCGCATCCATCACCTCATAGCTGAGGCGCGGACCTCTGACATCAGCGAGATTGCGGCGGCATTCGGCGATCATCTCCGGGGCCGCGTCAGTGAGCACGATGTTGCCCGTCGGATAGCGCGCGACCAGATGGCGGCTGAGAAGCCCAGTGCCGCAGCCAAGCTCAAGCACATGAGGGCTGTCGAAGTCGGGTAACAGCGCCGCAAGGCGAGCGGCCACGGCGATTTGCAAATCCGCGTGGCTTTCGTAGCGCCCGGCCCGCGTACCAAAACGTGCCGCGATCTCGGCGCTACGTTTGGACAGTATTGGCGAATTCAAGGACATGATTGGCGCACCAGCGCGGGTGCCTCATGGGTAAGACATGGCCACCATCCGGCGACCAGATAATGCCAACCTCCTGCCAAATAGCCTCGGCCATGGCAGGTGGAACAATAGGATCGTCCCGGGAGCCAAGGGCAAGCACGGGACAATCAAGCTTTTCCTTAGCGGCTTGAGCATCCCAATGCATTAGCCAATCGAGCCCCTCATCAAGCCGCTCGACGTTCAGGGCCTCGGGCGGGGCGAAGCCCGGAGCCCCGCAAGACCCCCAAAAACTCTCCATTGTGGCGTGTGCATCCCATTTGAGCCCGCGCTTCAGGGCAGCGACGCGGGATGACGGCACGTAAGGACAAAATCGGTCAAAACCCTGAATACTGACCAGGGCCTTGAACCGCCCCAGCCCGTGCTTCAGCAGCCACATCGCTCCGAGCGAATGCCCCACAGCGATGGCGTCCTCCGGCCATTCCATGCTGGCTTCGGGGCCTCCCGATACGAAACTGAGATCGAGCAGGGTGACGTCGGCGCGCCCAAGATGATCCGCTACATCGTCCCAGATGCCGGCATGGAAGCCCCAACCATGGAGAAGCACAAAATGCATCTTCAGCTCGACACGGCCTTCGCCGCTTCGGTTGGCGCGCAGCCGCGCAATACGTCGAGCAAGCGGTCGATGTCTGCGTCTTCATGGGCCGCAGTGAAAGCCAACCGCACTCTTGCCGTCTCTTGAGGCACCGTGGGTGGGCGAATGGCCGTGGCCCAGAAACCAGCCTCGCGGAGTTTACCGCTCAAGCTTAGTGCGGCGTCCGCCGTGCCGGCGATCAACGGCACGATCTGCGTAGCCGAGGCACCGGTGTTGAATCCTATGTCATGCGCGCGAGCGCGAAAGCGCGTGGCCAGGTTCGCCACATGGGCGCGCGCTTCATCCATCCCGGGCACAAGATCGAGCGCGGCGTCGATCGCACCGAGAACGGGCGGCGGCAGCGCCGTTGAGTAGATGAACCCGCTGCATCGATTCACCAAATACTCCCGCACGATCGGCGCGCAGGCCACATAGGCGCCGAAGCTGCCAAACGCCTTTGAGAAGGTGCCGACGACAATGTCGGCGCCGTCGGAAAGCCCGCGTCCGCCCTCCCCTAGAATGCCTGTCGCGTGGGCATCATCGACAATCAGCGTGGCGTCGTGGGCGCGTGCCAACGCCGCGATTTCATCAAGCGGCGCGATGCCGCCATCCATGGAAAACACGCTCTCGGTGAGGATGAACTTTGGGCGGTTATCTCCTTGATACTGAGTCATAAGCTCTGTGAGATGGGCAGCGTCGCCATGGCGGTACCTGATCTGATGAACGTCCGCCGCCTTGCAGCCAAAATGCGTGCTGGCGTGATTGAGGCGGTCGGCGAAGACCAACGGCTCGGCCCCGAGCACGCTCTTATCAAAGAGCGCTTGAAGCACCGAGGTGTTGGCCTGAAACCCGCTCGCCATGAGAAGCGCTGTGGGCCTCTGTTTAAGCGCCGCGACTTTGGCCTCTATGGGATCGAAGAGGTCGAGATTGCCAGTGACAAGGCGTGAAGCACCAGAGCCCGTGCCATAGCGCCTGGCCCATTCAGTTGAGCGCGCAATCAGGGCTTCATGGAAGCGCAAGGCCAGATAGTCGTTGCTGGCCAGATTGGCATAAGCCTGACCGCCCACCTGGAGGGTGCGCGCATCGTGAGGCCCAACCGCGGTCAACTCCCGCCGCAGCTGATCCTCGCCAAGGGCCTCGAGAAAGGCCTGGTACCGGGTTTCGCTTCCAACCATGATCCTGTATTAGCCAAGGGCCTTAACCTCATCAATCAAATCGCTTGGAAGTCGTGTCAGAAACCCTGGAAAGCTTGAATCCTATCGACGCCCTCTTGGCGAAGAGCCCCCGTGAGCCCGGTGCCACGAACGGCACGCGCCATGACTGGAGCGCTTTTGAGATCGTCGCGCTGCTCACATCGCCCCTGCTCGACCTCGTGGATGAGGCGCGGGACGTGCACCGGCAATTCCACGCCGATGGCCAGGTTCAGCTTGCCAGCCTGCTTTCCATCAAAACCGGGGCTTGTCCGGAAGACTGCAAATATTGTCCGCAATCAGCCCATTACACCAAGAAGACCGGCCTTGAATGCGAGACCCTTCTGGATGTGGACGACGTTCTGAGCAAGGCGCGCATCGCCAAGGATGCCGGCGCCACCCGCTTCTGCATGGGCGCCGCCTGGCGCGAGGTGAAGGACGGGGAAGCCTTTGACGCCGTGTTGGCCATGGTCCGTGGCGTACGGGACCTCGACATGGAAGCCTGCGTCACCCTCGGCATGCTGTCGGAGGACCAAGCGGCACGCCTCGCCGACGCTGGGCTCACCGCCTATAACCACAATCTCGATACGTCGCCCGAGTTCTACAAAGAGATCATCAGCACCAGGACCTATCAGGACCGCCTCGACACGTTGAGCAACGTGCGCAGTGCCGGCATGCAGATCTGCTGTGGCGGCATTATCGGCATGGGCGAGACCGTCGAGGATCGGGCAAGCCTGCTACAGACACTCGCGACACTCGATCCCCATCCTGAGAGCGTGCCGATCAACGCGCTCGTGCCCGTGCCCGGCACGCCGCTTGAGAATCAGAAGCCGGTCGATCCCCTCGAACTCGTACGCATGGTCGCTACCGCGCGTATTTTGATGCCCACATCCTTTGTGCGGCTTTCGGCAGGACGGTCAGCGCTGTCCCGGGAGGCGCAGATCCTTTGCTTCCTCGCTGGCGCCAACTCGATCTTCTATGGCGACAAGCTGCTCACCACCGAAAATAACGACGTGGACGACGACCTCGCCCTGATCGCCGACGCAGGTCTGCGCGTGAAAGCTTGCAGCGCTTAACCAGCGAACCTTGAGTTTGGCCTAAGCCGACGAGCATCAAGACCTCGAACCGCAACAACGCCCCTCATTCCATGTCCCGCACTGTCTATGTCAACGGCGCCTACATGCCCGAAGAAGAGGCGAAAATCTCTATCTTCGATCGCGCCTTTCTATTTGGCGATGCGGTCTATGAGGTCACCGCAGTGATTGATGGACGGCTGGTGGATTTCGACGCACATCTCGCCCGCCTCGATAGGTCACTCAAAGAGATTGGGCTGATCCACGCCATGAACCACGAGGGCCTGCGCGAGATCCATCAAGAGCTGATCGCGCTGAACAAAGTGGACGAAGGCATCGTCTATCTTGAGATTAGCCGGGGCGTGGCGGACCGTGACTTCGCCTATCCCAAAGCTGCAGTGCCGACCGTCGTGGCCTTTACGCAAAGCCGGCCCGTGGTTGACAGCCCTTACGCTAAAACCGGGGTCAAAATCGTCACCATTCCCGATCTGCGCTGGAAACGCCGCGACATCAAATCCACGGCCATGCTGGCCCAGACCATGGGCAAACAAGCAGCTAAGGACCAAGGCGCGTACGAGGCTTGGATGGTGGAAGACGGCTTCGTGACCGAGGGAACCTCGTCGTCGGCCTTTATCGTCGATGCCGACGGCGTGCTGCGGACCCAACCGCTTGGGGCCCATATCCTTCCCGGTGTGACGCGCCGCGCCGTGCTTCGTCTCGCGAGCGAAGAGAACATAAGCGTGGAAGAGCGCCCGTTCAGCGTCGAGGAAGCCTATCAGGCGCGCGAAGCGTTCCTCACGGCGGCATCCGCCTTGGTGCTGCCAATCATTGAGATCGATGGGCGGAAGATCAGCGACGGTAAGCCCGGCGCCATCGGCCAAGCTTTCCGCCGGCTCTATATCGAGGAAGCGCGGAAATCCTAGCGCGTAAGGCCTATTCCTTGAGCCGCGCGACGATGGCCTCAAGCGCGGCGATGGCTTCAGCTCTATCGTGCTTCTTCAAACCCAAGAGAAGGACTTGGGGGGCTTGCGCTCCCGAAGGACGCTGGCCGGCCTCGATTGGCGCGCAAGCGTCCTCACCCAGCCAAAATCGTCGCTGGCCGCCAAATGAATGTCGCAAGCAGGTCACGCCGACGCGCCTACCCGCCAAATGGCGGGTAGCGCTGCTTGATAGTGTGGCGTCTGACTACGGCGTTTCGGACGGTGACGCAGGCATTTCAGCCGGCATCTCAGCTGCTGTCTTGCCCATGACGCAGTCAAACCAGCCATCTCCGCCCCATTCACAGCCATGCCTTTGGCTCTGGACCACGGCAAAAACGGCAGCAAGGACGATAAGAATAAGAATAATACGCATGCAGATTCCCTCCCATTCGTGCGAGCGAAACTATACGAACAGAGCCAAAACAGAAAGGGTCACCTTGTCGTCAATTCTTGCTTTTGTCGGCTTGTCACACGATATGATTCTATTGACTGGGGGCATGAGGCTGCCCGGCGTCCTTGACTGACCGAAGGCCGATACTGCCCCAAAGCTCATGTGCACGCCCAACCTCATCTCGCGAAAGACCTTCCTGACAGCCGGTCTGGCGCTCGCGGCCACGCCGTTTCTTCGCTACATCCCGGCCCAAGCGGCGGCGATGGACGTGACCGAGGTGGCCCCTGGTGTCTTCGTGCATCAAGGGCGCTACGAGGTTCAGTCCCCCGGCAATCGCGGCGACATCTCTAATGCTAGCTTCGTGGTCGGCAGCGAGGCGGTGGCGGTTATCGACACTTCGGGCAGCGCCGTGATGGGCCAGGAACTGCGCGACGCCATTCGCGCTGTCACGAACAAGCCAATCCGCTACGTGATCAACACACACATGCACCCGGACCATGTGCTGGGCAATGTCGCCTTCAAGCAGGACAAGCCAACCTTCGTGGGCCATTACAAGCTCGCGCGCTCGCTCGGCACCCGCGCCAACAGCTACATCACCGCCAATAAGCAGATGCTCGGCGATGCTGCCTTCGAAGGCACCGAAATCGTGCTGCCGACACTCGCCATCAAAGAGGCGACAACGCTCGATCTCGGCGACCGCACCCTCCTGCTGGAGCCCCAAGCGACGGCGCACACCGACAACGATTTGATCGTCACCGACACCAAGACCAACACGCTGTTTATCGGCGACCTCCTATTTTCCGTGCATGTGCCGACCATCGATGGGTCCATCAAAGGATGGCTCGCGCTCCTCGATGAAATGGGCAAGCGGAAGGCGGCGCGCGTGGTCCCCGGCCATGGTCCGAAGACGATGGAGCTGCCCCAGGCGCTTGAGCCCGAGCAACGTTATTTGTCGGCCATCGCGGGTGACGTGCGCCGGCAGATCATGGAAGGTAAGACCCTGGCGGAAGCCACCAGAACGGCGGGATTTTCAGAAAAAGACGCGTGGAAGCTGTTCGACCAATATCACGTCCGCAACGTCACCGCAGCGTTCGCGGAACTGGAATGGGAGTGATACACTGTGCACGAACCATCTATTTTTAGGAGCACGGCGTCATGCTAACTGCTTTCAAGAGTCTAGCCCGAAGCTGCGGCCTCGCCGCGCTGGCCGCCTCTATGGTCGTTCTCGCAAGTCCCTCGGCCCATGCCGAAGAGGACGTGTGGCCGATCCTTAAAGAACAGACCTTCGGCGACCGCACCATCATCGAAGAAGATGGCTTGGTGGTTCTTGAGACCCCCTCCAAGGTTGAGGATGCCGCCCTGGTTCCCCTTACCGTGCGGATACCACCTTCCGTGAGGGGCAAAATCAAATCGCTGACGCTGTTCATCGACAACAACCCCGACCCGAAAGTGGCGACCCTGAATTTCGGCCCAGCTGCTGGCACCGGCGGCGAGCGCAGTTTCTCGACGCGAGTCCGTGTCGATAATTTTTCCCATGTGCGCGCGATCCTTGAGACCGAGGACGGCAGCCTGCATATGACCAAAAAGTTTTTGGCGGCGGCCGGTGGCTGCGCCGCCATGCAGGCCAAGGACCCCGACGCGGACACCGCCGACATGGGCAAGATGATCGTCAGGAAGTTCACGCCTGCACTTCAGTCGAGCCCGGTCTGGGCGGCCCAGGTGATGGTCAAACATCCGAACCACAACGGCATGCAGCTCAACATCAACACCGCCGAGTTCATCCCCGCGCAATACGTCAAGGAAATGACGGTGACGCGCGATGGCGAGCTCGTGTTTAAGCTCGACGGCACGTTCTCGATTTCCACCAACCCGAATTTCCGGTTCACGTTCGGACGGGGTGAAGAGAACAATCTCGATGTCGTGATTACCGACACGGATGGGACGGAGTTCAAAGGCCAGTCCCAGCCGAAAGGCTCTTAAGCAACTGGGCTCTTAAGCCACTTACTCCGTCAAACGTCGCGCGCGCTATTCCACCTGCCGGCTGGAATGGTAGACATGCGCCTGGAGCAAAAAGTCATCGGGCTTCTTGAGGAAAAGCATCCTCGCCGTCTCATTGCCGAAGCAATAAGTCTTGCCCCCATAGACCGTGTTGACCGAGCAATCGGTCTGGATGTCCTGGCCGAGCGCGAGACCCATCACGCATTCGCCCCCGAACTCTCCCATTGTGTCATCAGCGGCAAACCCTGGGCTGATCGCGACCATCAGCAGGGCCGCACCGGCGAAGACGCTTACGAAAAAAGTCCGTACCATCGTCGCTTCCTCCAAACGTGACGGCTGTGCTCCACCTTATGGGGAGCGCCCTTCCCTCACGCCGACCGGTTATGCCTCTGGCACACTCTTTATGCCCCAGGGCCGCTCTTGGCCAACTTCCGAACAGCTGCGACTTCGCGTGCCCATTCCTTGAATGGGCGGGCCGGTGTGCCGCCCATTCGCGCACCGTCCGGGACGTCATCCTTAACATGGGCCATGCCGGCAATCAGCACGCCGTTGCCGACTTTGACATGCTCGACGACGCCGGAATGAGCACCCATGATGACAAAATCCCCAAGATGCGCCGAACCTGCGATGCCCGATTGCGAAACGATGATGCAATGGCGACCCATCACAACGTTGTGAGCAATCTGGACGAGATTATCGATCTTCGTTCCCGCGCCGATGCTGGTGTCCGACAGGAAGCCACGGTCGACGGTCGAGTTGGCGCCGATCTCCACATCGTCGCCGACAACGACGCGCCCGATCTGCGGAATCTTGAAATGTCCTTCGGCGCTCATGTCGTAGCCGAAGCCGTCTTGCCCGATGCGCGAGCCGCCGTGCAGCGTCACGCGGTCGCCAAGGATGGCGTGGGTCACCGAAGCACCAGGGCCGATATAGCAACCGCTGCCCATGTGGACGCGATAGCCGACAATGGCGCCGGCGGCGACGGTCGTGCCTGGGCCGATTTTCGCCTCCCGGCCAATGATCGCGCCAGGCTCGATGATGACGCCTTCGGCAATTTCCGCGGTGGAATGAATGAGGTCCCCGGATTTCGTCGCTTCGGAGTCTGACGCCTTTGGCTTCAGCACCGATGGATAAAGAACGCCAACGGCCTTGGCAAAGGCACGATGGGGCGTGTCGGTAGTCACCGCGGCCACACCGGCGGGCACGAGACCAGCGTCACGAGGCTTAACGAGACAAGCAGCCGCGCTCGTTGCCGCCAATTGCTCCGCGTATTTTGGCCCGGTGCAGAAGGTCAGATGGGTTTGCGCCGCCTCGGTGAGCGGACGCAGATCCTCGATCTCAGTCGCCCCATCACTTGCCGTAACGAGTTCGGCTCCGATCGCGTCCGCAATCACCTGCAGGGACAAAGGGCCCTCGCGTTCGAAGAATCCGGGGTGGTCCATCTTTTCTCCAGTAACGGGAAGTAAGCCGCACCGACAGTCCAAAAAAGGGGCGTTCGCGGAGGGATCATAGCCCCTCATATAAGCTTCCTATAACGACATTTTCTCGACCTACGCCGCGCGTCGCCTCAATCGCCGCCCCATGGTATCGGCGCGACCGCCATTCCCAAACGCCTCCAGATTGTCCGCCGAGCGTTCTCAAGCCATGATCAATCTACGGAGAGGACTCCACATGGGGAATCCCGGTTAAGACCAAATTTGACAGAGGATGGCGTCATGCACGAATTTTTTCCGCTTTTCTCACAGGCGGCCCTCGTGGCGTTCCAAGCCGCGTGGCTGACTATGGCCGTCTCCGACAATCTGCGTCATCCGAACATCGATGAGCGCGGTTTCAAACGCGTTCTCACCATGGATTTGGTCGCGCAACAGGATCCGGGCGGCTTCAAGGATGTGT
>DAOVDX010000146.1 GCA_030669345.1 Methyloceanibacter sp. | reverse complement strand
GCCGGATGTGGACCATATCGGGGGTCTGTCGCCGGCCATCTCCATCGAGCAGAAAACGACGTCGAAGAATCCCCGCTCGACGGTCGGCACGGTCACCGAGATCTACGACTATATGCGGCTGCTGTTTGCCCGCGTCGGCATTCCCTATTCGCCTGCGACCGGTCTGCCCATCGAGAGCCAGACGGTAAGCCAGATGGTGGACCTGACGCTAGAGCTGCCCGAAGGCACACGGCTCTATCTGCTGGCGCCCATCGCGCGCGGCCGCAAGGGCGAATACAAAAAGGAACTCGCCGAACTGCAACGGAAGGGCTTTCAGCGCGTCAAGATCGACAACGAGTTTTACGAGATTGCCGATGCGCCAAAGCTCAACAAGAAGTTCAAGCATGACATCGATGTTGTGGTGGACCGCGTCGTGGTTCGTCCCGATATTGCATCGCGGCTTGCGGACAGTCTTGAGACAGCACTCTCGCTCAGCGATGGCCTCGCGACCGCCGAGTTCGCCGACGCGCCAGACAAGGGTGAGCCCAAGCGCCTGATCTTCTCGGCGAAGTTTGTTTGTCCCGTGTCAGGCTTCACCATCGAGGAAATCGAGCCGCGGCTGTTCTCGTTCAACAACCCCTTTGGCGCCTGCCCCGAATGCGACGGGCTTGGCACCGAGTTGTTCTTCGAACCCGAACTCGTGGTGCCGAACGAGAATTTGAGTCTCGCGCGTGGCGCCATCGCGCCCTGGACGCGCACATCCGCCACCTCGCCCTATTACGCACAGACGCTGGAATCGGTGGCCAAGCATTACCGCCAGCCCATGACCAAGCCGTGGAAGGACCTGCCCGAGGATTTCCGCGAACTGGTGCTGTACGGCTCCATCGATGACGTCAAATTCGTCTACGACGACGGTGTGCGCCGTTACTCGACCGTGAAACCGTTTGAAGGCGTCATCACCAATATCGAGCGGCGCTGGCGTGAGACCGAGTCCAACTGGGTGCGCGAAGAATTAGAGCGTTACCAGTCCGACCAGCCTTGTGAGGCCTGCGACGGCTATCGCCTAAAACCGCAAGCGCTGGCCGTGAAGATCGCTGACTTACATATCGGCCAGGTCACCGAGATGTCGATCCGCGAGGCCCACGCCTGGTTCGACACGCTGTCGGGCAAGCTCACCAAGAAGCAGAACGAGATCGCGGAGCGTATCCTGAAAGAGATCCGCGAGCGCTTGAGTTTCTTGAATGATGTGGGTCTCGACTATCTGACGCTCGCCCGCGCCTCCGCCACGCTGTCGGGCGGCGAGAGCCAGCGCATCCGCCTCGCCTCGCAGATCGGCTCCGGCCTGACCGGCGTGCTTTACATTCTCGATGAGCCCTCCATTGGCCTGCATCAGCGCGACAATGCCCGGCTGCTGGAAACCCTCAAAGCCCTGCGCGATCTCGGCAACTCGGTGATTGTGGTGGAGCATGACGAGGAAGCCATCCGCGACGCCGACTATGTGGTGGATATGGGCCCCGGCGCCGGCATCCATGGCGGCGCCGTTGTCGCCAAGGGCACGCCTGAGCAAGTGATGGCCAACGCGGACAGCCTCACCGGGCAATATCTCACCGGCATGCGGCAGATCCCCCTGCCCAAGACGCGCCGCAAAGCCACCAAGGGTAAGCGGATCAAAGTCGTCGGCGCGCAAGAGAACAATCTCAAGAACATCACCGTCGACATTCCCATCGGCCTGCTCACGGCCGTCACTGGCGTGTCCGGCGGCGGCAAGTCGAGCTTTCTCGTCGAGACGCTCTATCGCGCCGTGGCGCGCAAGCTGAACAATGCGCGCGAGCTTCCCGGCGAGCACAAGAAGATCGAGGGACTGGAGTTTCTCGACAAGGTCATCGACATCGACCAATCCCCCATCGGCCGCACGCCGCGCTCGAACCCCGCGACCTACACCGGCGCCTTCACGCCCATCCGCGAATGGTTCGCCGAGCTGCCGGAAGCCAAGACGCGCCGCAAAGCCACCAAGAGCAAGCGGATCAAAGTCGTCGGCGCGCAAGAGAACAATCTCAAGAACATCACCGTCGACATTCCCGTCGGCCTGCTCACCGCCGTCACTGGCGTGTCCGGCGGCGGCAAGTCCAGCTTTCTCGTCGAGACGCTCTATCGCGCCGTGGCGCGCAAGCTGAACAATGCGCGCGAGTTTCCCGGCGAACATAAAAAGATCGAGGGACTGGAATTTCTCGACAAGGTCATCGACATCGACCAATCGCCCATTGGCCGCACGCCGCGCTCCAACCCCGCGACTTATACCGGCGCCTTTACGCCCATTCGCGAATGGTTCGCCGAGCTGCCCGAGGCCAAGACGCGCGGCTATAAGCCCGGGCGCTTCTCGTTCAACGTCAAAGGCGGGCGCTGCGAGGCCTGCCAGGGCGACGGCGTCATCAAGATCGAGATGCATTTCCTGCCCGACATCTACGTCACCTGCGATGTGTGCAAGGGCAAGCGCTACGACCGCGAGACGCTGGACATTAAGTTCAAGGGCAAGTCCATCGCCGACGTGCTCGACATGACCGTCGAGGAAGCCGCCGAGCTGTTCAAAGTGGTGCCGTCGGTACGCGACAAGCTCGAGACGCTGAAGCGGGTCGGCCTCGGCTATATCCATGTCGGCCAGCAGGCCACGACGCTGTCAGGCGGCGAAGCGCAACGCATCAAATTGTCGAAGGAGCTGTCGAAGCGCGCCACCGGGCGCACGCTCTATATTCTCGATGAGCCGACCACCGGTCTGCATTTTCATGACGTGGCCAAGCTGCTCAATGTGCTGCACGAGCTGGTGGACCAGGGCAACACCGTCATCGTCATCGAGCATAATCTGGAAGTCATCAAGACCGCCGACTACGTGATCGACCTCGGCCCCGAAGGCGGCGACGGCGGCGGCGAAGTGGTTGCCACCGGCACGCCCGAACAGGTGGCCAAAGTGCCGGAGAGCTATACCGGGCATTATCTCAAGCAGCTGCTCGACCGCCGGGGTGGCGTAGCCACGAGCAGCAAGGCTGCCGGCAAGGCCACAACCGCCAAAGCCGCAAGCGGCAACGCCACGCGTGGCCGCCGGACCCGGACCGAAGCGGCAGAGTGATTTTCGTTTCAAGACACGAGGAGACAACCATGGTTGATCAGACAGCACTCGACGAATTGAGTCGGCGCATCCAGATCGTCGAGGATAATTTACGCGAATTGATCGAGCAGGCCGCCGCCTATTCCGGCGCAGCCGATGAAGAGCGCGCCGCAGACCGCATCGCCGATCAGCAGGCCAAGCTCGACGCGCTGCTCAAGGAGCACGAGGCGTTGGTGGGGAAAGGCTGAAGATGAGCGTAACCCCGAAGGCGGCGGAGTAAGCGCTTAGGCGCTACGCGTCTCGACGCAAACCACCAAGACGCTAACCGTCAGTCGCCGGCTGCGTCGGCTTCGAGTTCCTCTGCGGGGGTCAGTTCGCCCGCGGCTTCCAGCGCCTTGATGCAGTCGCCCGAAAGCTCCTTGCCGTGCTGGCGCATGCAGAGCGTGAGTAGATTGCTGCCGAGCCCGTCTTCCCCGCAATATTCCCGATAGTCATGGGCGCAATATTTCGTCTCGGCGTCCGTCGGGGGCGCAGCAAAGGCCGAAGTGGACATCAGGCCCGCGAAGAGCGCGATTGAAACAGCTGCTTTCAACATGGTTTTCTCCCAAAGAAATCAACGAAAATGGCCAACGCGCGCCAAAGCCCAAACCGAATTAGACGACCCAAACTGCCATAAGGACCGCAAGATCGAGCGGAACACCGCATTGGCCGCAAAATCTCGTCGAGGTCCTTCTCGAGTTGCGGAAAAATACGGTGCAAGAGTCGGCTCATTGGCTTGGTCTCAGTTTTGCTAGACTATATCCTGCAGCGCCGGTGTCGTCGCTCCATCAAGATTTGGAGCAGGCCAGTTAGGCACCCCAGGCGACAGGCTCGCGCACGTCAGAACGCGAGGCTTAAGGACCGGTCCAGCTCCTGTCTCCGCATCAGTTCGCCCCAACAGCGGGCGGATGTCGGAATGACGAGACTCGCGGAACCCATCTCCTCCTTCTAATCTCCGGTGCCCACGAGAGCGCACCCCTCAAACCTTCCCAGCGTCAGTCGCCGCAGGCACTTCGATCAACCGTCCGGATTTCACGTCGTAGATATAGCCATAGATCGCCACGTCCTTTGGCACGAGGGGATGCGCCCTGATGGTGCTCACGTCCTCGGTGACGCTTGTCGCTTGGTCCTTGATGGTGAGCCAGTCGATCTTATCGCCCGCGTCTGAGCCTGGCCCCTCCCCGACATCCTTCCAGCCGTCCGGCCCGATCTCCGCAGGCGCTAGGCTCTGCTTCAGCAGCCCGCGCATGATGTCGTTGGAGAAGGCCTCCATGCCGCAATCGGTATGGTGGATGACGAACCATTCCTTGGTGCCGAGCAGCTTGTGGGAAATGACGAGCGAGCGGATGGCGTCATCGGATGCGCGGCCGCCTGCGTTGCGGATAACATGCGCGTCGCCTTCGCTGAGGCCTGCGAACTTGGCGGGATCGAGCCGCGCGTCCATGCATGTCAGTACCACGAAGCCGCGCGCCGGTGGCATTGTCAGGTTAGCCTTGTCGCCGAAATCCGCCGCATAGGTCTCGTTCGCCGCGAGCACGTCGTCGCGCACTTTACTCATCGCATCTCTCCCTGAAATTTCGCGTTTAGCGCAAAGCGCGACCCACAGCCGACATCATGGGGCAGCCAAGCGTCTTCTGGAAGGCCTCCACCAGATCCTGCCGCGTCTCCGCCGTGATGTATTGTCCGCCGGTTTCCTCGGCGAGACATTTCACATCGAGATAGTTCTGCGCGCCCGTCCACCGGAAGTTCCCCAGCTGATAGCCGATGACATGAACCGTGAGCCGGCCTTTCGTTTTGATCAA
>DAOVDX010000195.1 GCA_030669345.1 Methyloceanibacter sp. | reverse complement strand
TGGATATCACGGTTTTGCGACATTCTCCCGTCCTACGTGCGACGGCATCGTGACAGATTGGACGACCCGTCATGTTTTTGCGCACGCGTCCCGCCAGAAGCGTCGACCGCTAGCGGGTGAGCCCTTTGGCGGCAAGGTCCTGAAGATAGCTCTGGAAGCGCGCCTCCTGATTCTCGCCAAGGTCCCGCAGATAATCCCAGACATAAAGGCCAGTATCGTGGCCGTCGTCGAAGGTAATGCGCACGGCGTAGTTGCCGACAGGATCGAGCTTTACGATCCGCACGGCCTTTTTGCCCGGCACCGTGACGCGCTGATCTGGGCTATGGCCTTGCACCTCGGCGCTTGGGCTGGTCACACGCAACAACTCCGCCGGGAGGGCGAAACTCTGCCCATCATCGAAGCTCACGGCCAGCACGCGCTTCTCCGCATCGAGCTTGAGCTCTGTCGGCCACGACGCCGTCACTCCCGGGCGCGCCTCAGCCGAGGTCAATGTCGCCCTCGACCACATGGTCGAGGGCGGAATTTTCGGCGGTCAGCACCATCTTGACCTTGAGCGTGCCCTTGCCGCTCAGCCCGCCCTCGCGGACCACGCGCTCGATAGCCTGTTGCGAGGTGACACCGACTGCCTTCAAAAATTTCCGCATCGACATATTAAAGCGTTGCTCGTCCATGGTTGGCCTCCTTTGGCGCGCTTTCCCGTGATATGTGAAGGTAAAGCATATAATGGCGAGAGCCCATATTAGAGACGAAAGACCATGGCGGTCACGTCACAAGGAAAAGGCCGGGCTGAACGTAAGGCGCGAGCCGACTCGACGAAGCGGAAAAGCACGGTTAAGCCGAAGAATGTGCCCGCCGCGACGTTGGCTGATCCCCGTTACCGCAGTCGCGTGGTGCCAAACGTCAAAGCCTATAGCCGGAAGGGCCAGAAGCTCCCCGCCGAGGACGAAGACGACTAGATGAGCGATACTTTACCCGCGATGATCGACCCCTTTGGCCGTGCCGTGACCTATTTGCGAGTCTCGGTCACCGATCGCTGCGATTTCCGCTGCACCTATTGCATGGCGGAGACCATGACCTTCCTTCCCAGGAAGGACCTGCTTGCGCTTGAGGAAATCGACCGGCTGACAAGCGCCTTCGTGTGGAGGGGCGTGCGGAAGGTCAGGCTCACGGGTGGCGAGCCGCTGGTTCGCCGAAACATCATGTGGCTCATCAAAGCCCTGTCGCGCCATCTTGGCGGCGGCCTCGACGAGCTTACCCTCACCACCAATGGCAGCCAGCTTCACCGCTATGCCGATGAACTCGTCGATTGCGGCGTCAAACGCATCAACGTCTCTCTCGATACGCTCGACCCGGCCAAGTTCCGCGTCCTGACCCGTTGGGGCGATTTTGACCAAGTGATGCGTGGCATCGATGCCGCCGACCGCGCCGGGCTGAAGATCAAGATCAACGCCGTGGCGCTCCGAGGCTGCAACGAGAATGAGATCGCCGATCTTCTGCAGTGGAGCCACGATCGCAGTTTCGATCTCACGCTGATCGAGACCATGCCCTTGGGCGAAATCGAGGCCGACCGGACCGACCAATATTTGCCACTGTCGCTGGTGCGGGCACGGCTAGAACAGCGCTTCACGCTGCACGACATTCCCTATCAAACCGGCGGGCCAGCACGATATGTGCATGTCACCGAGACCAATGGCCGGCTCGGCTTCATCACGCCGCTGACCCATAATTTTTGTGAATCCTGCAATCGGGTTCGTATCAGCTGCACGGGCACTCTCTATATGTGCCTCGGTCAAGAGGACGCCGCGGACCTTCGGGGGCCCTTGAGAGCCAGCAAGTCCGACGTGCCTTTGCACGCCGCGATTGACGAAGCGATCGCGCGCAAGCCCAAGGGGCATGACTTCATCATCGATCGAACAGCGACACCCGCCATCTCGCGGCATATGTCGGCCACCGGCGGATGATCTGAATCATGGTTAACGGGTCCTAGCCCCGCTAAGAGGAGGCTGGGCCGAAGAAACTTGTGGCTGAGCCGAAGAGACTTGTGGCTTAGCCACTTCAGGCTCTGCCGGCGAGACTGCTGGCTCTACCTGCGAGGCTTCGGGCTGGGCTGCGGGAGACGCAAGCACAACAGACGCTTCTGGCAATATCTCAACCGAGATGGCGACTTGCGTCGGCGTCATGCTTTCGCTTGGCCCGGGCAGCTTTATCGACAGCGACAGCACGAGCCCGAGAACCGCCACATGGGCGGCGCCGGCGCCAAGGGCGCAGAGTGGTAGGCTGAGTTTGTCGATGTCGATCACGGGCGGTCACCAGCGCAGAAAATTTCGCCGATGCGCGCGTCGCCGCACGCCCATTCCGAGTTAGCTGAGTCGGCCCTGCGAGCGCAACGCCTTAGTTTTCCATGACAATATTTGGCGCATTGCGATGGGCGGCCTTCTGGCGCTCAAGCTCATCCCAAGCCCGATCGGCGA
>DAOVDX010000175.1 GCA_030669345.1 Methyloceanibacter sp. | reverse complement strand
CTCGCTCGGTTGCCGGTGGGACCCCGCCGACAAGAACTGCGTGAGCAGATCTAACTAGACGACATAGGAGGATCCCGTGATCGAGCTGCTCAAAGGCTTTCCTGACAACGTGGTGGCGGTTAGCTGCCACGGCCAGGTCACGCGGAAGGACTATGATACGGTGCTGATTCCAGCCGCCGAGAAGGTGCTCAAGTCACACGAAAAAGTGCGGCTGCTTTACGAGGCTGGCCCGGACTTCGGCGGTGTCGATACCGGCGCGGCGTGGGAGGACTTCAAGCTCGGCATGGAGCATCTGTCCCGCTGGGAGCGAGTTGCCATCATCACCGACATCGAGTGGATCACCCATGCGACCCGGCTATTCAGCTTTGTCATGCCGGGCACCATGCGCGTCTATCCCACCTCCGAGGCCGCCAAGGCGCGGCTATGGATTACGCAAGCCTAGCCAACCTCACGCTGGCGAGGGCGGTGGCGGTGGACGTCACGCGCCCGATATTGCGGCAACGACCTGTCGAATCCTTCACCAGCATCAAGACTTGCCCCCTTCACGCTATGCTGCGACCGTTGGCCATGGTCGTCTCCAACCAAGACGGCATTGCTGGCGGCGTGAAAGTTTGGAACACGAGGATGGACCAGACCTTCACTGAGACTTCATCGGCTTTTTCCACCGTGGCTTGACGGTTCGGAGCGAGAGATAGCGGTGACGAAAACTCACGAAGAACTGGACACGCTGGCGGTCAACACGATCCGGACGCTGTGCATCGATGCCATTCAGAAAGCCAATTCGGGCCATCCCGGTACGGCCATGGACGCCGCGCCGACGAGCTACGCTCTATGGCAGCAATTCCTGCGCTACGACCCGAAGGACGCCCATTGGTTCAACCGCGACCGTTTCGTGTTGTCGGCCGGGCACGCCTCGATGCTGCTCTACAGCCTGATCCATCTGGCGGGCATCGAAGCGGCCGAGAGCTCCTACCAAAAGAAGGGCGGCGAAGCGATTACGCTGGCCGACATCGAGTCCTTCCGCGAGGAAGGAAGCCGCTGCCCCGGACATCCCGAATATGGCTGGACCACTGGCATTGAATCCACGACCGGCCCGCTTGGGCAAGGTTTGGCAACGAGCGTCGGCATGGCCATGGCCGGCAAATGGCTTGGCACGACTTACAACAAACCAGGCTTCGACATTTTCGACTTCAATGTCTACGCGCTCAGCGGCGAAGGCTGCCTGATGGAAGGCGTCGGCAGTGAGGCCGCGTCGCTTGCCGGACACCTGGAGCTGTCGAACCTGTGCTGGATCTTCGACAACAACAACGTGACCATTGACGGCCACACCGACATCACCTTCACCGAGGACGTTGCCAAGCGCTTCGAGGCCTATGGGTGGAACGTCACTCATGTGAAGAACCCGAACGAGCTCGCCCAACTGACAACGGCCTATAACGAATTCCTGGCCACCGAAGGCCGGCCGATGATGATCATCGTGCACAGCCATATCGGTTACGGCTCACCGGAAAAGCACGACACTCCGGCGGCCCATGGCTCGCCACTCGGCGTCGAGGAGGTTCGCCGCACCAAGGAATTCCTCGGCTTCGATCCCGACAAAAACTTCGTGGTTCCCGATGGCGTGCGCGAGCACTTCTCCGCCGAGATAGGCAAGCGCGGCGGAGACACCCGCACCAAATGGGAGTCCCTGTTCGCCGATTATGCCAAGAAATTTCCTGACGAAGCGGCCGAAATCGCCCTCATTCGCGACCGTGGCCTTCCCGATGGTTGGGACAGTGACATTCCTGATTTTGCCCCTGATGCCAAGGGGATAGCCACGCGCGCGGCCTCCGGGAAAGTCCTGAACGCGATAGCCGCCAAGGTGCCATGGATCATGGGCGGCGCGGCGGATGTGGCGGGCAGCACCAAGGTCGTCTTGAACTTCGACGATGCCGGCGAGTTCCAGCCCTATGGCGAGCTTGGCGACTATGGCGGCCGCAATTTGCGTTACGGCATTCGCGAACACGCCATGTGCGCCATCGTCAACGGCATGGTGCTGACGGGCGCCAAGGCTTACGCGTCCTGCTATCTGATCTTCACCGACTATGCGCGCGGCGCCATCCGCCTCTCCTCGTTGATGGACTTGCCGGTGCTGCATATCTGGACCCACGATTCGATCAGCCTCGGACAAGACGGCCCGACCCATCAGCCCATCGAGCAGCTGGTGTCGCTGCGCGCCATTCCAGGCATGATGGTCATCCGCCCGGCCGACGCCAACGAGACGGTAGAAGCCTATCGTCTGGTCATGCCGCATAAGATGCGTCCGGCCGCACTGATTTTGTCGCGGCAGGCACTGCCCATTTTCGACCGGACGAAACTGGCCCCTGCAAGCGGGCTGGCTAAGGGCGCCTATGTGCTCGCCGATGCAGAGAACGGAAAGCCTGACGTCATTCTGATCGGCACTGGCAGCGAAGTTGCGCTCTGTATCGCGGCGCGCGATTTCCTCGCCGCGGACAACATCAATGCCCGCGTGGTGTCGATGCCCTGCCGCGAGCTATTCGAAGAGCAGGACGAGGCTTATCGCAAGCAAGTCTTGCCGCCCGCCATCGAGGCGCGCGTGACCGTCGAGGAAGCCTCGCCGCTTGGCTGGGACCGCTATGCTGGACCGAAAGGGATCGTGCTCGGCACCAAGACCTTCGGCCTATCGGCGCCTTTGAAAGTTGTCTCGGAGCATTTTGGATTTACACCGGAGCATGTCGCCAAAGCGGCCAAGCAGGTCTTGAACAAATAGTCCTCGAACTTTCCATCCGGAAAGGTCATCGGCGAAACAAGCGTGGAGAGAATACGATGCAACTCGGCATGATCGGCCTCGGCCGAATGGGCGCCAATATGGTCGTACGGGCGATGAAAGCCGGCCACGCCATGCATGTCTTCGACACGCATGCGGACGCCGTGAAGGAGTCGGTGGACAAGGGCGCCAAGGGCAGCACGAATTTAAGCGATTTCGTCAAAGGGCTCGATAAGCCCCGCGCCATTTGGATGATGGTGCCGGCTGGCGCGGTCGATGCGGTCTTGGGGGAACTGACGCCGCTTCTCGATGCGGGCGACATCGTCGTCGACGGCGGTAACTCCTACTATCACGACGATATTCGCCGAGCCAAAGCGCTGAAGACCAAAGACATGCATTATGTCGATGTGGGCGTCAGCGGCGGTGTGTGGGGCCTTGAGCGCGGCTATTGCATGATGATCGGCGGCGAGGACGCGGTGGTGAAGCACCTCGACCCCATGTTCAAGACGCTGGCGCCGGGCGTCGACGAGGCGCCACGCACACCGGGCGCCACTGGCGAGGTGTCAGAGGCCGAGAATGGCTATCTGCATTGCGGACCCAACGGCGCCGGGCATTTCGTCAAGATGGTCCATAACGGCATCGAGTACGGGATTATGGCCGCCTATGCCGAAGGCCTGAACATCCTGAAACACGCCAATGTCGGCAACCTCAAACACACCACCGACGCGGA
>DAOVDX010000198.1 GCA_030669345.1 Methyloceanibacter sp. | reverse complement strand
GGCAACACTTCGGTGAAAACCCGCGCCACCGACGACCTTGGCAATGAGCATGAGGTCATCGCGGTGAAGGGGTCTGGCGCCGACATGGCCGATATCGAGCCGTGGGGTTTGCCGGCGGTGAAGATCGATCCGCTCCGAGAGTTGCGGGCGCTCGAAGAATTGTCCGACGAGGCCATGGTCAATGTGCAGCGCCTCAACCTGCTCGACGCTTCGGCGCCGAACCCGTCGGTGGAGACGCTGCTACACGCCTTCCTGCCGCACAAGTTTGTCGATCACACTCATGCCGCCGCAGTGCTAAGCTTGGTGGACCAGCCCGATGGCGAGGCGCTGGCGCGCGAGGTCTATGACGGACGCATGGGCATCGTGCCTTACATCGCGCCGGGCTTCGGACTCGCGAAGACGGCGGCGGACGTGTTCGACGAGAATCCCGACGTCGAGGGCCTGATCCTCCACAAGCACGGCATCTTCACCTTCGGCGAGACGGCGCGCGAAGCTTACGAACGCATGATCGAGATGGTGTCGCTGGCCGAGGCCCGCTTGCGTCAGGGGCGGCCTATTGTGTTTCCGGCGCGAAGCATCGTCAGCAGCCTTGCGACGGCGGCGGAGATCGCGCCGATTTTGCGTGGGGCCTGCGCCATTCGCGAAGACGGTGCTGAGCCAATCCGCTTGGTCGCCGAGTTCCGCACGGGGCCGGAGATTCTCGATTATGTAAATGGCGCGGAACTGGCGTCCTATAGCCAGCGCGGCGTGGTGACACCGGACCACATTATTCGCACCAAGAACAAGCCTCTGGTCGTGCCCGCGCCGGAGAGCGGCAAGCTCGCGGACTTCGTCCGTCAGGTAAAGGAAGCTGTCGCTGAGTTTACGGCGGACTACGATTTGTATTTCGACCGCGAGAATGCGGGCGTCGGTGGCACGAAGACGAAGCTCGATGCCATGCCCCGCGTCGTGCTGGTGCCCGGCGTCGGTCTGTTCGGGCTTGGGAACACGGCGAAGGCTGCTGGCATGGCTGGCGATCTCGCCGAGAACACGGTCAAAGTGGTGAGCGACGCGGAGGCCATCGGCCAATATGAGCCGTTGCCGGACAGCGATCTCTTCGCGCTTGAATATTGGAGCCTTGAGCAGGCGAAGCTGAAAGGCGTGGTCACCAAGCCGCTGACCGGACAGGTCGCCTTAGTGACGGGTGCCGGCGCGATTGGTGCGGCGACGGCGAAAGCGCTGGCGGCGGATGGGGCCGCGGTCGCGGTACTGGATATCGATGGAGCGTTGGCGGAGAAAGTCGCCGCTGAGATTAAGGGCTTGGGCCTGCAATGCGATGTCACCAAGCCGGACGAGGTGGCTCGTGCGTTTGATGCTGTGTGCGATCGCTTCGGTGGCGTCGACATTCTGGTGTCCAATGCCGGCGCGGTCTGGCAGGGGCGTATTGGCGAGGTCGATGACGAGACATTGCGTAAGAGCTTCGAACTGAATTTCTTCGCCCATCAGACGGTGGCCCAAGCCGCCGTGCGCATCATGGAAAAACAGGACACGGGCGGGGTGCTTCTGTTCAATCTATCCAAGCAGGCGGTGAACCCTGGTGCCAATTTTGGCCCTTACGGATTGCCCAAGGCCGCGACCATGCTCCTCATGCGCCAATACGCGCTCGACTACGGCGCCGATGGCATCCGCTCGAACGGCGTGAATGCCGACCGCATCCGGAGCGGGATATTGACCGATGAGATGATCGCGGCGCGGTCCAAGGCGCGCGGCGTGTCGGAGGCCGACTATATGAGCGGCAATCTGCTCCACGCCGAAGTCACGGCGGACGACGTAGCCCAAGCCTTTTTGGCGCTGGCCAAAGCACGCAAGACCACCGGCCATATTGCGACAGTCGATGGCGGGAATATCGCCGCGGCGCTGCGTTAGCGGGCACGATCTTCTAACGCTGTTGACGTCAGCGCGCGGCGCGGCGAAGATTGGCATCGCCGGATCTTTACCGGCATACGCGTGGGAGGGGGCGGCGTGGGACGCATTTTAGGAATTTTGATCGCCGGGCTGCTGGCGTTATTGCCCATTGCCCTCACCATCACCATTACGGTGTGGGTAGCGCAGCTCATCCACGCCTATGCTGGCCCGAGCAGTATCATCGGCTCGCTGCTTGTTGCGCTCGGCCTCAACCTGTCCTCGTCGTACACCAGAGCCTATTTCCTCGGCTTCCTCATCATCCTCGTCAGCATCTTCGGCTTAGGGCTCCTTGTGGAGTCGCGCATGCGGCCGTGGATACAAGAGGGCGTTGACTGGCTGATGATGCGCATCCCGCTCGTCTCCAATGTCTACGATTTGTCGAAGCGCTTCGTGGCCATCGTCGATCGCGGCGGCGAAGACAATTTCAAGAGCATGCGCCCGGTGTGGTGTTTCTTCGGCGGTGAGGGAGGC
>DAOVDX010000067.1 GCA_030669345.1 Methyloceanibacter sp. | reverse complement strand
TCTCACTATCGACAGCCATTTCCGGCAACAGCGTGACGCCGTAGCCATTCGCCATCATCTGCACGATGGTGGCAAGACTCGATGCGCCGAAGCTCTCGCGTGCCTCGCGCGTCATCATGTGGCAATAGGACAGCGCCTGGTCGCGCAGGCAGTGCCCCTCCTCTAAGAGCAGCAACCGCTCATCTGCGAGCATGTCCGCCGTGGCACCCCGTGTCCGCGCATTCTTTGATGTCGCTTTGGTCGCCAATACGAAGCGATCGTCGAACAGATATTGCGTCTCCACCTCGCGATCGTCGATGGGCAGAGCGATGAGAATAATTTCGAGATCGCCGCTCACAAGCTCGCGCACGAGAGTCTCGGTGACCGTCTCGCGAAGCTGCAAGGTGAGTGCCGGAAAGCGGTGCTGCAACTCAGGCAAGGCGGCAGGCAGGAGATAAGGCGCGATGGAAGGAATGGCGCCAAGTTTAAGCACGCCAGCAAGCACGCCCTCTTCCCGCTTGGCAAAGTCGATGAGATCGCGGACCGATGCGAGGATCGTTCGCGCGCGCCTCGCGACCTCCTCACCCTTCTCGGTGAGCTCCACGCCGGACTTGCGCCGCTCCACGAGGCTCAGCTTCAGCTCGTCCTCGAGTTCCTTGATCTGCATGCTGAGAGCCGGCTGGCTGACAGCGCATGCCTCCGCCGCGCGACCGAAATGGCGCGTCTCGGCGAGGGATTCGAGATAACGGAACTGCCTGAGCGAAACCATGGCGAGAAGGAACGCTTATGCTTTCTGTGACGAAATACGACCAGAAATTATCATGGGCCGAATTCACATGCCAACGGCAAGGCGCGCTTCAATGGCACCCCGTCAGGCTTTGGGCTACGCTCGCCAAACGGCTCGCCGGGTCGGTTTCAGACGTTGTTAATCCGGCATCAACGCAGTGTTCATGAACGAGTCATGAAACTCTCACTCGGCCTTACCATGTTTTACAGTGGTATAGATCGTTTCTAAGGCGCCGCATTCAGAAGCGCTACTGGTCGACAAGATTTGAGGATTGACGCGCATCAAGTAGGCGGCAGCGGCGCCGAGCTAGTTTGTCCTCTTAAACCATTGGTTGAGATCGAGGTATAGGCCGTGACCAAGATTATGAGCCCCGACGAACTTGAGAAGGAGCTGCGCGCCATTGGCGCCGCTCAGTATCACGACAAGCATCCCTTTCATGCGATGTTGCATGGCGGCGCGCTGAACAAGGGTCAGGTCCAGGCTTGGGCACTGAACCGGTATTGCTACCAGTCCGCCGTGCCGCGCAAAGACGCAGCCTTTATGAGCCGCTGCCATGACCGCAAGCTTCGCCGCGAATGGATCCATCGCATCATGGACCACGACGGGTACGGCGAAGAGGAAGGCGGCATCGAGCGCTGGCTCGTTTTGACCGACGGCCTTGGCCTTGACCGTGACTATGTGGTCTCGCGCAAAGGCGCCCTGCCCGGAACCAAATTTGCTGTCGAGGCCTATGTCAATTTCGTGCGCGAGAAGCCACTCGTTGAGGCCGTGGCCTCTTCGCTGACAGAGCTGTTCGCGCCAAACATTCACAAGCAGCGCATCGCCGGCATGCTTGAGAACTACGACTTCATCAATGACGACGTGATGCACTATTTCCGGCGCCGCCTGACCCAGGCACCCCGCGACGCCGACTTCGCGCTTGAATATGTGAAGCAAAACGCGCGCACGCCCGAGGCGCAGCAAGGCGCGCTCGATGCGCTTCGCTTCAAGACCGATGTTCTGTGGGCGCAGCTCGATGCGCTGCACGTCGCCTATGTCGAGCCGGGCATGGTTCCGCCCGGCGCCTTCGTGCCGGATCAAGCATGATGGGCGACGCCACCGCTCCCCGCCGGCTGATGGTCGACCGGGAGACGAAACCGAAACTGCCGCCCTACCTCAAGCTTCGCCATGACGCGGGGCGAGACCGGTGGGTTCTTCTGGCGCCGGAGCGTGTTTTGACGCCAGACCAGACTGCCGTCGCGGTGCTGCAACTCTGCGACGGAGAGCAAACCGTTACAGAGATCGCCGCCAAGCTTGCGAAGGAGTACTCGGCGCCAGTAGATGTTATTGCCGCCGACATTGTCGAGCTTCTTCAGGACTTGGCAGACAAGGGATACGTAAAAGGATGACCGAGGAGCTTCAGGCGAACGCACATGTGCAGACCGTCACTGTCGATGACGAGCCGACCACGGGTGTGGAAGGGGCCAACGACATCACGGCCGAACTTTGCGCTCTCGCGCCAATCGGCCTGCTTGCCGAGCTGACCCATCGCTGTCCCCTGCAATGCGGCTATTGTTCCAATCCTATCGAGCTTGAGCGTGTGGCCAACGAGCTCACCACGGAAGAGTGGTGCGACGTGATGCGCCAGGCCGGCGAGATGGGAATCTTGCAAATCCATCTGTCGGGCGGGGAGCCCTGCGCACGCAAAGACCTGGAGGAGATCGTCTCCACCGCGTCGGAAGCGGGCCTTTACACCAATTTGATCACGGCGGCTGTCACCCTGAAGCGCGAACGCCTGGAAGGCCTCGTCAAGCGCGGGCTCGATCACGTCCAAATCTCATTCCAGGACGTCGACCCGGAGAACGCCGAACGCATCGGCGGCTATCCCGGCGCTACCCAGAAGAAGCTCGATGTTGCCGGCTGGGTGACCGAGATGGGTGTGCCCCTCACCGTCAACGCACCGATCCATCGCAAGAACATCCAAAGCGTCCCGGCCTATGTCGACCTCGCCATCAAGCTTGGCGCCCAGCGTTTGGAGATCGCCCACGCGCAATATTACGGCTGGGCCTATCTGAACCGCGCCGCGCTGATCCCCACCTATGAGGACACACTGGCGTCGATCGAGTTTATCGAGGAGGCGCGCGAACGGCTCAAGGGCATCCTGACCATCGACATGGTCGTGCCCGACTATTACGCCAAGCGCCCGAAGCCCTGCATGGGCGGTTGGGCCAAGGGCTTCATGAATATTACGCCCGCCGGCAAGGTGCTTCCCTGCCACGCCGCCGAGAGCATTCCCGAACTTGAGTTCGACAATGTGAAGACCCGCAAGCTCCGCGACATCTGGATGGATGGCAGTGCGTTCAACGCCTTTCGCGGCACATCGTGGATGAAGGAGCCGTGCCGGTCCTGCGCGTTCAAGAACATCGACTATGGCGGCTGCCGTTGCCAAGCCATGGCCATGACCGGCGACCCGCGCAACACCGACCCGGCCTGCGCGCTGTCGCCCTATCACGCCGAGATGGTGAACTTTGCCAAGGAAGAGACCGCCAAGCCGCCGACGGAGTTCCTCTACCGCAACCCGCGCAACGCCGCCGACGTGCTAAAGGCGAAGGAAGAAACTCTCCTTCCCGCCGAATAGCAGGCTGCAGCGCGTTGCGGGTTCTTACCGCCCTCGGTGCGTCCGGCTTGAAGTCTTTGGTTTCGTCTTAGGTGCTAAGCCGCGCGTCAGTAGCGGCAGGGGCCGCGCCCGCCTGCGCCGACAAGACCCGGTAGGCGTGCGTGAAGGCCAGCGTCACGACCGGCATGGCGACAAGCAGCCCGACAAAGAGCGCCATCACGCCTGCCACGATGATCAGCATGCAGAGAGCGATAAAGCCGAGCAGCGGCCATCGATAGCCGCGCCCGATCCGCATGCTCTCTTTCATCGCCTCGATGGGCCCCAACCCCCGGTCGATGACGATGAAGGTCGCGAACATGAAAAACAGCAGGGCGATGATCCCCGGCACGAACAGCAATACGAAGCCAATGCCGATGGCGAGATACACCAAGACCGACGTGCCGAGAAACTTCCAAAATGGCTGCGGATGCCACAGTGCCGACAGCGTCACGGTCTCGGGATTGTCATGCGCGGCGAGATAGAATGCCGTCACGCCCATACTGACAAGGATGCCGCAGAGGAAGTTAAACAGGCTGGCGGCTAGCGTTGGATCTTCAGCCGTGCCGCCAAAAACCGTATCGATGATCGAGCCGACCACGCTAACGGCAATATAGGCGAAGGCGACGACGATGCTGGTGCCGATGAAGAACCAGGGGCGCTTTTTGAACGTCTCCCACCCGAATCTTAGCGCTGATCCGACTGTAAAATCCATGTTCACAACCTAACACCCCTCGAGATTGACTGCCTCCCTGCAATTCCAGCAGTGCACAACCTTTTGCGCTTCAAGCCTGGTCCGCGTGCAGTCTCGCCGAGATGCGCAAAGAATCTGCCTTAGCAAAAACGACTACCAAACTCACCCAACAAGGTTTCCACCTTGCACTGCCTATTTCTTTGTCGATACCATCGGCCCCATGAAGCTTACATCTTTCCTTTCTCGTGGCCTTTTTAGGCCCAGCGCCCAGCTCGGAGGGTCGCTCCTCGCTGCGGCCATGCTTGTCACCACGCCCTTCGCCGCATCCGCCGAGGATGGCTCACCGGCCAAGAAATCGCGCCCGGCGGGCGGCGTTGAGTTCGAGATTCCTCAGTCGCCTGAGATGATGCTGTTGCCGATCGGCTATATCCGCGAGACGCTCGACCACCCGAGGCCTGCCTCCCGGCTGGATATAGATCCGAAGGATATCGGCATTGCCGGCGCCATCATGGGTGTCGAGGAAAACAACAGGGGCGGCCGGTTCACCGGACATCTCTACAAGCTCGCCGTGGAGACGGCCTCCTCGCCAGAGAAGGCGCTCGCCGCGCTGGAGAAGCTGCACGAGTCCGGGCACAACTACATCATCGTCGATGCGTCCGCCCCGACCCTACTCAAACTCTCCGATTGGGCGAAGGACAAGGACGTTCTCCTGTTCAACGTCCGCGCTACGGACGTGTCGCTTCGCCAGGAAGACTGCCGCGCCAACATCATGCACATCGTGCCGGACCGCTTCATGCTGACCGACGCGCTGGCCCAGTATCTCGTGGCCATGGGCTGGAAGGATTGGCTGGTGGTGCACGGGTCGATGCCCGCCGACCTCGCTTATCTGGAAGCGGTCAAGCGCGCCGCTGGCCGCACCGGCGCGAACATCGTCGACACCCGCGAATATGAGGATGTCTCGGGCGGCAGACGCGACGACGTGGGCGTGATACCGCAAGGCAAGCAGGACGGCGATGGCAAAGCCGTCGTCACCAGCCCCGTTTATGACGTCATTGTCGTTGCCGACGAGAGCCAGGTGTTCGGCCCGCTGCTGCCCTATCGCGGTGGTGGCGAACCCCGCATCATAGCCGGCACCACCGGGCTCACGGCCACGACCTGGAGCGTCGGCCACGAGAAATGGGGCGCAACCCAAGCCAACAATAATTTCCAAAAGGACTTCGGGCGCCTGACATTGCCTGTCGACCATCAGGCCTGGATCGCCGCGCGCACCATCGGCGAGGCGGTTACGCGCAAGCCTGAAAACGATTTTGACACCGTGTCGGCCTTCGTCCACGGCCCGGATCTCCAGCTTGCGCCGTTCAAGGGCATCAAGTAGTAGTTCCGTCCTTGGGATGGCCAATTCCGCCAGCCGATCCTCATCGCCACCAACAAAGTGCCGGTCTCGGTCTCGCCGCAGCGCGGCTTCCCGCATAAAACGGCGGCGGAAATCGAAGTAGACACGCTCGGTATCGATAAGCCAGAGAGCGTCTGCAAGATGTAGCTTAGCGGCCGGCCTCGCCCGCGATCAGCTCGCCGTCCTGGTTCAACAGCGGCACATTGTAGCCCTGCAAGATCACGTTGATGTCGTGCTGGTTCTCGGCGAGCACCTTATTGATCTTGTGCTTCCACTGAGGCTCGTCGGGCCGCACGCCCAAGGTGATGGCGTAGACCGCGCTCGGCCCCGCGGTCTCCTTTACCAAAGGCAGGAGCGAAAGCGGCAGGCTCGCCCGCTGCGCGTAGTAGCCGCCGACGGGGCCCCATAAAATACCGGCATCGAGTTCGCCGGAGGCGATCTCAGCGATCATGGCCTCGGCGGACTTTGACATGCTCCCGCTGACAAAAGTCTCGAACACTTTCGTGTTCAACACGAGGCCATGCATGGCAAGCATGCTCGCTGGCGGTGTCCGGGCGAAAACCCCGATACGCTTCTGTTTCAGCCGCGGGTCCGCCAGGCTCTCGACATCTTCGATCTCGGCGTCGTTCTCGCGATAAATCAACACATAGGACGTGTAGTAATAGGGGTTGGTGTCCTCGATCAGTCCCGTGCCTTGCGCGTATCCCATAACGAGGTCGCAGGCCTCCTCGCCCTTCGTATTGGGAACAAAGCCAGTCTTGTCTTCGAACCACGCATAGTCGAGCTCGCCCCCAAGCCGCTCGGCGATCAGCTCGGCGATTTTGTTCTCAAAGCCGTCCCCCTCTTTATTAGAGAAGGGCAGGTTTCTTGGATCGGCGCAGACGCGAAGCGACGACGTGGCGCGAGCGCTGTCCGCACAAAAAGCCACGGCGGCAACCAGAACGGCCGCCACCATGCCAACAACCCGGGCGCTGACCGCAATCCGGCGCGCTATCGCTACATTGCCCTTCAAGGGCGCTTCTCCATCATCTCGAAGACCAACATCATACCATGACCAAATATCACAAGGGGTCACGCCGCCGGCCGAAAACCACGTCTTATAGATATGGAGATTAGAAACCGGGCCCGCCAGTCCTATTCGTCCGGTTGGTCCGGCGCCGCACAGAGCAAGATATTGGCGGCCCGCTCGTAGCCCGTCGGGTAATAGGCCCCGGTCGGGTCCTTGCCGAAAGTCACCATCGAGCTCCGCGCCGCCTCGATGCCGTCGGCTTCCTGCCTGTCGCGCAATAACTTCATGGCGCAGCAATCGGCCTCAAGCTCCATCCGCTTCAGCTCTGGGGCAATGTAGAAGAAGGGCTGCGGCCCCTGACCGCCAAGTCCTTTGCGAAACTTGCCCACATGGCCAAGCGTGTGGTGGCAGCACTCATGGGCCATCAGAAACTTGCCGTAAGACGGCCGGTCACGGAATGTCCGCCGGCTGACCACGATCACGGGCCGGCCTCTCGGGTCCTTCGTGGACACCGCCTGCTCCGGCACATCGCGCAACATATATGTGGTGATGGGGCAGTAAGGGTTTTCGATCGTCGGCAGCCAACGGCCAGCTTGGGCGTCATCACAAAACAGCCCGAGACCTCCGAGAGCCGCCAGGGCGACAATCGGAAGACGCAACCCAAGCCCTCCGAGACAAACGCCTTTCAACTGAGAGCGTTCCGCCGATCCACGACGCCAGAACAATTTGAGGGTCTGGTCCATAACCACCACAATATGTCACAGGCGTTCTCTGCCTGGAACAAACACTGCATCAATGTGGTCGCTACGCTCTGTAACCAGAGTCACACAGATTCGAAGCATGCCTAGCCTTCGCTGGCTAACGCCCGATGCTCGTATAGGTGAAGCCAGCCGCTTTCGCCTGGGCCGGAAGATAGACATTGCGCAGGTCGACGAGCATGTCGCCACGCATCTTCGCCTTAAGCTTCTTGAGATCGAGTGTGCGAAACTCGTTCCACTCCGTCACCACCACAGTCACGTCCGCCTGGTCCGCGGCCTCTAACGCGCTGCCGCACCATTCTGTGCCAGGCACCAGCGGCTCGGCGTTCTCCTGCGCGTGCGGATCGTAGGCCCTGACGATGGCCCCGCGTTCCTGAAGCATGGGAATGAGGATCAGGCTTGGCGCGTCACGCACATCGTCGGTGTCAGGCTTGAAGGACACACCGAGCACGGCGATCGTCTTGCCGGAGAGCGAACCGCCGACAATGCGTTCGATGCGCCCCGCCATGGCGATCTTCCGCTCGGAGTTGACCGTCTGCACCTGCTCGATCAGCGACACGGGCTGACACGCCTCGCGCGCCATGCGGATCAGCGCCGCGACGTCTTTGGGGAAGCACGACCCGCCATAGCCAGGGCCTGGATGCAGAAACTTATTGCCAATGCGCCCGTCAGCCCCAATCGCTGTCGCCACTTCTTGAACGTTGGCGCCGACAGCCTCGCACAAATCGGAAATCTCGTTGATGAAACTGATCTTCATGGCGAGGAAGGCGTTGGCTGAATATTTGGCACGCTCCGCCGATTCCCGGCTGACGAACATCACTGGCGCATTGCGTAATGCGAGCGGCTTATAGAGGCGCTCCATCAGCTCCTGAGCGCGCGGCTCGTCGCAGCCGACCAATACGCGGTCTGGATGGGTGAAGTCGTAGATCGCCGAACCTTCGCGCAAGAACTCCGGGTTGGAGCAGATAGCGAAATCGGCGTCGGGTTTGATGGCCTTGAGACGCCGTTCAATCTCCCGGCTCGTGCCGACGGGTACCGTCGACTTCGTGGCAATCACCGTGAAGCCCTTCAGATGCGGCGCGATATCCTCGACCGCCTGATACACGAAGCTGAGATCGGCATGGCCGTCACCGCGCCGCATGGGCGTGCCCACGGCGAGGAACACCAGATCGGCTTCCGCGACCGCAGAGCTAAGATCGGTGGAAAACTCGATCCGTCCATTGCGAAGATTGCGCTCTAGAAGTTCGTCGAGGCGCGGTTCGTAGATCGGCACGTAGCCACGACAAAGCTGTTCAATCTTGTCTGCATCCTTGTCGATGCAGATGACCTTCCAGCCGAACTCGGAGAAACAGGAAGCGGAGACGAGGCCGACATAGCCAGCCCCGATCATGCAGATGTCCACAGAATACACCCCCCTTGATTCGATCAGTTCCCCGCGACTTGGTTCCTAGTTCATTCGGCAATCGCATTCAATGCAGCAACAACGCCCAAACTTGGGGCAAGTTGCCACTGGAGCGGGCCCGCGTCAGCGGCTAGAGTTTGCCACCGCCGCGTCCCTAAGCGGCCAAGATTGGTAAAGAAAAGCAACGGGATGGGTCCGCGCCTCCTTTATTCCCTCCTTGTAGGAGCAGTCATCCTCGGCTGCCTTGTGTTGCGGATATGGGACCCAAACCCTATCGCGCGATTGAGGTCGCTCGTCTTCGATACCTTTCAGCGCATAGCCCCGCTTCAGTTTGATCCAACCTTGCCGGTTCGCATCGTCGACATCGACGAGGAGTCACTCACGAGATTGGGGCAATGGCCCTGGCCGCGCACCCTACTTGCCGAACTCACCGAGAAACTCGGCACGCAAGGCGCCGCGGCGATCGGCTTCGATATGGTCTTCCCCGAACCCGACCGCATGTCGCCGGCAAACGCCGTGCAATATTGGCCACAGTCGGCGGTGCTCGAAAACCTCAAACCCGAGGTGGCGAAGCTTCCCTCCAACGATGACGTGTTTGCTGAAGCCATCGGCGAAGCGCCCGTCGTGCTCGGCTTCATCGCCTCATCGGTTGCTCTTTCGCAGCCAGAGACCAAAGCCAGCTTCGCCCATGGCGGGGACGACCCGCGCCTCTACGCGCCTTATTATCCCGGCGCCGCGGCCAGCCTGAAAATTCTGCAAACCCCGGCGCAAGGCGCGGGGACTCTGAACTGGATACCGGAACACGACCAGATCATCCGCCGCATGCCCATGGTCGTCCGCATCAAGGATACGCTCTACCCCTCGCTCGTGGCCGACGTGCTCCGCCTTGCCCAAGGCGCCTCCACATACATAATCAAGTCCTCGGGCGCGAGCAGCGAGCAGGCTTTCGGCGAGAATACCGGCATTGTCAAAATCCGCGTCGGCGACTTCGAAATACCGACCGA
>DAOVDX010000106.1 GCA_030669345.1 Methyloceanibacter sp. | reverse complement strand
GAACCATTCAACGTGTGCACCAGGCGTGGGTTCTTGGAATCCTTCGGACGATACCGGGCATTCATGCGGCGGGCTTGGAAGTCGCCGCACTTCGAGCAAGACGAAATTTCCCGATAGGTGTCCTGCCCCGGCAGCCACACTTCGATGTCATGGGTTTTCTCGGCGGCGAAGCCCATGTCACCGATCGACAGCACCACCACGCGATAAGGAAGTTCGAGTCGTTTCAACACGGTCTCCGCGCAGGCTGTCAGGCGCTCATGCTCTTCGGCGGATTGTTCCGGCGTGGTCACTGTCACCAGTTCCACCTTGTTGAACTGATGCTGGCGGATCATGCCGCGCGTGTCCCTGCCCGCCGATCCAGCTTCGGCGCGGAAACACGGCGTGCTCGCTGTGACGCGCAAAGGCAACTTGGCTTCGTCAGTAATGTCGTCACGCACCAAATTGGTCAGCGGCACCTCGGCGGTCGGTATGAGCCAAAGTGAGCGATCGACCCTTAAGACGAAGCCGTTGTCGTCGGGACCACTGGCAAGACCGACCCTTCCACCCGCGACGGCGGCTCGGAACTTCTTCTCCACATCTTTGTCGGTGAAGGAAAATCGTTCGACCAACGGTACATTGAGATCGACTGGCTGCTGCATCGTATATGACTGGGATTCAAATTCGCGTGTGCTCGTTGCAAACTGGTCGTCTCTGAACTTGGGCAACTGCGCGGTCCCGAACATGGCGTCGTCGCGCACCAGCAGCGGCGGGTTGATCTCGGTATAGCCATGCTCGGATGTGTGCAGGTCGAGCATGAACTGAGCGAGTGCGCGTTCCAGACGCGCCAACGCGCCTTTCAGGATGACGAAGCGTGAGCCTGAGAGTTTCGCCGCCAACTCGAAATCCATCAGGCCTAAGCCCTCACCGATGTCGAAATGCTGTTTCGGCTCGAAGTCGAATGTCGGAATCTCGCCGACTCTGCGCAGCTCAACATTGGCGTCTTCGTCCGGACCGACCGGCACGTCTTCGGCGGGCATATTGGGAATGCCAGCGAGCAGATCGCGCAGCGCCTTGTCTTGCTCGCGCTCTTTCTCCTCGCCTGCCTGGATCGTCGCCTTCAGCCCGGCCACTTCGTCCAAGAGGCGCTTGGCTTCGGCTTCGTCCTTGGCCTGCTTGGCCTTGCCGATATCCTTGGAGGTGGCGTTACGCTTGGCCTGCGCGTCCTGCAATTCTTGAATCGTTTCGCGGCGGTGCTCGTCGCTTTTGAGGATTTGATTCAAGAGATCGCGGGGCACCCCGAAGGCGCGCTTCTCAAGCCCGGCAACAAAGGCGTCCGGGTTATCGCGTATCCATTTAACGTCGAGCACTGGCTGAAACTTCTCTCTTACAATCGACTCGGGTGGGTCCCTGCCCTCCGTATAAGGCCGGATCGGGCCCTTGTCATGGCCTCCCCCTCCTTCGTCATTGCCGGGCTTGTCCCGGCAATCCAATAGTGAGTCAGCTAGTCGTCGCTCCGCCCTAGTGGATGCCCGGAACAAGTCCGGGCATGACGAGGCATTACGTGGCCGATGTGGAGGGACTCCCAGCAGCCGCGCGCTTCTTCTCCACGAGGGCCACGGCGAAGATGGACAGCTCATAGAGGAGCAGCGTCGGGACCGCCAAAGCGATCTGGCTGATGGGGTCTGGCGGCGTCAGGACCGCGGCGGCGACGAATACGCCAAGGATGGCATGACGCCGATAGCGCTTGAGCCCAGCGGCGCTGACAATCCCGGCTCGGGCCAGCAGGGTCAGCAGCACCGGCAATTGGAAGCAAATGCCAAAGCCCAAGATCAGCGCCATGATCAGGGATAGATATTCGCTGACCTTGGCGGTGAGGATGATCTGCACATCGCCGGTCTGCTGCATCGACAAAAAGAACGTCATGGCGAGCGGCATGGCGACGAAATAGACGAGCGCGGCCCCGATCAGAAACAGGATCGGCGTAGCGATGAGGAATGGCAGGAAGGCTTTGCGTTCGGTCCGATAGAGCCCCGGCGCCACGAACATATAGAGCTGCGAGGCGATCACTGGGAAGGTGATGAAGATGGCGCCGAACAGCGCAAGCTTGATCTCGGTGAAGAAGAACTCTTGCGGCGCGGTGTAGATCAACTCGATGGGCACATCGACACCCGCGGCCACGCGATAGGGCCTTAGCAGCAGATTGTAGATGGGCTTGGCGAACCAAAAGCAGACCAAGAAGGCGGCGAAGATCGCCGCGAGCGTCCACATCAGCCGGCGCCGAAGCTCGATCAAATGCTCGATGAGCGGGGCCTTGGTGGCGTCGATGTCCTCTTTGCTCACGGCTTCCGCCTCGCCGCCCGCTTAGCGGGTCGCTTCGTCACCCGCTTGGCGGGTGTCTTAGCCACGGACTTTGCCGCGGCCTTGATCTTGCGGGGCTTGGTCGGTGCGCGCTTGGTCGCTGTGGGTTTGGCGCGCGCGCGTTTCGGCTTCGACGCGGTCTTGGCCCTCGGTTTTTTGATACTCGGCGCCTTGGCACGAAGTGTCTTGGCACGAGGCGCTTTCCGTTTCGCCGACTCATGCGCTTCGGCTTGCAGCGCTTCCATGGACTCGCCCTGAATGGGCTCGCCCAGCGCGTTTTGCAGGGAACCTGTTTGCGGCATCATCAGGGGCTGGTCGCCGAGCGAACCTTGGATGGCCTCGATGTTTTTGCGGACCTCTTCGGCCTCGCTCTCGACCATGGCCTCTTCGAACTGGCGCTGAAAGTCGGACGCCGCGCGCCGCAACTTGCCGGCATAGAAGCCGAACGTGCGCATCAGCTTGGGTAGCTCCTTAGGACCCACCACAACGACCGCCACTACGGCGACCAGTAAAAGTTCCGACCATCCAATGTCGAGCATGAGCTTGGTTCAGGCGTTTCGCGCTAAGGCCGGGTTAAGGCCCGCTAGCTTGATTTCCGGCTGCGCGGCGCTTTCGCGCGAGGGGCGGATTTCGCGGCAGGCGGCTTCTCGCCTTCTTGGCTGATCACCTTGGGGTCGGATTTCTCCTCGCCGTCGTCCGCCAGCCCCGTCTTGAAACTTTTGATACCCTTGGCGACGTCGCCCATCAGGTCCGAGATCTTGCCGCGCCCAAACAGAAGCACGAAGAGCACCAGCACGATCAGAATTTGCCACCAACTCGGTGCCATTCTTAAGCCTCCAACGCGCTAGGGCTCAATCTGCCTGCGCATGTCATTTCATTGTTTCGGCGGCACTATGACAGGAAAGGCGCCCTGCTCGCAAGCGGGGCCCACGCTCGGCGCGAAAGCCTACGGTGATGGCTCGCTCGCGCCGTTTTCCGCCTCGAAAATCAGGACTGCGCCCGCATCGACACTGACACCGACTTCTGTCCCCTGCGCCGGAACGTCGCTCTCGCGAACCCGGGCGAGGATCGGCGTATCTAGTCCTTGCACGGCGAGTTCGACCAAGCCCACGTCACCGAGAAAGCGGGTGTCGAGCACCCGGCCAAGAGCGCCCTTCCCTGGCGTGTTGAGGCAGACGCCCCCTTGGCGCGCACAAACGATGACGTCGGTGCCATCCGCGAGACCTTGCGCAGGAAATGTGCCGAGTGGCGTGGCGGCGGCGGCGCCCTCAACGCGCGCTTTCATCTCGTTCAGATCGGAGAAGGTGCGCGCGGCGAAAATATTCTTTGGGTCGCGATAAAGTTGCGGCGCAGTTCCGGTCTGCACCACGCGGCCTTTGCGCATCAGCACCACTTGGTCGCCCATGCGCATGGCTTCCTCGGCATCATGGGTGACGACGATGCAGGTGGCGCGGGTCTCATGCAGGATGGCGAGCGTGTCCTCGCGCATGGCTTCGCGCAGCCGCGTGTCGAGGCCCGAGAAAGGTTCGTCCATCAGAAGCACGCCGGGCCGTGGCGCGATGGCGCGTGCGAGTGCCACACGCTGCTGCTCGCCGCCAGAAAGGATGTGAGGATATTCGCCTGCGTAGCGGCCAAGCCCAACGCGCTCAAGCGCCGTCATGGCTTCAGCCTTAGCTTCTGCTTTCGTCATGGAGCGCAAACCGAAAGCCACATTGTCGAGGATGGTGAGATGGGGGAACAGCGCGAAGTCCTGGAACATCAGGCCAACGCCACGCTTCTCGGGCGCCACAAAACGATTGGGCCCGGCGACTTCCGCATCGTCGATGACCACGCGCCCCGAAGACGGCCGTTCAACACCCGCCGCAATCCTGAGCAAAGTGGTCTTGCCGCAGCCTGACGGGCCCAGCAGGCACAGGACCTTTCCGGACGGTACATCGAGACTGACATTGTCGAGAGCAAGCGTGTTGCCATAGCGGCGGGACACATTCTCAAAGCCAAGCCGCGCGGCGAAGGCGACGGCCGCCCTGCCATGGGCAACTCTGTCACGACCGGGTTTGGCCGCGGTCGGGGCCGGAACGCTTGGCCGTGCCTTCAAGAACTCAAGCATAAGGCTGGTCTACGCGACTGGCGGCCTCAAGCGCAACTCCTGGAGGCGGCTAGGCCTCCTGGTTTGGCTCAGCCTCGTTCGCTTCAGCGGCGCCAGATGGCTCGCCTTCTTCGCCCTCACCCAGCGGCTCTTCCTCAAGCGGGTCCTCGTCTTCGCGAAGATCGGTCGTATCGTCAGGGTTCGGCATGGAGAAGCCGGGCGGCAGGTTGGAATCAAGCAGGCCCGCACCTTTAAGCTCCGAAAGGCCGGGAAGGTCTTTGATCGCCTCGAAGCCGAAATGCTCAAGGAAGCTGATCGTGGTGCCGTAGGTCACCGGGCGGCCTGGCGCGCGGCGGCGGCCCCGGAGCTTGATCCACGCGGTCTCCAGCAGCACGTCGATCGTGCCCTTGGAGGTCGACACGCCTCTGATCTCTTCGATCTCGGCGCGGGTGACGGGCTGGTGATAGGCGATGATGGCGAGCGTCTCGAGCGCGGCGCGCGATAGGCGGCGCTGCTCCACGACCTGGCGCTCAAGCAGGAAGGACAGATCGTCGGCGGTGCGGAACGCCCATTTGCCAGCAACGCGCATCAGGTTGACGCCACGGCCCGCATAGAGGCCTTGCAGCTCTTCAAGCAGCGCTGTCAGGTCCTCGCCTTCGCCGAAATGACGCGCAAGATCGGCCTCTTTCAAAGGTTCCGGAGCAGCGAATAACAGGGCCTCGACGATGCGCAATTTCTCGGCCCGGTCGGCCGAGGGCAGCGCCATCACATTCGACGGCAGAGGCAGCGCCGGCGTCGATGCGCCTTGCTTCTCCTCTTCTGCCGTCATCTCTTCAACCCTCTCAACTTGCTCTGCTGTCATTTGCGACCCCGTCTTGGAAGTTTTTGTATGTCTTGCGACCACGGCCCGCATGGCCTGGTCGAGTTTCTGTAGCGTCGATCCGTCTTCCGCCCCCTCCTCCGACATCTTCGATATATCGGAGAGAAGCGCGCTTATGGGCGATTTGGTTCCCGAGCCAACGCCGATATTTTGTTTTTCAGCCGACCTCTTCCGAACAATCTTCGAGGGCGAAATTTTGGATCTCGGCATGATGTGCCTCTTAGCGCTTTTGCCTTCAGATACGCGGCACGCCCTTCTCTGACAGTTTTTCTCCGGCAGTTCTTGTTACACCTAACCTATAACCCTCACGCAGCCGCGCCGCGCCGGCGGACCAGTAGCGGCGCGAATGATTTCGACTGACGAATTTCCAGTGCGCCTTCGCGCGCCATTTCCAAGGTCGCCGAGAAGCTGCTCGCCAACGCCGTGCGCCGGATTTCCGGCTCCACCAGGAACTCGGCGATAAGCTGATCGAGCGGCGCCCATTCGCAAGCGATGCCGAGCAGACGCTCAAGCTCCTCGCGCGCTTCCTTCAGCGACCACACCGTGCGCTTCTCCATGTGCAGCGTGGTCGTCGCGTTCCGTTGGCGCTGCTGGGAATAAGCTTTCAGCAGGTCATAAACATTGGCATCGAACACGCCGTTCTTCGTCACCTTCACGGGCTCGGGCAGACCGCGCGGAAAGACATCGCGGCCAAGCCGTTTGCGGGTCATGAGCTGTGCCGCCGCATCGCGCATGGCGTCGAGGCGCTTCAGCCTAAAGGCAAGCAGCGCGGCAAGCTCTTCGCCCGTGGGCTCGCCCTCTTCGGACGGCTCGGCCGGCAACAGAAGTTTTGATTTGAGGAAGGCGAGCCAGGCCGCCATGACGAGATAGTCAGCGACGATTTCAAGACGCAGGGCTCGGGCCTCGGCGATGAATTCGAGATATTGCTGAGCGAGCGCCAGCACGGAGATTTTGGCGAGGTCGACTTTTTGCGTCCGGGCGAGCGCCAGGAGCAGATCGAGCGGGCCTTCGAAGCCCTCAACATCGACCCGCAGCTGATCGCCATCGAATTCGAGACGATCGTCGCCGGTCTCCCAATCAGAGACGGCTTCAGCCGGCGCGGCTTCCTGCTCGGGCGCGTCCTGCTGCTCGGCTGGGTCTTCTGTGTCTGGGGTATCGGCGTCGCTCATGCCTGCTCCGTCGGGTCGGCACCAAGACTTGCCACGCGGGTGGCGGCGGCGTCACTCACCAGGGCCAGGGCTTCCGCAGCATCGAAAGGTTCTGGATCGTGCAGGCAGGCCCGCGCCGCGGCAAAGCGTTCTGAGGCAGGACCAGAGAGCAGCGGCGTTGCGCCAGCCACGTCCGCCATTTCAGAGAATTTGCCACTGCAATGAAGCACGACATCGCAGCCCCCCTCGATCACCGCAGAAGTGCGTTCCGCGAACGTCCCACCGAGAGCCTTCATGCCAATATCGTCACTCATGACCAAGCCGGTCAGCCCCATCTGATCCCGAATCACTTCACTCATTATAACGGGCGAGACCGTGGCCGGTCGCTCATCGAATGCCGGTAATACAACATGAGCGGTCATGGCGAGCGGTGCATCATGCAGCGCCTGGAATGGCAGGAAATCGACC
This sequence comes from Methyloceanibacter sp., assembly GCA_030669345.1. Classification (GTDB taxonomy): domain Bacteria; phylum Pseudomonadota; class Alphaproteobacteria; order Rhizobiales; family Methyloligellaceae; genus Methyloceanibacter. The sequence continues at coordinate 29 of DAOVDX010000106.1, read as the reverse complement.
TTTTCCAGGTCTTCCTTGCAGGCGTCGAT
>DAOVDX010000171.1 GCA_030669345.1 Methyloceanibacter sp. | reverse complement strand
AGAAGAACAGCACCGGCGTGTGGGTATTGGCGATGAAGATTCGGCTGACGAAATCCTCGTCACGAGTCGCCATGCCGGCACGGCCCTTGCCACCCCGGCGTTGCGCCCGATAGGCGGAGAGCGGCACGCGCTTGATGTAGCCCTTGTGGGACACGGTCACGACCATGTCCTCGCGCTGAATGAGATCCTCATCGTCGAACTCGCCGACCATCTCAAGAATTTCGCTGCGCCGTGGCGTGCCAAATTCTTCCTTGAGGGAGGCAAGCTCGTCCTTGACGATGCCGATGATGCGGGCGCGTGAGCGAAGGATCTCAAGATACTCGGTGATCTTCTCGCCCAAGCCCTTCAACTCATCGCCGATTTCGTCACGGCCGAGCGCGGTCAGGCGTTGCAGTCGGAGATCGAGAATGGCCCGGGCCTGATCCTCGGACAAACGATAGGTGCCATCCTCGGAAACCTTGTGGCGTGGATCGGCGATCAGCTCCACAAGAGCCACCACATCCTTCGCCTGCCAATGGCGTTCTAATAGCTGCTCGCGCGCCGTTGCCGGGTCGGGCGCTTTGCGGATCAGTACGATAATCTCGTCGATATTGGCGACGGCGATGGCGAGACCGACAAGCACATGCGCCCGGTCACGGGCTTTGCGTAAGAGATGTTTGACCCTGCGGCTGACCACCTCTTGGCGGAACTCGGTGAAGGCGTGGACCATGTCCTTGAGCGTCATCAGCTCCGGACGGCCGCCATTCAGCGCCACCATGTTGCAGCCGAACGTGCTTTGCAGCGCCGAGAAACGGTAAAGCTGGTTCAACACCACGTCGGCGACAGCGTCGCGCTTCAGTTCGATCACGATGCGCATGCCCTCACGATCAGACTCATCGCGAATGTCGGAGATGCCTTCAATTCGCTTGTCGCGCACCAAGTCGGCGATCTTCTCGACCATCGACGCCTTGTTCACCTGATAGGGGATCTCGGTGATGATGAGAGCATCACGCCCCTTGCGCACCTCCTCGACGGCCACATGCCCCCGCATGAGGACCGAACCTTTGCCCTTATGATAGGCGGAGCGAATGCCTGCGCGTCCAAGAATCAGTGCGCCGGTTGGGAAATCCGGCCCCTGGATAAACTCACACAAATCGGTGACGTCCATCTCCGGATTGTCGAGATAGGCCATACAGGCATCGACCACTTCGCCGAGATTATGTGGCGGGATATTAGTGGCCATGCCGACGGCAATGCCGCCCGCGCCGTTGACGAGGAGGTTCGGGAACTTCGCCGGCAGAACGACCGGTTCTTGCTCCCGGCCGTCATAGTTCGGCCTGAAGTCGACCGTGTCATTCTCAAGATCGTCGAGCAGCGCCATAGCCGGCTTGGCCAGACGCACTTCGGTGTAGCGTTCGGCGGCCGGCGGGTCGCCATCGACAGAGCCGAAATTCCCCTGCCCGTCGATAAGCGGCAGGCGCATGGAGAAGCTCTGCGCGAGGCGCACCAAGGCATCGTAAATCGCCTGGTTTCCGTGGGGATGGTACTTACCCATCGTGTCGCCGGTGACGCGCGCCGATTTGTTGTACGGCTTGTCTGGCGTGTAATTATTCTCGCGCATCGAATAGAGGATGCGCCGATGCACGGGTTTCAGCCCGTCGCGCACATCAGGCAACGCACGGGACACGATCACGCTCATGGCGTAATCGAGATAGGACCTCTTCATCTCGTCGATGAGCGAGACGGGTCTCACGTCAGAGGGGTGCGGCCCCTCGACCTCGGTGTTTTCGTCGTCTGCCAATGAAGGAGAATGCCTTCTAAGAGAACGTCAGACCGCGGCAAAAGCAATTCGCCGCGAGAGGGAAGAAATGCCTCCCACGTGAGATCGAACGCGCCAGTGGAGTCGGTTTTTCTAGGGCTTTTTATAGCTGATATGCGGCCCCAACTGCAAGCCATCTCGGCGGCTATACAGACGCTGTTTTCAACAGTTTTTTCAATGCCTTATGGCGCCAGAAAATGGCTTGTTCAATCCTCGGGAATGGACGCGGCGTAGACCCGCAAAAGCCCGCACCAAGGAGCCCTCTGAACGGCTCAAATTGGATGAAGAATTCTTGGGGCCATTGGACCCAGCCGAAATCAAACGCAGTGCCTGGGCACCCTCAAAGGGGCGCCAGAGCAATCGTCATGCACCGTCGAAAAGTAGCTAGAACGGAATCTCGTCGTCGAGTTCCTTGTTGAAACCGCCGCCGCCGCCGCTGCCTCCGCTACCACCGCTGCTGGCAAGAGGTTTCGACCGACCGAAATCGCCGCCGCTGCCGCCGGAGCCGCCCTCGCCCGCGCCGTCACGGCGGCCGTCGAGCATGGTCAGGGACGAATTGAAGCCCTGCAGCACCACCTCGGTCGAGTAGCGCTCCTGACCGGACTTGTCCTCCCATTTACGGGTCTGCAGTGCGCCCTCCAGGTAAACCTTGGAACCCTTCCGCAGATATTGCTCGCAGATGCGGGCCAGACCCTCGTTGAAGATGACCACACGATGCCACTCGGTCTTCTCGCGTCGCTCGCCGGTCGCCTTGTCCCGCCAGCTGTCGCTCGTGGCAATGCGGAGATTCACAATGGGACGCCCATCTTGCGTATGACGAATTTCAGGATCGGCTCCGAGATTGCCAATCAGAATGACTTTGTTGACCGAACCGGCCATGTTTTCGACCTCCCCACGGGTGTGCGTCACGAATTAGATTTGGCGGCAGTCTAGCGCCCGCAGTGCCTCTGCTTCCAGGCGAGCTGAGTATCCTGTCCACAGGCCCGGGGGCACAAGCATGCATGTACACGTTTTGTTCTCCTTCGTCTAGCGTCTCGGCCCCTTGAGGTTTCCCAGCATGGGCCCTATGGCTAAGAACAGTAGACGAGACGAACATATTGCTGGCCCGCCCCACCACTTGAGGGGGTGCCCAAATTCCAGACCGAAGGTGAACATGCAGCAGTCCGTCCAAAAGCGGCCGGCAACGAAGCGTAAACGCGGCAAGCGGCGCGATCCCCGCACCAAGACGCTTGGTTTCACCTCGCGGCAATTGCCCTTTATCGCCGTGCTGCTCGGCAACTGGCTGTTCGCGGCCGCCTTCTTCGCCATCGGCAAACATTACTGGGACTGGACACCTGAGGCGTGAGGCATCGCTGACCGGCTGGCTCTCGTCATCAAGGATTCTGTCTTCGCCCTCGTGCCGGGTGTGATCGGCATTTGCATCGTGGCGGCGCAACGCCTCGATCCGAATATGTGGGTGGGACGTGTCGCCAAGCCAAACTCCGCGCTCGATATCAACACGCGCTTCATCCTCAACACGTTTGAACAGTTCACCGCGTTCTTTATCGCCAATGCGGGTCTGGCGATGTATTGCCCGCTCGATCAAGCGCGCACGCTGCCAATCCTCACGGCGCTGTTCGTGTTGGGTCGTGTGCTGTTCTGGATCGGCTACCACAAGAACCCGTATCTGCGGGCCTTCGGTTTCGGTCTGACATTCTATCCGACCGTGGCGGCCTTCGCTTGGCTCATGGTCAGGATGATCTTCGGCATCCACATCCCGCTATAG
>DAOVDX010000044.1 GCA_030669345.1 Methyloceanibacter sp. | reverse complement strand
ATATGGCCTTCTTCGTCACCCAGCAGCTCTTCAAACAGCAGCATGGAGATGTAGTCGTCTTCCTTCCGGCAGGCGGCACGCGCTTCCATATACAGGGCGCGGGCGCCGTACTCGGCTTTGAGATCGCATTCGAGGATCTCTTTGACGTTCTGGCCGATCATCAGCGGATCGAGCCGCTGCATGTTGGGGAGGCCCTCGAGGAAGATGATGCGAGTCACGAGCTTGTCGGCGTGATGCATCTCTTCGATCGACTCCTCGCGCTCCTTCTTGGCGAGCTTGGCGTAGCCCCAATCGTCGAGCATGCGGTAATGCAGCCAGTATTGATTGACGGCGGTCAGCTCGGCCATGAGCGCCTTATTGAGATAGTCGATGACTGTCTTGCTGCCCTTCATTTCGAAATTCTCCTCTCAACCTTGCTGGTCGTCGTGTTGTGTTGGTTTGGCGCCCGGTTAGTCCTGTCGCTCATTCGGGGAGTGGCGGGGTAGGGAGGCCGCCGAACTCGGCCCTTGTTCATCATAACCAACCATGAGCTGGGCAATGAGTGGCAGACAGCTGCCGCATGATGGCCGCTTGCCGAGTGTCCGATAGATCAGACCTGGCGTCAGAACTACGAATGGGTCCTTGGTGCGCAAGGTCGAGACCGCCTCGGCGATGTCCTTGGCAGAGATCATCGAGCAGGAACAAACAATCATGCCTCTCTCTAAGTCGGCCTCGGGGTTTGTCGTCAAGTCCTTCAGCGAAAACCAACGATACGGCGTCTGCTCAGGAGGCTGCTATTTCAGATTAGGATGATTCTAATGTAGAGAGTGCTCGCCCGCAAGTAGAAGATTCCTAGAGCCCACGTGGGCGGGGGCCTCTTGGAGGCCGCCACTGGTCAAGCCTAGAGCGGCACTTTTTCGGTGGCACGCAACGGCGGCACGGGCACGCTGGCCTCGGCCAGCACCTCGATCTTGTCGTCCACCAAGCCGACAATGCCGGTCATGATGTCGTTGAGCTGGAAGTCCTTCGGCGTATAGACGGCGGATGCGCCGCACTGTTTCAGGATGTTGACGTCGTCCGGCGGAATGATGCCGCCGACCACAACGGGCACGTCGCCCATTCCCGCTTCGCGCAGGCGCTGGGTCACTTCCCGCACCAACGACACATGAGAGCCGGAGAGGATCGAAAGCCCAACCACATGGGCCTTGGCCTCTTTCGCCTGCTCGACGATCTCGGCGGGCGTTAGGCGGATGCCGTCATAGATAACGTCCATGCCGCAATCGTTTGCGCGCACGGCGATCTGCTCGGCGCCGTTTGAGTGGCCATCGAGGCCGGGCTTGCCGACAACGAATGTGAGTGTGCGACCGAGCTTGCCGGAAACTTCTTTGACTAGCTCGCGGACTTGCTTAAGCCGCTCGGTGTCGACGGAGTGCTCCGCACCTATGCCGGTGGGTGCGCGATATTGGCCGAACACTTCACGTAAGACCGCGCCCCACTCGCCGGTGGTGACGCCGGCTTTGGCCGCCACGATGGAGGGCGGCATGATGTTGCGGCCTTCCGATGCGGCTTCCTTCAAATCGATGAGCGCCTGACGCGTGGCTTTCTCGTCGCGTTCCTGGCGCCAAGCCTGCAACGCGGCGACCTGCTCGATCTCGACCGACTCTGGAACGGTGAGAATGCCTTCGGCGCCGGAATCCAGCGGCGACACTTCGGTCTCGGTATAGGCGTTGACGCCGACAAGCGTCAGGTCGCCCCGCTCAATGGAGGCGATGCGCGCGGCGTTGGAGGCGATCAGCGCCTCCTTCATGTACTCGATGGAGGCGACAGCCCCGCCCTGGGCGTCGAGCTTGGCGAGTTCGGCGCGGGCTTGCTCTTTCAGTTCTTCGATCTTGCGGTCGATCACCACGGAGCCCTCGAAGATATCGCCATATTCCAGCAGGTCGGTCTCGTAAGCGACGATCTGCTGAAGGCGGAGCGACCATTGCTGGTCCCAAGGGCGCGGCAGGCCGAGCGCCTCGTTCCAGGCCGGAAGCTGCACGGCGCGGGCGCGCGCATTCTTCGACAGCACCACGGCGAGCATCGACAATAAGATGCGGTAGACATTGTTCTCGGGCTGCGGCTCGGTGAGGCCGAGCGAGTTGACCTGGACGCCATAACGGAAGCGCCGGTATTTCGGGTTCTCGACGCCATAGCGCTCGCGGGTGATCTCATCCCACAGATCGACGAAGGCGCGCATCTTGCTCACTTCGGTGATGAAGCGCACGCCGGCATTGACGAAGAAGCTGATGGCGCCAACGACGCGCGGGAAGCCTTCTTCCGAAACTTCACCGGACGCCTTCACCTCGTCGAGCACGGCGACGGCCGTGGCCAGTGCGAAAGCGAGTTCCTGCGCCGGCGTCGCGCCTGCTTCTTGCAGGTGATAGGAGCAGACATTGGTCGGATTCCATTTCGGCATCTCTTCAGTCGTGAAGACGATGACGTCCTTGATCAGACGCAGCGACGGCGCGGGCGGGAACACATAAGTGCCGCGCGACAGATATTCTTTGAGAATATCGTTCTGCACCGTGCCGGTGAGCTTCGTGCGGTCGACGCCTTGCTCGTCGGCGAGTGAGACATAGAGGGACAGCAGCCACGCGGCGGTGGCGTTGATGGTCATCGAGGTGTTCATCTCGTCAAGCGGGATGCCCTTCAGCAGGGCACGCATGTCGCCGAGATGGGAAACCGGCACGCCAACCTTGCCGACTTCGCCCCGGGCAAGCGCCTCATCGGAGTCATACCCGGTCTGGGTCGGCAGATCGAAGGCGATGGAGAGCCCGGTCTGTCCCTTGGAAAGGTTGTTCCGGTAAAGCTCGTTCGAGGCCTTCGCCGTCGAGTGGCCCGCATAGGTGCGGAACATCCAAGGCCTATCGCGCGTGTCCGACTTACCGCTCATGATCTTCCTAAATGTTGGTGTGCGGCGCATCGAAGCACGCGCGCAGCGCCTGGGCAACTATAGCTGGATTGGTTCTAGAACGGCGGCGGGCCTACGTAAAAGGGCCTATATTGGCGCATGGGGGCTCGCCGGGCCGTCCGGAGCCATCCAGGCAAATGTTCGAATCGCCCCCTGGGCAGAGCCGTCTGTTTTTGCTAACCCTCCACCCCTAATTAAGGCCGATTGGCAGGAATTGGGGCAAATTCAAGGAAGCTCTGCCTTTTTTGGGCTGGCTGGCATTAAGCTCGTACCCCGTAAACATGTTGCAGTCGCGAGATAGATCGAAGACAATTACCGCACTGCAATAATAGACAGAACAAGAGGACTGGGGAACAACCGGATGAGTGAGATGTCTCTAAGTGCAGTTTCTCCAGATACGTCCGGACCGACGGGCGAGATCAAAGATCTATACGAGATCGGCGAGATTCCTCCGCTCGGTCACGTGCCGAAGAACATGTATGCCTGGACAATCCGCAAGGAACGTCACGGTCCCCCCGATGAGGCCATGAAGGTCGAAGTGGTCCCGACCTGGGAACTCGACAGTCATGATGTGCTCGTTCTCGTGATGGCGGCCGGCGTGAATTATAATGGCGTCTGGGCGTCGCTCGGCGAGCCGATGTCGACTCTCGACGTGCACAAACACCCCTATCATATCGCCGGCTCCGACGCGTCCGGCATCGTCTGGAAGGTCGGCTCCAAGGTCAAACGCTGGAAGGTCGGCGACGAAGTCGTTGTCCATTGTAACCAGGACGACGGCGACGACGAAGAATGTAACGGCGGCGATCCGATGTTCTCGACCTCGCAGCGCATCTGGGGCTACGAGACGCCCGACGGTTCTTTCGCCCAGTTTGCCCGCGTGCAAGATCGCCAGCTGCTCGAGCGTCCGAAGCATCTGACCTGGGAAGAGGCGGCCTGCTACACGCTGACGCTCGCCACCTCCTACCGCATGTTGTTCGGCCATCGCCCGCACACATTGAAGCCCGGCCATAACGTTCTGGTTTGGGGTGCTTCCGGCGGCCTCGGCTCCATGGCCATCCAGCTTTGCGCCACGGCAGGCGCCAACGCCATCGGCGTCGTGTCCGAGGACGACAAGCGCGACTACGTTATGTCGCTTGGCGCCCGGGGCGTGATCAACCGCAAGGAATTCGACTGCTGGGGCCAGATGCCCGCGGTCAACACGCCGGAATATGACGCGTGGAACAAGGAAGTCCGCAAGTTCGGCAAGGCGATCTGGGAGCATACCGGCAAGTTCGTGAACGTGGACAGCGTGTTCGAGCATCCCGGCGAAGCGACCTTCCCGGTCTCATGCTTCGTGGTGAAGCGCGGCGGCATGGTCGTGTTCTGCGCCGGCACCACCGGCTACAACCTCACCATGGACGCGCGCTATGTGTGGATGCATCAGAAGCGCATCCAGGGTTCGCATTTCGCCCATCTGGCGCAAGCGAGCCAGGCCAACAAGCTCGTCATCGAGCGGCGTATCGATCCGTGCATGTCCGAAGTGTTCCCCTGGGAGCAGATCCCCAAGGCGCATATGTGCATGTGGAACAACGAGCATCGCCCCGGCAACATGTCGGTGTTGGTGAGCGCGCCGGTCACGGGGTTGAGGACCTTTGAGGATGTGCTCGAAGCCAGCAAAGAGATGCACGGCGGCTCATAAGCGCCGGCTCACCTCACTCGGTTTGTCATGCCCGGCCCTCGTGCCGGGCATGATCATTTTAGGGGTGTGGATTGAGGTTTGACTCTTGTCCCCGGTCAGGGTTCGTTGAGCCCAAATTTCGACCAGAATCGTCCCAAGGAGCTTAGGATTTTGACCGCCGAGACCGTGACCAAACGCGAGGCCTTGAGCCCCGCCGAGCTGATCCCTCTTCTTGCATCCGCTGCCGAGGCGGCAGGCGCTCTTGGCGCCCGCGCCAAGGAGGCCGTGAAGGCCAAGGTGATGGCCGACGGCAAGATCGACAACGTAGCGCTCGAACGCGAACAGCACGCAGCCCATGGGCTCGCCTGGATCGCCACCTATGTGGAGGCCATTCGCCAGATCGCCGACTACGCCAAGCGCATGGACGGCGAAGGCCGCTTTGGTGAGATGGAAGCGCTGCTCAGCCAGATCGGCGCCGGCGAATATCTGGCCCAGCTTGCGGGCGGCGTGGTCATGAGCCAGGGCGAGGTGGCGCGCCTTCACGAACTTGGCGTGCCTCCCTCGGCTAGGGAAGAGTTTCTCACCCCGGAAGTCCGCACGATCATCGAAAGTGTGACGCCGGAGACGCGCGCGCGCGTCGCGGTGCTGATCCAGGACGCGCAAGCCGCGGCCTCGGCCAATTTTGGCGATCCTGGACTTGAGGAGACCTTCGAGGACATTCGCAATGAGATGCGCCGCTTCTCGAAAGCCGAAGTGGTGCCCTACGCCCACGAATGGCATCTCAAAGACGAATATGTGCCACTCGAGCTGGTCACCAAGATGGCCGAGCTCGGCGTGTTCGCGCTGACCCTGCCGGAAGAGTTTGGCGGGCTGGGCCTCGGCAAAGAAGCCATGTGCGTCGTCTCCGAGGAATTGTCGCGCGGCTATATCGGCGTTGGCTCGCTCGGCACGCGCTCGGAGATCGGCGAGGAGCTGATCCTCAATGGCGGCACCGACGAACAGAAGCAGGAATGGTTGCCGAAGATCGCATCGGGCGAAATTCTCCCCACCGCCGTTTTCACCGAGCCGAATACGGGCTCCGACCTCGCCTCGCTCAGCACGCGCGCGGTGAAGGATGGCGACGTCTATCGCATCACCGGCCAGAAGACTTGGATTACGCATGCGGCTCGTGCCGATATGATGACCGTGCTGGCGCGCACCGATCCGAACGAGAAGGGCTATCGCGGGCTCTCTATGTTCCTGGCGCCGAAGCCGCGCGGCACGGACGACAATCCGTTCCCGGCGGAAGGCATGTCGGGCGGTGAGATCGAAGTGCTCGGCTATCGCGGCATGAAGGAGTTCGAAATCTCCTTCGACAATTTCGAGGTTCCGGCCGCCAATCTTCTGGGCGGTGTCGAAGGTCAGGGCTTCAAGCAGCTGATGAAGACGTTCGAGGCGGCGCGCATTCAGACCGCGGCGCGTGCTATCGGCGTGGCTCATGCGGCGCTCGATCTCGGCCTGCGTTACAGCATGGAGCGGGTGCAGTTCGGCAAGCCGATCATCGGCTTCCCGCGCGTCTCCGACAAACTCGCCATGATGGCGGCGGAAATCCTGCTGGCCCGTCAGCTCACCTATTTCGCCGCGCGGGAGAAAGACGCTGGCCGCCGCTGCGATCTCGAGGCCGGCATGGCCAAGCTGCTTGGCGCGCGCGCCGCTTGGGCCGCCGCCGACAACGCGCTGCAAATCCATGGCGGCAATGGTTTCGCGCTGGAATACCCGGTCAGCCGGGTGCTGTGCGATGCGCGCATCCTGTCGATCTTTGAGGGCGCGGCGGAGATCCAGGCCCATGTCATCGCCCGGCGTTTGCTAGACCAATGAGCGGCGCGACCGAGGCTAAATCTGGCAGGCGCTTTGATGTCGGGCTTATCGTCGTGTCTGCCGCGTGCATCGTCGCGTGGTTCATCGGCGGGGCGCTGACCCGGCCCAATCTCGAATGGTACGACGGCCTGGTGAAGCCAGGCTTCGTGCCGTCGAACGGCTTCTTCCCCATCGTCTGGACGGTGCTCTACGTGATGATGGCGATGTCCGCCTGGCTCGTGTGGCGCAGCCCCGGCAAGGCTGCGGACAAGAAGCTTGCGATGATCTGGTTCGGCATCCAGCTCGCGATCGGCGTCTTGTGGTCCTTCGCCTTCTTCACCATGCACGCCCCGGATTACGCCTTTGGCGTGATGATGGCGCTGCTTCTGTCCATCGTTATCACGATTGTCCTATTCGACAGGCTGAGCCGCCCCGCTTCATTGTTGCTGCTTCCTTATGTGCTCTGGGTCTGTTTTTCCGTTGGCATCAATTTTACTATCTGGGTGCTGAACAGCGGCTACGACTTTTCGCAAACTCAGTAACGTCGTGACCCAATCCGACAAGACCCAGCGCTCCGTTCTCATCACCGGCTGTTCGTCGGGCATCGGGTTAGCGTCCGCGCTTGAGATGAAGGCGCGGGGCTGGCGCGTGTTCGCGACGGCGCGCAAGCCCGAGGATATCGCCCGCTTACGAGACGAGCACGGGCTTGAAAGCCTTCATCTCGATTATGCCGATCCCACTTCGATTGCCGCGGCCGCGGCGCATGTTCTTGAGGCGGCAGACGGTGCACTCACCGCGCTCTACAACAATGGCGCTTATGGTCAGCCCGGCGCCATTGAAGACATCACGCCGGACGTGCTGCGCCAGCAGTTCGAGGTCAATGTGATTGGCTGGCTCGATCTCACCAGGCGGATCATTCCTGCCATGCGGGCACGCGGTGAGGGCCGCATCGTGTTCTGCTCATCAGTGCTCGGCCTGATCGTGGCGCCATATCGGGGCGCCTATGCCGCCTCGAAGTTCGCCGTCGAGGCTTTGGCCGATGCGTTGCGTATGGAGCTTGCCGGCACCGGCATCGAAATCTCCTTGATCGAGCCGGGCCCCATCGCCACGCGTTTCGTCGAGCATTGCCTCGAAGCCTATCGGCGCAATATCGACATGGAGGCGTCGCCCCACCGGGAAATCTATCGGACCCGTCTCGCCAAGATGGAGGAGGGGGGCAAGAAAGGCTTCAAGCTTGGGCCGGAAGCAGTGGCCGCCAAGCTGGTTCATGCGCTTGAGAGCAAGCGGCCCAAGGCGCGCTATTACGTGACGTTCCCCACCTATGTGGCGGCGTTCTTGCGGCGTTTGCTGCCGGCTCGTGCGCTCGACGCCGTGGCGGCAAAGAACTAAAGTCCCGGTCTGGCGTTCGACTTAGCGCCCAAACTTGGCGCCCAATCAGACCCTTGAGGAGCGGCAATTGGAAGATACCTTGCGCTTGATCATACCGTTCGCGCTTGTCGCGGTCGCCCTCGTGCTGGGGTTTGGCCTGTGGAACATGATGCGTGGCGGGGATCCGAATCTCAGCCAGAAACTGATGCGTGCACGGGTGATTTTGCAATTCATTGCGCTCATTATCGTGATGACCGTCATCTACCTGGCGGACAAGCGGGCTGGTTAGCCAAGGTTCGGGCCAGAATTTCGGGCCTGAATAACAAAGGCTTGACCCGCTTTAAGGCCAAGCTACGCTAATCTCTAATTCAGGCGGCCTCGTGCTGGGGGCCCCGGTGAGCAGGGCGGGTCGTCATGGTCGTTCTCAACAAGATTTATACGCGCACCGGCGATAGCGGCACGACAGCGCTCGGCTCCGGGCAGCGCGTGGCCAAATACGATCTCCGGGTCGAGGCCTATGGCACGGTCGATGAGACCAACGCCACCATCGGGCTGGCGCGCCTGCATACGCGTGAAGCCCAGCCCGAGCTCGACGCCATGCTCGCGCGCATTCAGAACGATCTGTTCGACCTCGGCGCCGATCTCTGCTTTCCCACCGACACCAAGGACGAACGCGGCCGCTTACAGGTGAGCGATGCGCTGGTCGTCCGCCTCGAAGGGGAAATTGACGAACTCAACCAGGCGCTCGACCCGTTGCGTTCCTTCGTCCTGCCGGGCGGCACGCCAGCCGCCAGCTTCCTGCATCTCGCCCGGACCGTGTCACGCCGGGCCGAACGGCTGATGGTTGCACTCACCTCTCGACCGGACGAGCCGGTCGGCGATGCCGCGCTTCGCTACATCAACCGGTTGTCGGACTTTTTGTTTGTCGCCGCGCGCTATGCCAACGGCAAAGGCAAGTCCGACGTGATGTGGGTGCCCGGCAAGAACCGTTGATGCGATCGGCGGTGCTCCCGTGTTCGTTCCCCTCCACGACACCAACCCTCTTAAGAATATCCGCTTCCAATATGTGACCGTGGGGCTGATCGCTCTGAACGTCGCCATCTACACGATCATCCAAACGGGATGGGTCGTCCCGCTTACCGACGACGACATGATGGCGTTCGCCGTTATCCCAGCAAAGCTGTTCGAGAACCCGGGAGGCGGGACGGCGTTCTTCGCCAACGGGGCGCTCATCGTGCCCGAGCGCCTGACGCTCGTCACATACATGTTCCTGCACGGGGGCTGGATCCACCTCGTCGGCAACATGCTGTTTCTCTGGGTGTTCGGCGACAACATTGAAGACGCGATGGGGCATATGCGCTTCATCATGTTTTACGTGATCTGCGGCGTCTTCGCGGCCCTGCTGCATTCCTACATGCTGCCCCAATCGTCCTTGCCGCTAATCGGCGCCTCGGGCGCGGTGGCAGGCATCATCGCCGCTTATCTGATCCTCCACCCCAAGGTGAAGGTGTGGGTGCTGGCGCTCTGGCGCGTGCCCATCAAGATCACCGCCGCCTGGGCGCTCGGAATCTGGATCGCGGCGCAGGTGGTCAGCCTGTTTTTCGAGGGCGAGGAGGCCGTCGCCTGGTGGGCCCATGTGGGTGGGCTGGTGGCGGGCGCGGTGCTGATCATGTTTATGCGGCGGCGCGGTGTGATCTTGTTCGACAAGACGCGGGGCGGGGCCTGAGAAAGGGCCTGAAGCCTTGGGTCCCATTGACTTTGGCCAGTTCGGGCAGTACGTTCGCGGCCATTTCGCAAGTGCGAGATATCGGCTTTTTTGGGGGCAAGGTTCCCCCATTTTGGGAGCCTAGAGCCGCATGAAAATTATTGCACCCGTCAAGCGCGTCGTCGATGCAAACGTCAAGATTCGCGTCAAATCCGATGGCAGTGGTGTCGACCTTGCCAACGTGAAGATGTCGATGAATCCCTTCGATGAGATCGCCGTCGAAGAGGCCATCCGCATTAAAGAGCGTGGCGAGGCGAGCGAAGTCATCGCCGTCACCATTGGCAACGCCAAGGCGCAGGACACGCTCCGCACGGCGCTGGCCATGGGCGCCGACCGCGCCATCCTGATCAAGACCGATGCGACCGTTGAGCCGCTCGCCGTCGCCAAGCTGCTGAAGGCAGTGGTGGAGACCGAGAAGCCCGACATCGTCATCATGGGCAAACAGGCCATCGACGACGATTGCAATCAAACCGGACAGATGCTCGCTGGGCTTCTTGGTGTGCCGCAAGGCACGTTCGCCTCGAAGATCGAACTCAGCGGCGACAAGGTGAAAGTCACCCGCGAAGTTGACGGCGGGCTTGAGACCATCGAGCTGTCGAAGCCGGCGGTGATCACCACCGACCTTCGCCTCAACGAGCCGCGCTATGCGTCGCTGCCGAATATCATGAAGGCGAAAAAAAAGCCGGTTGATGAGACCACGCCGGAGACGCTCGGTGTCGATATCTCAGCCCGGCAGACGGTGATCTCGGTCACCGAGCCGAAGAGGCGCGAAGCCGGCATTAAGTTGGATGACGTGGCTCAACTGGTCGACAAGCTGAAGAACGAAGCGGGGGTGCTCTAATGGCTGTGTTGTTGCTGGCGGAGCATGACAATAAGGCCCTCGCTGCAGGTACGGCGAAGGCGCTGACCGCCGCGCGCGAATTTGGCACCGATGTCGATATTCTCGTCGCTGGCGAAGGCTGCCAAGCCGTTGCCGACGAGGCGGCTAAGCTTGAGGGCGTGCGGAAAGTTCTGCTCGCCGAGGCGCCGCAGCTGGCCCAAAGCCTGGCGGAAGACATGGCGGCGACCATCGTGCCGCTGATGGAAAATTACACAGCGCTCCTCGCGCCGGCGACGACCACGGGCAAGAATGTACTGCCGCGCGTGGCGGCGCTGCTCGACGTGGGGCAGATTTCCGACATCATCGAGGTCAAGTCGCCGGACACATTCGTGCGGCCGATTTATGCGGGCAATGCCCTTGAGACGGTGCAGACCTCCGACAAGATTGTTATTGGCACGGTGCGCACCACGGCCTTTGCCGATACTGGCGAGGGTGGTTCGGCGGCGGTTGAGACCGTGACGCCGGCTGGCGCGACGGGCCTTTCGAGCTTTGAGAGTTCGGACATTACCGTGAGCGAACGTCCGGAACTGACCTCGGCGCGTATCGTCATCTCTGGCGGCCGCGGCATGGCGTCTGGCGATAACTTCAAGACATTGATCGAGCCCATCGCCGATCGACTTGGCGCGGCTGTGGGTGCGTCCCGCGCGGCGGTCGATTCTGGCTACATGCCCAACGACTATCAGGTCGGGCAGACCGGCAAGGTCGTAGCGCCGGAGCTTTATATCGCCGTCGGTATTTCTGGCGCCATTCAGCATCTCGCCGGTATGAAAGATTCCAAGGTGATCGTCGCCATCAACAAGGACGCCGACGCGCCGATTTTTCAAGTTGCCGACTATGGGTTGGTTGGCGACCTGTTCACGGTCTTGCCCGAGCTTGATGCCGAGCTGAAGAAGGCGGAATACGGAGAGTAGAGTTGAGTTCATGAGGAACGGCGATGGACGAAATAGTGCCAGGCTCGGATATCCGCGCAGAAGCGACCTCAAAGCGGGAGCTTAAGGTGGAGCCTATTCGCAAGATCGGAATTGTCGGCGCGGGCCAAATGGGCAGCGGCATCGCCCATGTGGTTGCGCTTGGCGGCTACGACGTCGTGATCAACGATCTCGCCAAGGAACAGTTTGACGCCGCGATTGAGCGCATCGGCAACAACCTTTCCCGCCAAGTCGCTTCCGGCAAAATCACCGCAGACGATCGCGAGAAGACGCTGGCGCGCATCACTTTCACCGAGACATTTGAAGGTCTGGGTGATGTGGACCTCGTGGTGGAAGCCGCCACCGAGGACGAAACGACCAAGCGCAAGATTTTCGTGGCGCTTTGTCCCTTCATCAAGCCCGACGCTATCGTCGCCACCAATACCTCATCCATTTCAATTACGAGACTCGGAGCCACCACCGACCGGCCCGAGCGCTTCATCGGACTTCATTTTATGAATCCGGTTCCGGTGATGGAGCTGGTGGAGATGATCCGCGGCATCGCCACCGACGACGTGACCTTCGCGCGCACCAGGGAGTTCGTCGAGACGCTCGGCAAGACCGTGGCTGTGTCCGAAGACTTCCCGGCCTTCATGGTCAACCGCATCCTGCTGCCGATGATCAACGAGGCGGTGTACACGCTCTATGAGGGCGTGGGTTCAGTTGACGCCATCGACACGGCCATGCGGCTTGGCGCCCATCATCCCATGGGCCCCTTGCAGCTCGCCGACTTCATAGGGCTGGATACCTGTCTGTCGATCATGCAGGTGCTCTATGAAGGGCTAGCGGATTCCAAATACCGGCCTTGCCCGCTGCTGGTGAAATATGTCGAGGCTGGATGGCTTGGACGAAAAACCAAACGCGGCTTCTACGACTATCGCGGCGAAACGCCGATGCCGACGCGCTAACCAGACGCGTATTCCGAACTTCTCCCTAAAACATCATTTTCAAGAGACGAGCGCTTGCTCAGCGCGGGTCCGCCTCCACCGGGATTGCCGCTGGCGGCAGGCAGACAGCGTCCGTGCAGGCCTGCGCCACGACCTGTACCAGACGAATTCCTCTGTCGGCAGCGTCGCCCTTGGGCAGGGTGACAGTGATCGTGACATTGCCTTCGTAGACCAAAATTCCTTCAGCAAAAAATTTCGGCTTGAACAGCGTCCCAGCCGGATAGGTCACGTCCGCGTCTTCGAAGCCGGGATAGCGCACGGTCGTGGGGATCAGATAGTCGAGCGAGGCTGGGTTGGCGTTGATGTGGTACCCGGGCTCTATATGGAGCGTCACGATGATGCGATCTTCGTTGGCATCCGTGGCGCCATGGACCGTCGCTGAGACATGGGCGGCCGTGTTGAGGGAGGGCGCCTCCGACGCTTCCCCTGTAGGCGTGATGAGGGCGGCGGCGCTCGCAACGAAGCTCGGCCAGCCACTGGGGCTGGCGTGGAGCTTCGGCGCCATCCACATCATGATGCTGTTGGCCGTCTCCGCGTTGTGCGGGTTTGTGCGCCCGAGATCCGCCAGAAGCGCATAAGCCGCTGACGTCCCCGAGGGTGTGTCGTGGTCTTGAGAATCGACAGCCGAGATGATCAGCGTTTCATCGTCCGTCG
>DAOVDX010000029.1 GCA_030669345.1 Methyloceanibacter sp. | reverse complement strand
GGGATGACGCCGGTTTCGCGGTCGGTGACCAGTTTGCCGTATTTGTCACGACCGGGACGGATGCCAACCTTGGCCTCGCCCTTCGTGGCTTCGAGCACGACGGCCAGCCGCCACGGCAAGATGTCGCTCCACACTTTGACGCCGGCGAGGGTCTTCCCCCAATCTCCGGAAATATCGATGGTCTCTTTGACGCCGCGCCAACCGCTATGCACGCGATCGTAATGGGTCAGCCCTTCGACCAAGGCTTTGCGCGCGATGGCCTGCATCCTTGGATCGAGCGTGGTGCGAACCGACAGGCCGCCGCCGTAAAGCTTGTCCTCGCCAAAGTCGTCGATGATCTCACGACGCACTTCCTCGGCGAAATACTCCGAGGCCAGAATCTTGGGACCATAGGTGCGCGCCTGAACACCGAGCGGCAAAGCCTTGGCCGCCTCCCCTTCCTCCGGCGTGGCGAAGCCATTCTCGACGATACGGTCGATGACCCAGTTGCGCCGCGAAATGGCGCGCTCAGTATGGCGGAACGGATCGTAATTGCTCGGCGCCTTCGGCAAGGTGGCGAGATAAGCGGCATCGGCGAGGCTGAGTTCGTTCAGCGCCTTGCCCCAATAGGTCTGCGCTGCCGCGGCGACGCCATAAGCGCCAGAGCCGAGATAGATCTCGTTGAGATAGAGTTCGAGGATCTGTTCCTTGGTGAAGGCGCGTTCGATGCGGATCGCGAGGATGGCTTCCTTCAGTTTCCGCTCGATATTCTGCTCGTTGGTGAGGAGGAAGTTCTTGGCCACCTGCTGCGTGATGGTCGAGGCGCCAACCATGCGGCGGCCAGACTGCATCGCGCTCAAATTGGTGACCACGGCGCGAATGATGCCCTGAATGTCGAGGCCGCCATGCTGGTAGAAATTCTTGTCCTCAGCCGAGATAAACGCCTCGATGACACGCAGCGGAATGGCCGTGATGGGAACGTAAATGCGCCGCTGGCGGGCAAACTCGGAAATCAGCCTGCCGTCATTGGCGTGAATGCGGGTCATCACCGGCGGCTCGTATTTCGCCAACACTTCGTAGTCCGGCAGCTCCTGCGACACCTTCCACAAGACGAAGGCGGCGGCGGCGGCCACAGCAATGAACACGATCATACTGGCGGCGAACATGAAGCCGAGAAGACGTAAAAAGAAGCCGCCACGGCGGCGGCCGCCTTGCTGCGGCGATTTAACTGGTGCCGTAATGTCCATGATTTCTTTCCGTCCCGACCCCGGCGATATTCGCGGGGCACCCGAGCCAACCCTAGCCAAGAATATGGCAACAAGAAGCTAGAGTCGCCCGGAATCGTGGGTTCCTCAGCTCAGCCTCGAACCAATCGTTACGGTCAGAACAGCCTCCGCGCAAGGCGCCATTCAAAACCCCGCACCATGCATCGGGGCGGGAAGAGGTTTCACCGCTTCGTGAGCGACTAAGCCGTCTCCTTCGGCCGATCATCGACGGCGCAAGGCGTGCAAATCCTAGGGACAGGTCTTCGCCTGCACACCGCGACCACCCAGAGGGTCTCGACTTCGCGCTGGCCGCGAACCTGACAGCCGGCGCGTCCTATTCCGGACAGTTTGGCCAGGACGTTCAGGACAACGCCGTCAAGAGCCGCTTTACTTGGCTGTTTTAGATCTCGACTGAAATTTAGAGCGGCATCCGCGCAATGCGCTTGGCGAAATAGCCATCGATTGCGGCTGCGACCGAATCCGTCATGCGGTCGCGCCACGCCTCCGACGTAAGCTGCTTTTCGTCGTCGGGGTTGCTCAGGAAGCCAAGCTCCAACAGCACCGAGGGCACATCCGGCGCCTTCAGGACGCGAAATCCCGCAGACCGTAGCTGCTTAGTATGCAGCGTGTTCTTGTTGGCGAGTTCCCCGACGAGAGATCTGGCAAACACCAGCGACCGGTTCTGAGTTTCGCGCTGCGCCAAGTCGATGAGGATATTCGCCACCACTTCATCGGAATCGCTCGGCAACTCGATGCCGGCGATGACGTCGGAGAAGTTCTCCTTGGCGGCGAGCGCCTTCGCTTCCGCATCCGAGGCCTTCTCGGACAGTGTGTAGATCGTGGCCCCGCGCGCATCGCCATCAATCTCGACAGGGAAGTAGTCGGCGTGGATCGACAGGAAGAGCCCTGCCCCCCTCTTCTGCGCGAAGGCCGCGCGCTCTTTGAGCGGCAAGAAAGTGTCGTCCTCACGGGTCAGGTGGATTTCGTAGCGACCGGTGGCGGCGAGCTTCTGCTTCAGTCGCTCGGCGAATTTAAGGACGATCTCCTTCTCGGTCACCCCGCTAACGCTGCTCGTGCCGGGGTCGACGCCGCCATGACCGGGATCGATCACGATGATCGGCTTTGCGTAGCTGACCCGTGCCGGGGGTTGGGGTTGGGATGCAGGTCCATTCTCGACGCGCTTCTGCTTCGCCTCGCGAAGCTTGGCAAGAAATGTCGCCTCATTGGTCGGGACGAGATCAATCACAAGACGTGCCGGCTGATCGTCGCGCGCCTCGATCACGAAGTACCGGTCGATGAAAAACGGATTATTGATGTCGATGACGATCCGCGACTTGCCCGGCGCGAACAGGCCATAGCGGTATGCCGAAACCAGGCCCCGGCGCTCCTTGCCAAGGCCAGACGGCATCTGAAAGCTCACATCCGCGGCGTCGACGATGACCCGATAGGGATTGCCGAGGGGGAAGACATGAACGTCGACCTTCTTGGAGAGGTCGGCGATGAAACGGGTGCGTTCACGATCACCAGCCAGGCGGGCGCCACTGGCGCTAGCGTCCCCCGATTGGGCATGGGCGGGGAGGCTTAAGAGCCCAATCGGCGTGCTCAAGAGCACAAACGCCAGAAGCCAAATTGGCGCAACAGCAAGAAACCCACGCACGGCTTGCATTCCTCCCCATTTGCACTTTGTGGTGCAATTTTCCGCCAAAAGACGCTCAGATTCGGGCTCAATTGTTAGTTGGGCTTGGTTAAGCGACCGTTGTGACCCTTTGGCAGCGTTGCCTTGGCATCGCCTTGAAGACTTGCCAAATCTCCTTGGGAAGCCCTAATAAGGGAGAGACTCAAATTTTCTGAGTCCGAACCTGCGGACGCCATATGGCGATACAGGCGAAATTAGTTTTACGCGTCAGCCCCTAATGGAAGGGCCAGGACGCAGAAAGGCGGCGGCCACGTTTGGTTATGGCCGCCCAGGTTGAAACTGCTGGCCGCAGCGAATACGCGGCGAGTGAGGAATGCGATGCAGATTCAGGGTAACCAGCTAAGCTCCGGGAATCACCGAGCTTTCCTGACACCGCTGATTGAATGGCGGCCGCTTAAGGCCGAACCCCGCAGCCAGGAAGCTTGGCTATTGGTGGGTCGTCGCGACGAATCATGGTCATTTAGTCATTGGCACGCGCGGGCCTCAGGCTCTCGCCCGGAGGGATGGTCTTCCATGCCCCCCTTCCCGGCGCGCGCGGCGGAGAACACACAACATGGCAAGCAAGATGCTAATCGATGCGGCGCATCCGGAGGAGACCCGGGTCGTCGTCGTAAAGGGCAGTCGCGTAGAGGAATTTGACTACGAGTCAGCCAATAAGAAGCAGCTCAGAGGCAATATCTATCTCGCGAAAGTCACGCGGGTTGAGCCATCGCTACAAGCGGCTTTTGTCGACTACGGCGGAAACCGGCACGGCTTCTTAGCCTTTTCCGAAATTCATCCCGATTACTACCAGATACCGGTCGCCGATCGGCAGGCTCTGCTTGAGGAAGAGGCCGCGGAACACAACCGCGCTTCGGCCGAAGAGGCTGCCGAGGACGACGATCCCGCGGGCGGACACCGGCGCCGAGGACGCGGCCGACGTGGTCACGGACGGTCCGACGCACGCAAAGAGGCACCGCGCGCAGTTGCAGCGGCAACGGATGCGGCAGCAGCGGATGCGCCCGCTGCCGATGCAGCCGCTCCCGACATGCCAGCCGTAGCGAAGTTCGAGATCGACGCCGAGGACGAGATCGACACGACGCCTCTCGATGAGAGTTCGACCGTGGTCATGGAGGCCAGCGAACTCGTCAGTGAAGTTTCCGAGCCCGCCGAACCCGCCGGCGACGTTGAGGCTAAAGACGCCCATAACGACGACGACGATGACTCGGGTCAGGCATCGAAAAATGGCGAGAACGCCACGGATACCGTCGAATCGGTCGGTTCCGAGGACGCGCTGGAAGAAGTGCCTGAACGATCGCGCCGCCGCCGCAGCCGCTCCTACAAGATCCAAGAGGTTATCCGCCGCCGCCAGATCATCCTGGTTCAGGTGGTGAAGGAAGAGCGCGGCAACAAAGGCGCGGCGCTGACGACCTATCTGTCGCTGGCCGGCCGCTACACGGTGCTCATGCCCAATACGGCACGGGGCGGCGGTATCTCACGCAAGATCAACCAGGCCACCGACCGCAAGCGTTTGCGCGAAATCGCCGGCGAGCTCGAAGTGCCCGAAGGCATGGGGTTCATCATCCGCACGGCGGGCGCACAGCGCACCAAAACGGAGATCAAGCGTGACTACGATTATCTCCTGCGGCTGTGGGAGACTGTTCGCGACCTCACGCTAGGATCGACGGCGCCAGCCCTCGTCTATGAGGAAGGCAGCCTGATCAAGCGTTCGATCCGGGATCTCTACAACAAAGACATCGACGAAGTTTTGGTCGCGGGCGACGACGCCTATCGCGAGGCCAAGGACTTCATGCGCATGCTCATGCCGAGCCATGCGAAGAACGTGAAGCCCTACAAAGAGCCCGAGCCCGTCTTCATCCGCCATCAGGTGGAACGCCAGCTCGCCGCGATGTTCTCGCCGCAAGTGGTGCTGAGGTCGGGTGGCTATATCGTCATCAATCAGACCGAGGCGCTGGTCTCCGTCGACGTAAACTCCGGCAAGGCGACCCGCGAACACAATATCGAGGACACGGCCCTCAAGACCAATCTTGAGGCCGCCGAGGAACTCGCCCGCCAGCTTCGCTTGCGCGATCTCGCGGGCCTCATCGTCATCGACTTCATCGACATGGACGAGCGGCGCAACAACCGGCATGTCGAAAAGCGCCTGAAAGACTCGCTGCGCAACGACCGTGCGCGCATCCAGGTCGGACGCATCAGCCATTTTGGACTTCTCGAAATGTCACGCCAACGTTTGCGGCCGGGCATGCTCGAAGGCTCGACCACCGCCTGCTCGATGTGCCAGGGCACAGGCATCGTGCGCTTCGTGGAATCGGTCGCGTTCGACATTTTGCGTTCCGCCGAGGATCGGCTCATCACCGATGGCGTAGTGCCGCTGGTGGCAACGACCGCCGTGGACGTCGCCCTCTACATCCTCAATCAGAAGCGCGCGCATCTTAGGGACATCGAGGACCGCTATCAGATCCCCGTCACGATAACCGCCGACAAAGAGATGCATATCTCGCAATACGGGATCGAACGCGCCGCCGAAGGGACCTTGTCCAACGGCGACAGCTCCGTGGTCCAGATGGATTGGGCGCATCATCGCGACGGCGCCCCTGCTGCCCCATCTGGTGAGGCCGATGGCGAGCAAGGCAAACGCCGCCGCCGCAGCAGGCGCTCCGATGAAGACGGTGCCCAGGATGAGCGTCAGATGACCGCGGCAGCGGACACCGAGACCTCCGAAGAGACCAAAGAGTCCGAGGACGGAACGGTAACGGCTGCCGAAACCGATGGCGAAACAACACCGCGCCGATCCCCACGCCGCAGAGGCCGCCGTGGTGGCAGGCGTGGCCGGGGCGGTCGGTCGCGTGAGGCGAATGCAGAGGCGACGACCGAGGGTGGTAACGAGCCGTCCGAGGCTGGAGCATCGGCATCCCAAACGCCAACATCTGAGACGCCAGCATCAAAAACCTCGGCGTCGGACGCACCGGCAGAGAATCGTCCAGCGCCGCGCAGGCGCCGGTCAAACGGCAGGGGCCGTGCGAAGAGCGCGGACACAGCATCTGAGCCGCGAGAGACCGAACCAGCGCTCGCCGTGGCGTCGGTAAGCGAGGAGCCCGCTCCAGCTAAGTCTGCTCCGGCACCAGAGGTTAGCGCCGAAGCCAAAGCTGACAAGGACGACGCACCCCGCCGCAAAGGCTGGTGGTCGCGCGGCTAGGAATACTTTGAGGAGGCGCCGGGAACGGCGCCTCCTCAAGCCCCCTGCCCAGCCTCTTGCCTTGGCGCTTTTTACCTATTGCTTCTTAAGCCAAGCGCCAATCCGGACCGCTGCTTCCCGCATCGAAGCCTCCGGTCCCGAATAACAAAGCCGCACATAGCTTTGGCCGCGATCCGGATCGAAATCGATACCGGGTGTCACTGCCACGCCGACGTCTCGCAGCATGGCCTTGGCGAAGGCCTCGCTGTCATCGGTGAAGCGGCTCACATCCGCATAGAGATAGAACGCGCCGTCGGCGGGAAGAATGTCTGAGAGACCGGCTCGCGGCAGCTCCTCTAAAAGCATGGCGCGGTTGCGCGCATAATTCCCCTTGATCGCCTCAAGCTCATCAATGCCATCGAAGGCGCCGAGAGCGGCAATCTGCGAAATGGTCGGCGGTGAGATATAGAGATTTTGCGCTAGGCGCTCGATGGGACGCACCAACGCCTCGGGCACCACGAGCCAGCCGATGCGCCAGCCCGTCATGCTGAAATATTTGGAGAAGCTGTTGACGACGATAACCTCGTCGGAATGCGCAAGCGCCGTCTCGGCGGGCGCGTCATATTCAAGCCCGTGGTAAATCTCGTCGGAGATCAGCCACAGCCCCTTACGACGGCAGGCCGCAGCAATCTCGGCGAGACGGTCTCCAACCACCATGGTTCCTGTTGGATTGTTGGGGCTCGCCAAAAGAATCCCAGCAGCGTCTTCCGCAGCGAGGCGATCCACATCACCGGCGCTGGGCATCCAGCGACCCTCCGCTGAAGTCTCGATCAGACGCGGACTGAGCCCAAGCGCCTTCAGAATTTGCCGATAACACGGATACCCTGGCGATGGCAGGCCGAGACTGTCTCCTGAAGCAAGGATGGCGAGGAAGGCGAGCACAAACCCGGCGGACGACCCGGCCGTGACCACGACCCGCTCAGGGCCCACGCTCGCGCCATAACGCTCCTTCACATAGGACGCGATGAGCTCGCGCAGAGCCGGCATGCCAAGCGCCTCGGTGTAACCTAAGCGTTCCGTCTCAAGCGCATTGCGCGCCCGTTCCCGTGCCGCGCGCGGCGCGGGCGTTGCAGGCTGCCCCACCTCCATATGGATGATATCTTCGCCGTTCGCCTGGCGCGCATTGGCCTCGGCCATCACGTCCATGACAATGAACGGATCGATGCTCCGGCCTTCAGGAAGAGACCGTGGCAGCCCGGGCAATTTTGGCTTCTCCTTCAGGGGATTTTCCTCGCGCATTGTTGATGAAAGCCTTTGGGCTCCCGGTCACGGTGTCGCCTCATTCAAAAGTCAATCAAACGAGGCTTGGCATCGGCGGGGGCCGGAAGCGGTATGCCAAGGTAACGCCCTAAGAAGGCAGAAGAAAACTGCTGTCTTTGCCCGATCCACGCAAATCTATACGATCAAGCCCCACCATGCCTTCCCTGATTCAAACAGGACCCTATCGAACGCCATCGAAGCTCCGCGCAGGGCTTGCGGCTGTGCTCGTTGGCGCGCTCGCGTTCTCGACCACCGCCAATGCGGGAGGGCTCATCCGCGATGCCGAGACTGAAGCGTTGATCCGCGCCTACGCCAAACCCATTTTCCGGGCTGCTGGTCTTGGCTCCCAGAACATCAAGATCCATCTCGTCAACGACCGCGCCTTCAACGCCTTCGTCGTGGATGGGCACAACATGTTCATGCATGCGGGCACTTTGATGCAGGCGAAGACGCCGAACCAAGTCATCGGGGTCATCGCCCATGAAAGCGGCCATATCACTGGCGGCCATCTCGCCCGGCTGCGAAATCAAATGTCGAAGGCGAAGTCGACGGCGATCATGCTCCAACTTCTCGGCCTTGCCGCGATGGCGGGCGGCGCCCTCGCCGGCGCGCCGGGTGTTGGACAAGTCGGCATGGGCGCAGCCTTCGGTGGCATCGACAGCGCCATGCGCAGCATGCTCGCCTATCGCCAGACCGAAGAGTCCTCCGCCGACCAAGCGGCCATGCTCTTTCTGAACGCCACCAAGCAATCCGGCCGCGGCATGCTCGAGACCTTTGACGTCTTGGCCGAAAAGATGCGCGGTTTGAAGGGCATCAATCCGTATCTGATGACCCATCCGCTGCCTCAGACGCGCATCACGCAACTCCGTAACCTTGTGAACGAGAGCCCCTATTACGAGAACACCGATCCACCAGAGCTCCAATTCCGCCACGACCTGATCCGAGCGAAGCTCTCCGGCTTTATCGATAAGCCAGAGGTCGCGTTCAATCGTTATCCGGCGACCGACACCTCACTTCCAAGCGTTTATGCGAGAGCCATCGCCACCTATCGGCAATCCGGCGTGCAAGCCGCCCTGCCGTTGCTCGATCAACTCATCGCCGCTCAGCCCAAATGGCCTTATTTCTACGAGACCAAGGGGCAGTTTCTGTTTGAAAGCAGCCGTGGCGCGGAGGCGATCGCGCCTTTGCGAAAGGCGATTGAGCTCGCCCCGAACGAAGCGCTGATCCGTATCATGCTGGGCCACGCATTGCTCAGTACCGATGATCCACAATATCTCGACGAGGCGATTCGTCATTTGCGCAAAGCGCTCACGCGCGAAACAACATCGGCAGCGGGTTACCGCCAGATCGCTTCGGCCTATGCGCGCAAGGCCGACCAAGCCAAAACATCGGGCGCCAAGAAGAATTTCATGGCTCAAGCTTCACTTGCGTCGGCGGAAGCCTATTTCTATGAAGGTCGCTTGAAGCTAGCCAAAGTGCAGGCTAAACGCGCCAAGGTCGGCCTGTCCAACGGCACACCGAACTGGATCAGGGCCGACGATATCCTCACCTTCCAAGTTCCCAGACGAAACTAACTCTAACCCCCGGAGACCGTAAGCATGACCTTTAAGACCGGCCTCGCCACTGCCCTGGTGGCCGCCGTTGTGGCCGCCATCGTCAGCGCCGCCACGATGGTCGCCACCTGGCGTGCCGCGCCGGACGTGGTGGAAGCCCCTATGGCCACGCTGAATGAGACGCAGGTCGTCGAGATCATCCGCGATTATCTCACCGAGAACCCCGAAATCCTCGTGGAGATGACGACTGAGCTCGACAAGCGCCAGCAAGCCGAAGAAGACTCCATGCAGGAAAAGGCCATCAGCGACAATTCCGACGCCCTGTTCCGGTCGTCGAAAGCCTTCGCGGCTGGCAATCTCGATGGCGATGTCACGGTGGTTGAGTTCTTCGACTATAATTGCGGCTTCTGCCGGCGCGCCATGCCTGATGTGGTCAAGCTGATCGACAACGACGACAAGGTGAAGCTCGTGTTCAAGGAGCTGCCGATCTTTGGCGATGACTCCGAGGCAGCCGCCAAAGGCGCCCTCGCCGCGAAGATTCAGGGCAAATATTTCGAGATGCACCAGAAGCTGTTCTCCGAGCCCGGTAAGGCCAACAAGGAGAAGGTTCTTCGTATCGCCAACGCAATCGGTCTCGACGTGCCGAAGCTCGAAGCGGACATGGATGGCGAGACCGTCCAAGAAGGCCTCGACGAGGCCAAAGACCTGGCCCAGAAGCTCGGCCTACAAGGCACGCCGCTTTACCTCATCGGCGACAGGATCATCCCGGGAGCGCCGGACGATCTTTACGACCAACTCGTGGAAAATGTGACCGAGATCCGCGAGAACGGCTGCAGCGCCAAATGTTAAGGCTTAGCCCCGTGCGTTAAGGCCTCGTGTTGGGGCTTGGCCCCAAGGGGCGTTTTATCTCTTGGGGCGGCCTCGATATCTCTTGGGGTCACCTGGCGTCTTTTGCCGAACGGCTAAAAAGCTGATATTGGGGCTCGTTTCCAATTAGCTGCGGCTAGGCCTTTCATGGCCGGTCCGGCCTCAAACAGGCATCCCGCACTGGCCATGGCCAAACCGATCTATGTCTTGAACGGCCCCAATCTCAATCTGCTTGGGTCCCGTGAACCGGAAGTCTACGGTCACGAGACGCTGGACGATTTGCGCCAAAGGTGCGAGCAGAAGGCCAAGACGCTCGGCTATGCGGTGGAGTTTCAACAGAGCAACCACGAGGGCGAGCTGGTAGCGTGGATCCAAGAGGCGAGGACGGATGCGTCCGGGCTGATCGTCAACGCCGGCGCTTTCACGCACACGTCGATCGCCATGCTCGATGCGCTGCTTGCCTGCCCGATCCCGATCGTCGAGGTGCATTTGTCGAATATTTTCACCCGCGAAGAGTTCCGCCACAGGTCCTATATCTCTAAGGCCGCGAAGGGTGTGATCTGCGGCTTCGGGGGCTTGGGCTACGAATTTGCGATCGAGGCGCTAGCCGCCACGATATCTCCCGGCGATGCCGGCTGACGGGTAGGAAGGACGTCGATGACCAAAGACGGGGGAACCCTCGATAAAAAGATCATCAGGGAGCTTGCTGAGCTTCTTGACGAGACTGGGCTCACCGAAATCGAGATTGAGCTCGAGGGACGCCGTGTCCGGGTCGCCCGTGGCGTTAGCGTCGCCGCGGCGATGCCCGCAGTCGCCAGCAGCGGTCCAGCCGAGCATCGTGAAGCCAAGCGCGTGTCGCAAACCGATGATGTCGCCGTGCATCCTGGAACAGTCAATTCGCCGATGGTCGGCACGGCTTACCGTTCGCCGGAGCCCGGCGCCCCGACCCTCGTTGAGGTCGGCACCAAGGTTTCGGCAGGCCAGACGCTACTCATTATCGAAGCCATGAAGACTATGAACCAGATCCCCTCACCAAAGGCCGGGACCGTCATCGCCATTCTCTTCGAGGACGGTCAGCCGGTGGAATATGGCGAGCCTTTGGTGGTGATCGAGCAACAGTAAAGTCGGTCTCTTTCGATGTTCGACAAAGTCCTGATCGCCAACCGGGGAGAGATTGCTCTTCGCATCGAACGTGCATGCAAAGAGCTTGGCATCGCCACCGTGGCTGTGCATTCGACCGCGGACGCCGACGCCATGCATGTGCGGCTTGCCGACGAGAGCGTGTGCATCGGGCCGCCTGCGGCCAAGGACAGTTATCTCGATATTCCGGCTATCGTCGCCGCTTGTGAGATCACCGGCGCCGACGCGGTGCATCCCGGCTATGGATTCCTCTCGGAGAATGCGCGCTTCGCTGAAATCCTCGAAGAGCACAAAATTACATTCATCGGCCCGTCAGCCGAACATGTCCGGCTGATGGGCGACAAGATCATGGCCAAGGAGACGGTCCAGTCGCTTGGCATCCCCGTGGTCCCAGGCTCGCCCGGCGCCGTGACCGAGTACGAGGAAGCCAAGGCCATCGCGGCGGAGATCGGCTATCCGATCATGGTCACGGCGTCGGCCGGTGGTGGTGGTCGCGGCATGAAGCTCGCGCTGTTTGAGAACGAGCTGGAGCCGGCCCTTTCCGCCGCCCGTAACGAGGCGCGGGCAGCCTTCGGCGACGACACGGTTTATCTCGAAAAATATCTCGCCCGGCCCAGACATATCGAAGTGCAGGTTCTGGCCGACGGCAACGGCAACGCCATCCATCTCGGCGAACGCGATTGCTCGCTACAACGGCGCCACCAGAAACTCTGGGAGGAGGCTCCCTCACCGGCCCTGAACGAGAGCGAGCGCGTCCGCATCGGCGAGATCGTAGCCGCCGCTATGCGCAGGCTGCGCTACCGCGGCGTCGGCACTGTGGAGTTCCTGTACGAAGGCGGCGAATTCTACTTCATCGAGATGAACACGCGGCTGCAAGTCGAGCATACGGTCACGGAGATGATTACCGGGCTCGATCTCGTCATTGAGCAAATTAGGATTGCCGGAGGCGCGCCGTTATCGCTCCGCCAAGAAGACGTGCGCTTCAATGGCCACGCCATCGAATGCCGCATCAATGCCGAAAACCCCCACACTTTCAGGCCGTCACCAGGGACGATCACCCATTTCCACCCGCCGGGCGGCCTAGGGGTTCGGGTCGATTCAGGCGTTTATGCTGGCTACACGATTCCGCCCTATTATGACAGTCTGATCGGTAAGCTCATCGTGCATGCCCGCACGCGCAATGAATGCCTGATGCGGCTGAAGCGGGCTCTCGGAGAATTTGTCGTTGATGGCATCGAGACAACCATCCCGCTGTTTAGCTCGCTCGTTTCCGAGCCCGACGTGGCGGACGGCAATTACGATATTCATTGGCTTGAAGACCATCTGTCTCCCAACACCGAGCGCCCCGGGTAACGGGTCATGACGTCCATCGACGACATGACGGTCGAGATCACACCTCAGGTGCTGCTCAAAGCTTACGCTTGCGGCATCTTCCCGATGGCGGAAAGCGCCGACGACAACGCACTCTATTGGATCGAGCCGGAGCACCGCGGCATCCTGCCGCTGGACAAAGTGCACGTGCCGAAAAGCCTTGCCCGCACCATTCGCCGAGGCGGCTTCGAGGTGAAAATCGACAATGACTTTGAAGCGGTGATCGAAGGATGCGCCGCATCGCGCACAGGCCGCCGTAGCACCTGGATCAATGCCCGTATCCGTAGCCTCTATCGCGATCTCTTCGCGCTTGGCCATTGCCACACGGTCGAGGTTTGGCAGGAGGGAAAACTCGTGGGTGGGCTCTACGGCGTCCATCTGGGCCGTGCGTTTTTTGGCGAGAGCATGTTTTCCAACGCGCGCGACGCGAGCAAGATCGCCCTCGTCTATCTCATCGCTCGACTGAAATATGGTGGCTTCGCGCTGCTCGACACACAGTTCGTCACCGGGCATCTCGCCCGCTTTGGCGCCATCGAAGTGAGCCGTCAGAAGTTTCAGCGTCTCCTGGAGGGTGCGCTCGGCGTGAGCCAAGGAAGCGCTGGCGCGGCGGCTGGTGGCGGCGGCGGTGATCCAGGCGCCGGCGCGGCCGCGGCAGGTGGTGGTGGCGCTGCGGGCGCAGCTGCATCTGGTGTTGGCTCGGCTGCTTCGACCGCCGGCTCGTTCTCGGCGCTCTCCGGCGGCGTCTCACCCGGCGGCGTCTTGCAGCTCGTCAGCCAAACGTCGAAGACCGGGTGCTCCACGGCGTGAAGCCCAGGACTCTCAGCGAACATCCAGCCCGTGAAAAGCCGCTGCTCCTCGCCCGTGAGCTTGATCTCGTCGACTTCGACGAAGGCGGCGGTGTGAGGCGTTTCGGTGGGCGGGCGCGAATCGCACACGCGAGGTGTGACTTTCAGCGCGCCGAACTCGACCGTCTGATCGATGGGCACTTCAAGATGCGAAATGCGGCCCGTCACCTTGTCGAGGGCAGCAAACACGGCAATTGGATTCTTGATTGTCGTAGCGTGCGCAATCCCGCCCGCCAGGGCGACAAAGCCGCCTGCCAGGGCCATCGCCGTCAACGCGCGCCTACCTGTGGTTGTTAGATCAGCCAACATTCTCTTCCGTCGCATCATCCCGCACACCTCGTTGTCGTGTCTCTCGATGCTTCCTCGGGTGCGCTCCTTTAGCATCAATTGCCGTCTCGGGCATCAAACTCGGCCTATGCATTCCGTTCGGCGGAAAATCTGAGCCTCACATGGTCAGCCGTCCACCGGCCCTGACTATCGCACAGGGACGGCCCTAAGAGCTCCAGGGCCTCATTTACGGCTGCAGTCCGCTCCGGCTCCTCAAACTGATCAAAGAAGGACCGGCCGAACGTCCTGAGCCACCCCTCCATGCCCGTCTTCAGCGGGGTCGGGCGCGGAACCAGCGCGATCTCCTGAACCGTGAAACCGTTCTTCACCAGAAGGTCTGAATACTCATCGACCGTCGGAAAGAACCAGGGCGCGACATGGCTTGGATCGCCACCCCGCGTCTTGGCCACAGCCCGCATCGCCGTCGCGATGGCGGACACATTGCCATGGCCACCAAACTCACCGACGAACCGGCCCTTTGGCTTTAGCGCCCGGGCAACACCGGCGATCACCAGGTCGGGTGCGCGCATCCAATGCAGCGCCGCGTTGGAAAACACCGCGTCAAACTCCTGGACAAAATCAAGCTCATGACCGTCGGCTTTGCGAACAGTGAGCCCCTTCATGCGCGCCACGGCGAGGAGTTCATCGCTCAGATCGACGCCGAGCACGTCGGCGCCCGCCGCCTTGATCTCCGTCGTCAGCGTGCCGTCACCACAGCCGAGGTCGAGCACGCGCTCACCTGGCTTTGCGCTTAGCATGGCGAAGATCGGCCCCGCCAAGTCCTGCACGAAGCGGCCGTTCTTGGCGTAGTCGGAAGCCGACCAGCTTTGCACCGACTGAGGCAGCGCATTATCCGTCATTGGAAGTTCCGTCATTTGGGCTGCCAAGGCTCATAATCGAGAGGCGGCTTCTGGACCTGCGGGCGCAGCGTCGATCCGGGCGGGCGGTAAGCCTCGTAAGTCCCGGTCATGTTTGGACGATGGGCCTTCTGCCACGGACGAGGCGTGTAGCCCTCCTCGGTCGGGAGCACATCGACCGTGTAATGCAGCCACGCATGCCATTCCGGGGGAACTTGGAAGGGTTCAGCCAGGATCCGATAGGTCACCCAGCGGCGAGCGCCGTCCCGCTCGCGGTAATAGATATTGCCGAGACCGTCTTCACCCACGCGAATACCCTTGCGCCAAGTGAAGAGGCGCGTGCCGATCGTGTTGCCCTTCCACCAGACAAACATTTCACTGAAGAAGCCCATCAATATTTTCGCGGATTTGTTTCGTGCGCTTATGGAGCGCTAGAGGCGACTATGGCCTCTCGCCCCGGCCCCTGTCCAGCGGCGCAAAGACGCTTCCAGCGACGATAAGGGGCTTTAGTTCTGGGCCGCCCGCATGCCCAAACCATAAGTCCCGGTGGCCGGTGCCCTCTGCTGGCCAATCACCAGCGGTGGAGCTTTACGCATGGCCGCGTCGGCCGGTTGCGGGACACTGAGCGCCAGACGCTCTTCCATACCAGCGACCACATAATGTCCCCCATGCATTTCGAAGGGACGATCGTCGTTCAGCAGCCAATCGAGGCGGCGATAGAGCGTGCTGGCCGAGATGGGCAGCACCAGGACCTGGTGGGCCCCTGCCCGAAGCGCATCTTCAACCAGGCCGGGCTTGGCGTGGGCGCTCATAACCATGGCGGGCACAAAGCAA
>DAOVDX010000161.1 GCA_030669345.1 Methyloceanibacter sp. | reverse complement strand
AGCCCATGCTTAGAGACCTTAGAACGAACGACAGACGTCAATATCGCGGATACGAAATCCAGCTACGACGCGAGTGGTCGAGCTGGTGTGCGAGCGTCCATCCCACCCATTCCGACCTTCCCATTCTTGCTCAGTCGCCTTTGCGCACGCTGTCCCTCAGCAAGGAAGACGCGCATGACGCAGCCAAGCGGACGATCGACGAGGCCCTGGGAGGACTCCAGCAGAACGTGGCTTAAGCCAAAGGCTGGCCTCGAGACGTTGGGCTATTGCTACCAATATCGCCTAGCATACCGTTCCTCGGGAGTGGCAGCAGGTGCGGTTCGCTTTATCGCAACGCTATGGCAGTGTGCTGGCTAGGACGAAGCCTAGCTGGCATCGCCAATCTTCCTCGGCAAAAGGCATGGGCAACACGATCAAATCGGAGGGCCCTCATGCGCCGTATCCTAGCAAGTATCGTTCTCGTCATGATGATGACGGGCTGTGATTCAGAGAATGCGTCTGACACCGAGACGCCATCCGAGGCCGAGAAATCATCTGAGGTCCAGACGTCATCTGAGGCTCCGATGTCACCTGAAGCGAGAGCAGCTCAGGCCGCGGAGATGTTTCAGGCGGGCGTGGCCGCCTTCGACCGCGGCGACTATCCGACTGCTCTGACACTGTGGCTGCCGTTGGCTCGGGGGGGCCTTGCCGCGGCGCAAGTTAATCTCGGCAATGCGTATTTGAATGGCACTGGGGTCTTCGCCGACGATGTCGAGGCGGCGAAGTGGTTTCGCCTTGCTGCAGAGCAGGGAGACCCTAAAGCCCAGAACAATCTGGGCGTCATGTACGCCAACGGAAAGGGTGTCCCCCAGAGCTTCACTCAGGCGTATGTGTGGTTCAGCATCGGAGCCTCAAAGGCCGGAAACACGACCGACGCGGCCAAAAATCGTGACCTTGCCGCCGCCCAAATGAGCCCTGAGCAGATAGCCGAAGGACAAAAGCTGGTACAGGCGTGGAAGCCGAAATGACCGGAGCTTAAGCCGGGCTTCGTCTGAGCGCCTATTTGTAGAGCAGCGCGTAGGCCGCGTAACAAAGAACCAGCGCCAGCAACGGTCGCAACAGCCATTCCGGGGCAACGCCCGCGAGCCGAGTGCCCAGCAAGATGCCGGGGATCGAGCCGCAGAGCAGCGCGATCAAAATCCACGGATCGACGTGGCCAAGGCCGAGATGGCCGGCGCCCGCGACCAGAGTGAGCGGCACGGCATGGGCGATGTCGGTGCCGACGATGCGCTTGGCCGGCAGAGATGGAAACAGCATAGCCAGCACCACGACGCCGATGGCGCCGGCGCCGATTGAGGTCAGCGTGACCAGCAGACCAAGCGCCGCGCCAAACGACACGGTGGCTATTGTGCGCTTAGGCAGCGCCTCCCCGGTGCCGGCGGCATGCGCCTTCATCATGATGGGATAAAATACGATGGCCGCGGCGCTGACCGGCAGGGCAAAGGCAAGACCATAGCGAATCCAGTGCGTCATGGCCTCCGTGTTGAACGGCGCATAGGACATGATCGCGAGCATGATGAGCGCCGCCGGGATACTGCCCATGGCGAGCCGGATCACGATCGGCCAGTCGACATTTTCGGCGACATGGTGACGCCACCCGCCGACGGTTTTCGTCACCGATGCGTAGAGCAAATCCGTGCCGATAGCCGTGGCCGGAGCTACCCCGAATGTCGAGATGAGCAACGGCGTCATCAGCGCGCCACCGCCAACTCCGGTCAGCCCCACAAGGAAACCGACACCAAAGCCAGCGGCAGCCAGCGGCAGTAGAGCCGCTGCCCAGCTGAGGTCAAGCATTGATGAGGCCTCCCCCTACGCTACCGGCGAGATCGCACGCAGATACATTATTATCGGTCTGTTTCGATTAGAACCGGAACACCCGCCGAACGTAGCAGAAGTGCCACCTCCTGCGCACGCCGCTCAAATTCGGCGGAATCGGCCGGAGAATTGCCGAGATCGGAACAGAGCCCAGCAAGACGTGCGCGGTCAACGACCAGCACATTCTCATCAATATCCTCACCCTCGGCCGAACCGCTCTGCACCCAGCTGATCACTCCGCCCGCGACGGTAGCGCCGTCGATGGCGTTGACCAGAACGAAGTTGCCGGTGAGCGGCAGGTCAACGAAAAGATCGAGTGCTGTCGGCCGGCCGAGCAAAATGCGGCAGTCGGCAATGTCGTTGACGCTGCAGTCATGCGCCGGGGTCGAGGCGAGCGTCTCAAAGTCGACAAGCGCAGACACGCTCATGGATGTCACCGGCGTAAGATCGGTGGCGCTCCGCAGCAGATACCCAGCCTCGGGGTCGAACGGTGTCTCGGAGAGCCAGACAAGGCGCGCTTCGATGACGTCGGCATTCACCGGACGCCGCTTGACCTCGGACAGCACAGCGCCGCGCGAAATATCAACATCGGTGTCGAGCACGAGGGTGACCGCATCGCCGCTGGTGGCGAAAGGCTGGTCGCCGCTCATGGTGGAGATCCGGCGCAAGGTTGCGCCAAGGCCGCTTCTGGCATCGACCACACGATCACCGACTGTGATCTTGCCCGATGTAACGGTGCCGGCATAACCGCGGAAGTCGTCCGCGGCGCGCAGCACGAGCTGCACAGGCATGCGGAACGGCACATCCTCGGCGACCGTCTTCGGATCGACGTTCTCAAGATAGCCGAGCAAAGTCGGACCGGAGTACCAGGGCATCTCGGCGGACCGGGCGACCACATTGGCGCCTGTGAGCGCGGCCACCGGAATGGACGTGATCTCGGCAAAGCCGAAATTCTCAGCGAGTTTTTGGAAGTCGGCCTCGATGGCGCGATAGCCTTCCTCGGACCAATCGATCTGGTCCATCTTGTTGACGGCGACAATGACCTTCTTGATGCCCACAAGATCGCAGATGGCAGCGTGGCGGCGCGTCTGGCGCTTTACGCCATGGCGGGCATCGACGAGCAGGATCGCGATATCGGCATGAGACGCGCCGGTCGCCATATTGCGCGTGTATTGCTCATGGCCCGGCGAATCGATGATGACGAAGCGGCGGCGCTCGGTCTCGAAATAGCGCCAGGCAATATCGATGGTGATGCCCTGCTCGCGCTCGGCCTGAAGGCCGTCGAGTAGCAGACTGAAGTCGATTTTTTCGCCGTTGGCGCCCCGGGCATGGGACGCATGCATAACAGCGGCCCGCTGGTCCTCGGTGACACCGGCGGCGTCCCATAGCAGCCGGCCAATCAACGTGGACTTACCGTCGTCGACCGAGCCGCAGGTCAACAGACTGAGCATGGCCTCCGACTTCTGGTCCGGAGCCAAAATGGTCCCCTCAGGGACTTTTTCGTCGAGCGTAGCCAAAGTCATTAGAAGTAACCCTCACGCTTCTTCATCTCCATGGCACCGTCTTGATCGTGATCGATCAACCGCCCAGACCGCTCGGACACGCGCGCAGTCAGCGTCTCCCTCACCACGGCATCAAGATCGGCGGCGTCGGACTCAATCGCGGCGCTCAGCGGATAACAGCCGAGCGTCCGGAAGCGCACTTTGCGCATCTGAGGCTCCTCCCCCGGCTTCAGCCTCATCCGTTCGTCATCGACCAGCAGGAGCTGGCCATCACGTTCCACCACGGAACGCTCCTTGGCAAAATAGAGCGGCACCACATCGAGCTTCTCCAACGTGATGTAGCGCCACACGTCGGCCTCGGTCCAATTGGACAGCGGAAAAATACGCACGGTCTCATCTTTCCCAAGACGGCCGTTCAGAAGCTGCCACATCTCGGGGCGCTGTAGGCGCGGGTCCCAGCGATGACCGGGCGCACGGAAAGAGAACACGCGCTCTTTGGCGCGGGACGCTTCCTCGTCACGCCGGGCGCCACCAAAGGCGGCATCGAAGCCGCCGTCATCGAGTGCCTTGCGCAGCGCCTGCGTCTTCATGATGTCGGTATAAACGGAGGGCGAATGATCGAACGGGTTGATGCCCTTAGCGAGCCCATCATGGTTGGTGTGAACGATGAGATCGAGACCAAGCTCCTTTGCCGTCCGGTCGCGAAAAGCAATCATGTCGTGGAACTTCCAG
>DAOVDX010000039.1 GCA_030669345.1 Methyloceanibacter sp. | reverse complement strand
TGGTGTCAGAATGTGGTCGGACATAGTATTGGCGGAGAGAGAGGGATTCGAACCCTCGAGACGGTTACCCGCCTACACGCTTTCCAGGCGTGCGCCTTCAACCACTCGGCCACCTCTCCAATATCAAAATTGCTCCAGAAGGCGCCGCACTATAGCGAAGCGCCCTTGACGTTCAAGCACGACCCGTCTCTCGCCATAACATCACCAAAGCAGCGTTTGAACGTAAGGCGGTGATGGCTTATGTACTCGGAACTTCCCAGTTTACCATTGTTGCTCATGTTCCTGATCCTACGCATTCTCGGTGTTTGGCTGCTTTTGCTGGCCATGGTCGCCGCCGTCGTCGACGCCACCAAGAGCCTGGCGGGGGGCGGCGCGTGGGTGGTTACGCCCATGGGCGAGCAATGGCGCCAGCTCGCGCCCGACACACTCACGGTCTCGAAGACCTGGATCGAGACCACGATTGGCAAGTTCATGTGGGATCCGATCATCGTCGGCATTTTGAGCGCACCGACCTGGGTGGTGTTCGGCATTCTCGGCGTGCTCCTCTACTGGCTTGGCCAGAAACGAAAGCCGGTCGAGGTCTTTATCAATTAAGGGGCGCTTTTTCGGGGGAGAGACTTAAGCGGAGACCTCCAATGTTGGCAGGCAGCAATGTTTAGCTTCAGGCGCAAACCCTCGATTCCCAAACCCGACAATGCATTGCCAGGCCGGCCGCACGCTATTCGCACGGCGGACACGCATTTCATCCATGGCACCGCCCTCAAAGGGCCTTATGCCGACGGCGCCGAGATCGCCCTGTTCGGGCTCGGCTGCTTTTGGGGCGCGGAGCGGAAATTCTGGCAGATCCCCGGCGTCACCGTGACAGCGGTCGGCTATGCCGGTGGTCACACCCCGAACGCCACCTATGACGAGGTCTATTCGGGCCGCACAGGGCACACCGAAGCGGTGCTCGTGGTGTTCGATCCAAAACAAGTGACCTACGAGACGCTGCTCAAGACGTTCTGGGAGAGCCACGACCCGACTCAAGGCATGCGCCAGGGCAACGATGTGGGCACCCAATACCGCTCAGCTATCTACTACACGTCCGAAGATCAGCGCCGGACGGCACAAGCCTCCAAGACCGCGTATGACGCAGCCCTGAAAGCGAAAGGGCTTTCGCCCATCACGACGGAGATCGAGCCAGCCCCCGAATTCTATTTCGCGGAAGCCCACCACCAGCAATATCTCGCCAAGAATCCGGAAGGCTATTGCGGCCTCGGCGGTACCGGCGTCACCTGCCCGATCGGGACAGGTGTCGACACTTAGCGCCAGCCAGCTATTTAGAAAGTACAACGCCCACGTCTTTGGCGTAGCTGTCCCACGCCGCCTGCAGTTTCTTCTACTCTTCGGCCCGCTCTTTCGAAAGGTCATGGGTCTCGCCCGGATCCTCGGCAACGTTATAGAGATACCAATCCCCCGGCCCGAATGGCGGCGCCACCGAAACGGCCTTTAACTCGCCCTGGCGCATCCATTTACCGTTCCGCATTTCGCCACCGACAAAATCATCCGGCCCGTAGACCTCATTGGCGGACCCGGCGAGCATTCCGTTCAATGGCTTGCCCCGCATAGGCTCGACTTTTTTCCCTTTGAACTCCGTGGGGTGTGTCGCGCCGGCATATTCAAGAATGGTCGGCATGACATCCCAAACATAGGTAAAGGCATCGGACCGTCGCTTGCCTTCGATGCCGGGACCCGCAATCAACATGGGGTTGCGGATGCCACCTTCACCCACGGTCAATTTGAAAAGATCAAGTGGGCCGGTGCCGGCAGCCCCCCACCCCATGCCGTAGGCATAGTGAGACATTGGATGTCCGATATTCTCAACGCTGTTATCAAACTGCGCAAGCCATTTGCTGTCCCTGTTGCCGGGATAGTCTTCACTGACCAAAGGGCTTGAACCGTTGTCGGAGAGAAAAATAATAATCGTGTTGTCGTACTCACCGATGTCCTTGAGGAAGTCCACAACGCGCCCGTAGTGGTAGTCCATGTTCTCGACCACGCCGGCGTAGACTTCCATTCTCTTTTTGGAGACCGCCCGCTCTTCCTCGGTTAGATCAACCCAGGGCTTGAGTGCCTCTACGCGCGGCGGCGTCTGCGCACCGTTTGGCACAAGTCCGAGCTGCTGTGCGCTATCCGCGCGCTTCGCCTTGAGCACTTCGTAACCGTCGTCGTAGGTGCCGCGATATTTGCTGAGCCACGGCTCGGGAACATGTAAGGGATCGTGCGCTGCAGTGAACGACAGATACGCGAAGAACGGTTTGTCATCACCATGATTTTCACGGATCGCCTCGATCAGAAAATCCGCGTAGCTACGGGTGGTGTAGAAATCCTTGGGCAGCGTCTGAAGCCGCTCATCATCCAGGACATAGTCGGCCTTCTTTTCACCGTCCGCCTGAATTCCGAACATGTCGCTCCAATAGCTGGCGCCCCCAAACAACATGCTGAAGGACCGGTCGAACCCCCTCGCAGACGGGAAGGACTCGGGCTCGTGCCCAAGATGCCATTTGCCAGCCATGTAGGTGTGATACCCGGCGTCGCGAAGAACTTCGGGAAGCGCGACGACGCGATTGTTGAGATGCCCTTCGTAACCGGGTTTTCCGCGCTGCTCAGGAGTCAGCAGCTCACTCATATTTCCGAGACCAGCGATGTGGTTGTCGGTCCCCGACAAAAGCATGGAGCGGGTGGGAGAACAGCTGATGGAAACATGGAAGTCTGTGAACTGGACCCCGCGTCCTGCGAGCTCGTCTAAATTCGGTGTATCGATTTCGCCGCCAAAGCTGCCGAGGTCCGTCCAGCCCAAATCGTCGCCAACAACAAGCAGGATGTTTGGCTTTCGATCAGGGTCTTTGCCTTCGGCGTGGACTGAAATTCCGAGCACCAAGATCGAAATCGTCACGAGCAAAATGCGATACGGCAACATCGATTTTTTCTCCTACGACTTTGTCCTACGCAAAATCCTGCGCGGCTGAGTCCGCAGCCTAGCTGCG
Organism: Methyloceanibacter sp.; assembly: GCA_030669345.1. Taxonomy (GTDB): domain Bacteria; phylum Pseudomonadota; class Alphaproteobacteria; order Rhizobiales; family Methyloligellaceae; genus Methyloceanibacter. Next base: position 10,294 of record DAOVDX010000039.1, on the reverse strand, counting down.
AATGAAGCCAATAATATCTTTCGTCTTGGCGAGAATTGGGTCGGCAATATCGTGGGCGCGGCCTGCGCCATCGGCCAATATCCGGTCTATCTCCACCGGATCGGCCATCAGCCGGCGCATCTCATCACCAATCGGCGTGAGCTTTGCCGTGGCGAGTTCGCCCAGCGCTTCTTTGAACTTGGAGAAGGTTGCGCCGCCGTAGTCACGCAGCACCGCCGCTTTGTCGGTGCCGGCAAGCGCGGCGTAGATGCCGATGAGATTGTCGGCCTCAGGCCGCTCTTCCAGTCCCTCGACATCGGACGGCAACGGCTCCGGATCGGTCTTCGCCTTTCGGATCTTCTTGGCGATAGCGTCCTGATCGTCGGTGAGGTTGATGCGGCTGAGATCGGACGGGTCCGACTTCGACATTTTCTTAGCGCCGTCGCGGAAACTCATCACCCGAGTGGCGGGTCCGGCAATCAGCGGCTCGGGTAGAGGAAAGAAGCCGTCCGGATAGTCGGCCTGGTCGATGCTCTTAGCGAAGTCGCTGTTGAACTTTTGTGCGATGTCGCGAGCCAGCTCGAGATGCTGCTTCTGGTCATGGCCCACCGGCACATGGGTGGCGTGATAGAGCAAAATATCGGCGGCCATCAGGTTCGGATAAACGTAGAGACCGGCGGAGGCTTTTTCGCGATCCTTGCCCGCCTTCTCCTTGAACTGGGTCATGCGGTTCAGCCAGCCGAGGCGGGCCACGCAATTGAAGATCCAGGCTAGCTCCGCATGCCCCGACACTTGGCTTTGATTGAAGATGATCTGGCGGATCGGGTCGATGCCCGAAGCGATGAAGGCCGCCGTCACCTCACGCGTATTGTGGGTGAGCTCATCGGGGTCCTGGAACACCGTGATGGCGTGAAGATCGACCACGCAATAGAGGCACTCATGCTCGTCTTGCAACGCCACGAAACGCTTGATGGCGCCAAGATAGTTGCCGAGATGCAGATTGCCCGTCGGCTGAACGCCCGAGAAAACGCGGGTTTTTTTCGAGGTCTCTTCCATGCCGCGGTTTATCGCTTGGGCCTGAGCGGAGCGCAAGGACAAGGATGCCGATTGGGGTCAGCGCCCGAGCAGGTCTTTCAGCAGGATTTTTGGCTTCATGGCGCCGAAAAACGTGCCCGCCACGAGGTAGGTCAGGAGACCACCGGTAATCAGCGCCAGCAACGCCAGCACCTGGACGAAGATGCCATTCTCGGGCGCAAACCAGGGATTGAGGCCTGTGGTGAGTCCCCAGACGCTGAGCCCCATGGCGGCACTCGCCAGCACGATGCCGATAAACGAGCGGCGGAAAGCGGCGTCCAAAGCAAACTCCCCGCGCCGCTTCAGCTCGGTGACAAGCAGCGCCACGTCGATCCAGCCCGCAACCGCTGTCGCGATGGCGATGCCGACCGCGCCTAGCACCACAAACAGCGCCAAGCTCAGCGCGGCATTGGCGGCCATGGCGATGCCGGCGAAGATCATCGGCGTCTTGGTGTCTTCACGGGCGAAGAAGCTCGGATGCAGCACTTTGATCAGCACATAAGCGGGCAGGCCTAGAGCTAAGGCCGACAGCATCTCGGCGGTGGCGCGCGCATCGATCGTGGTGAACGCGCCGTGCTCGAACAGAACCCGCATGATGGGACCGGCGGCGATGAATAGCGCGATGGCGGCAGGCAGCGTGAGGAGGAGCGCGAACTCGAGCGCACGGTTCTCACTCTCGATGACCGCCTTGTGGTCACCAGCGCGAAGCTTGTGGGTGAGGTCCGGCAGGAGCACCACGCCAACAGCCACACCAACGAGACCCAGCGGCAGTTGGAAAATGCGGTCGGCATAATAGAGCCACGACACCACCCGGTCCTGGAGCGTGGCGATGATGGTCGAGATGACGATGCTGATCTGGGCCATGCCGCCAGCAATGAGGCCCGGCACCGCCAGGGCCACGAGCCGCTTCATGTCGGGAGTCAGCCTGGGGCGCTCGAGTTTCAGACGAATGCCGAGCCTGGCTGCGGCGAAGGCGACAATGGCCAGCTGCAACAGGCCGGAGATGGCGACGCCCCAGGCGAGCGCGACACCGGCAATCGTCTGCTCTCCCGTGCCCGTAGCGATCAGAGCCAGCAGCACGGTGATGAGCACCACATTCAGCAGGCTTGGCGCAAAGGCGGCGACGGCAAAACGTCCATGCGCGTTTAAGAGCCCGTTATAGAGCGCCACCCACGACATGAAGACGAGATAGGGAAGCGCGATGCGCGCCAGCAGCACGACAAGGTGGAATTTGTCTGGCTCCTCGGTAAAGCCTGGCGCGAGCAATAGCATCAGCCACGGCATGGCGATCTCGGCGAGGATCGTGAAGACGACAAGGACGAGCGTCAGACCTGACAGCGCCTGGGCGGCGAAGTCCTGCGCGGCCTCGGGCCCATCCTCGTGCAGGCGCTTGGTGAAGAGCGGGATGAAGGCCCCGTTAAAGGCCCCCTCGGCGAATAGGCGCCGGAACATGTTGGGCACGCGGAACGCCACGAAGAAGGCATCGGTGACGGAGGACGCGCCAAGCACGGCAGCGATCAGCACGTCCCGGACGAAGCCGAGAAGGCGGCTGATGACAGTCATCCCGCCGACGGTGGCAAACCCGCGATAGAGCTTCATGGCGCAACCTGATGCGCCAGGTCATTCGACCCGGCAAGAGATTGAGAACGCGACTATGCGGACGCGAGCGCCGCTTCTTGATGAGCCACAAGCACTTTCGTTAAGCGCTCGCGGATCGCCGCCTCGCGACTTGAACTCGTGATCTTATTGCCCGTGAGGTCGGTGACATAGAATACGTCCACCGCCTTCTCGCCGAACGTGGCGACGTGAGCCGAGGCAATTTCGAGATTGAGGTCCGAAATCTCACGGGTCACGTCGTAAAGCAGACCAGAGCGGTCGAGCCCGTTGATCTCGATAACGGTCAGCGCGTCGGACAGCGTGTTGTCGAACACCACTTGCGGCTCGACGGTGAAAGCATGGAGGCGCGGCTTCAGTTTCTTCTTGTCCTGCACGATGTCGTCCACGCGTGCTTCGCCGCTGAGCAAACGTTCAATGGTCGCGGCGATCTTCCCCGCCCGCCGTTTCTCGTCGTCCGCCTCGTCGAATTCGCGCTTGAGGTGGAACGTATCAAGCGCCATGCCATCGTGCGTGGTGGCAATCTGCGCATCGACAATATTGGCGCCGGCCGCAGCGCAAGCGCCCGCAACCATGGCCAATAACCGTGGATGGTTGGGCGCCAGCAGCGCAATCTCGGTAACCCCTTGGAAAGCGTCAGTCGAAATATGCGTGGCGAGCGTCTGGTTTTGCGCCTCGGCGTCGCGCACCAGCTCAGCATGTTTGACGATGACGTCGAGCTCGGTTCTAAGCCAATAGGCCGGGTAGTGGCGGTCGATGAAGCGCTCAAGCTCCTCGCTCGGCCAGTCCGCCAACCGCTCGCGCAACTGATCCTTGGCGCGGGACGCACGCTCGGTGCGGGTCAGCGCCGTTTGGCCACCGCCAAGCAGCGGCTCGGTCTCAAAATACAATGTGCGTAGAAGCTGACCCTTCCAACCCGTCCACACGCCCGGTCCAACGGCGGCGATATCGGCGACGGTGAGAATGAGTAAAAGCTTCAGCCGTTCGCGGCTCTGCACAATGTCCGCGAAGTCGCGGATGGTCTTGGGGTCGTTCAGATCGCGGCTCTGGGCGAACAGGCTCATCGTCAAATGATGTTCGATGAGCCAAGCGGCTGTCTCAGTCTCCGACGCGTTGAGACTCATGCGCGGACCGAGCTCCCGCGCAATGCGCGCACCGGCAATGGAATGATCCTCGTCGCGGCCCTTGGCGATGTCATGCAGGAAGACGGCGACATAGAGAGCGCGGCGGTTGTCGATGGTGCGAATGACCTCGCTCGAGACCGGATGCTCGGCCGCAAGCCGGCCGCGCTCGATGGCAGAGAGGAAACCGATGGTACGGATCAGGTGCTCGTCCACCGTGAAGTGGTGATACATGTTGAACTGCATCATCGACACGACGCGGCCAAATTCCGGGAAAAATCGGCCCAGCACGCCAGCCTCGTTCATCTTGCGCAGCACGCCTTCGGGATCGTTCGCCTCCATCAGAAGGCGCAGGAACAGGGCGTTGGCAGTCGGGTCGTGGCGCAGATTGTCGTCGATCAGCCGGAAGTTGGCCCGGATCTGACGCAGCACCTCGGGCGAGAACGCGGCCTTGCTTTCGTCAGCAACGACGAACAGCCGGATGAAATTCGCCGGATCCTTAGCGAAGGTGTCCTTGTCGACGGTCGAGATGCGGCCATTGTCGATGCGGAAATCCGACATGCGCCTGAGCTTGGCGCGGCGTCGCCAACCGAACGGCGCAAGCAACGCGTCGATCGTCGGCACGGACTTCAGCTGTTTGATCTCAAGCGCCGAGCAGACGATCCGGGTCAGCTGCCCCACTTCCCTGGCCACAAGGAAATAGTGCTTCATGAAACGCTCGACGGCGCTCAAACCAGCGTGTCCGCGATAGCCAAGCCGCTCGGTCATTGCCCGCTGAAGGTCGAAGCTCAGCCGCTCCTCGGGGCGGTCGGTCAAAAAATGTAAATTGCAGCGCACCGTCCACAGGAAGAATTCGCAGCGGCGGAAGCTGCGATATTCATGAGGCGTGAAGACGCCAGCTTCGACGAACTCCTCCTCGGCCTTTTCGGGATAAAGATGCTTGGCAAGCCAATGCAGTGTGTGCAGGTCACGCAAGCCGCCGGTCCCTTCCTTGATGTTGGGCTCGACGAGATAGCGTGAGGCGCCGGTGCGCGAGTGACGGGCATTCTGCTCTTCGAGCTTCGCCTCGACAAAAGCGCGCGGGTCGGCCTCCAACACATCCTTGCGGAAGGTCTGCAGGAATTTCTCAAACAGTTTTTCGTCGCCGAGGATGAGCCGCGCATCGAGCAGCGCCGTGCGGATGGTCATATCGGCCAGGCTGAGACGGACACATTGACCGATGGTGCGCGTAGCGTGCCCAACTTTGAAACCGAGATCCCACAAGAGATAAAGCATGTACTCGGCGATGCTCTCGCCCCAGGCCGTCTGCTTGTAGGGAAGCAGGAATAAGAGATCGATATCAGACCCCGGCGCCAACAGGCTGCGGCCATAGCCGCCTTGGGCCACGATCGCCATGCGCTCCGCGGTGGAGGGGTTCTGGGCGCGATAAGCGTGCTTCGTAGTGAAGTCGTAGGCGAGGCGAATAAGCTCGTCCTGGAAATCAGACAGACCCTTCGCGCAGGCACGACCGTCACCGTCCTGCTCAAGCCTCTGCCTGGCGACGGACCGGGCTTCCTCGACGATAGGCTTCAGATAGGCGACCAGCGCCGCTCGAAGCTGCGTGGCCTCACCCTCGTGGTTGCGCGCGAGTTCCGACGCCTCCTGGCGCAGGAGGTCAAAATCGAAATACGGAGGCTGTCTTAGGGTGGATTGGTCCATAGCGGGCGACGGTTCTAGCATATCGAGGCTTTAGTCCTCGCTATCAAGCATAGTCTTGAGGCGATAGAGGGCTTCGAGCGCCTCTTTCGGCGTCATAGCATCGGGGCTGATCGTGCGCAGCGTCTGTTCCAGGAGCGATGGCTCGCTTAGGCCGGTGGGCTGCTTCGTGGCCTGGAACAACGGCAGATCGTCTGCGAGGTCCTGAGGCTTCGGACGCCCATCCGCCTTCTCCAATTCCTGCAGCACTTCCCCGGCGCGAGCCAGGACCGGCCCTGGAAGTCCTGCAAGCTTGGCCACGTGGATGCCATAAGAGCGGTCCGCGGCGCCGGGCACCACGCGATAGAGGAACACGATCTCGTCCCGCCATTCCTTGACGTCGACCGTGGCGTTGGCAGCGTTAGCGAGCTTGTCGGCCAGCGCCGTCAGCTCGTGATAATGGGTCGCAAACAAGACCCGCGAGCGGTTCACCTCGTGGAGATATTCGAGCGCTGCCCAAGCGATGGACAGTCCATCGAACGTCGCCGTACCGCGGCCGATCTCATCGAGCACCACGAAAGAGCGCGCCGTGGCTTGATTGAGGATCGAGGCAGTCTCGACCATTTCCACCATGAAGGTCGAACGGCCACGCGCCAGATCGTCCGCCGCGCCGACACGGCTGAACAGCCGGTCAACAACGCCGATATGCGCCGCCTTGGCCGGCACGAAAGACCCAGCCTGAGCCAGCACCACGATCAACGCGTTCTGGCGCAAGAAAGTCGACTTGCCCGCCATGTTCGGCCCGGTGACAACGAGAACCCGCGCGCCGCCATCGTCGCTCTCGTCACCAAGCCGGCAATCATTGCCGATGAAGCTGCCACTATCGCTCCGCCGCAAGGTCTGCTCCACCATGGGGTGACGCCCCTCCTCGATGGTGAAGACAAGACTGTCGTCGATCTTTGGACGCACATAGCTCTGCTCGGCGGCAAGCTCGGCAAAACCCGCATAATGATCGAGTTCGGCCAGCCCCGCACCCGCCACCGACAATGCCTGCTCCTCACTGAGCAGCTCGGCGATGAGCGTGCCGAAGATGTCGCGCTCAAGCGCCAGCGCGCGATCCGCGGCCGAGGTAATGCGCGCTTCAATCTCGGCAAGCTCGGACGTGGAGAAGCGAACCGCATTGGCCATGGTCTGGCGATGGATGAAGGTCTCCACATGAGGCGGATTCAACAGCGTCTGCCCATGCAGCGCCGTGACCTCGATGAAATAGCCGAGCACGTTGTTGTGGCGGACCTTCAGCCCCTTGACGCCAGTGGCCTCAGCATAGGTCGCCTGAAGACCGGCAATGACTTGTCGGCTACTGTCGCGAAGACGGCGATGCTCGTCGAGATCGCTATTGAAGCCATCGCGGATGAAGCCGCCGTCGCGCGCGTTGACGGGAAGCTCATCGGCCAAAGCCGCCGACAAAGATTTCGCAATTTCGCTGGGGGCGGCGGCAAGACGTTCGGCAACGCCCTTCATATCCTGAGGTAGTCCCAGCGCCTCACCGACGCGCTGGAGATGAGCGGCAAGATTATGGGCGGCGAGGATCGCATGACGCACCGCACCGAGATCGCGCGGCCCCCCTCGGCCCAACGCAAGACGGCCAAGCGCGCGCGCAAGATCGGGCGCGGCTTTCAAGGCTTCGCGCAATTCTTGCCTGAGGCGAGGCTCGCCCGAGAGGTAAGCGACGGCATCGAGGCGCGCATTCACTGCGTCGACGTCGGTCAAGGGGCTGGCGAGACGGCTTGCCAGTTCCCGCGCGCCAGCTGGGGTTACCGTGCGGTCGATGGCAGCGAGAAGGCTGCCCGCGCGCGCGCCTTGATTGGAACGGGCCAGCTCTAGATTGGCGCGGGTAGCGGCATCGATCACCAAGAGACTGCCGGCGACTTCCTTGCGTGGCGGCCGAAGCAAAGGCGCTTTGCCAACTTGGGTGATCTCAACATAGGTGAGGAGCCCAGCGAGGGCAGCAAGCTCGGCGCGGGTGAAATCACCAAAGGCATCGAGTGCGGCAACGCCGAGCCGTTCCTTCAGCGCGCGCTCGCCACGCACGGAGTCGAAATGCGCACGCGGGATGGGCGTCAGCGCTGCACCTGACTCCTCAACGAGACGGCGCATGTCTGCGTCGCTCGCAAGATCGTCACCGGTAAGCACTTCGCCGGGCTTGAGGCGTGAGAGTTCACCGGGAAGATCGCTCACGCGCACCGATACGGCGATCAGCTCGCCAGTCGAGATGTCTATGGAGGCAAGCGCGCAAGTTTGGTCGGCACCGTCTTTTTGGGGGCCGCGGAACAGCGCCGTGAGAAAATTATGCGCCCGGGCATCGAGCAGCGACTCTTCGGTCAACGTGCCCGGTGTGACGAGCCGCACCACGTCGCGGCGCACCACCGTCTTCGGCCCACGCTTCTTCGCCTCCGCCGGGTCCTCGGTCTGCTCGCAGACCGCCACGCGGATACCCTGAGCGATGAGACGCTGGAGATAGTCGTCGGCGGCATGCACCGGCACGCCACACATGGGAATGTCTTCGCCGAGATGCTTGCCGCGCTTGGTCAGGGCGATGCCCAGCGCCCGGGAGGCGACAGCCGCATCTTCGAAGAACATCTCGTAGAAGTCGCCCATGCGGTAAAATAGGAGGCTGTCGGCATTGGCCGACTTGATCTCCAAATACTGGGCGATCATGGGCGTAGCGCCAGCCGCCGGGGTGGCAGCACTTTGGGAGGCACCCTTCACGAGGGATGCGCCTCCAGCCCTCGTCTCGCTCTCAGCCATGGCTAAGCGTGGTAGCTTCTCCTCAAGGCCCGCACAAGGCTGGCCAATGGAACTTGGGGAAATGACTTTTCCCATCACCGAGGCTCCTCTAGGGTGCGCCGCCTCAGCTAGATTCCTAGGAGATTTCGACATTATCCGTCCTTCCAAACGCGCCAATGACGCGCTTCGCCCCGTCACCCTCGAACGCGCCGTCTCGCGCCAGGCCGAGGGTTCCTGCCTTGTCCGCTTCGGGGAGACCCATGCGCTGTGCACGGCGACTGTCTCCGAGAAGGTGCTGCCGTGGCTCAAAGGCTCTGGCCGTGGCTGGGTGACGGCCGAATACGGCATGCTGCCGCGCGCCACCAATGAGCGCATGCGCCGCGAGGCGGCCGCCGGTAAGCAATCGGGCCGGACGCAGGAGATCCAGCGGCTGATCGGCCGTTCGCTGCGGGCGATTACCAACCTCCCGGCCCTTGCCGAAAAGCAGATCATCGTCGACTGCGATGTGCTGCAGGCTGATGGCGGCACGCGCACGGCCTCCATCACCGGCGCCTGGATTGCGTTGTACGATGCGGTGGCCTGGATGGAAGCGCGCAACATGGTCAAGGACAAGGTGCTCAGCGATCACGTTGCCGCCGTGTCCTGCGGGCTTTATGGCGGCGCGGCCGTCCTCGATCTCGATTACCCCGAGGACTCCGAAGCCGACGCCGACGCCAATTTCGTCATGACGGGAACCGGCGGTATCGTCGAGGTGCAAGGCACGGCGGAAACCGACCCGTTCAGCCAGGAGCAATTCGATGAACTGATGGCTCTCGCGCGGAAGGGCATCGCCGAACTCGTCGAACTGCAGAAGCTCACAATTGCTTAAGTCCGGCGCACTCTATCGAGGCTCAAAGCTCCTCATCGCCAGCCACAACGAGGGCAAATTGTTCGAGTTCAACGCGCTCTTGGCGCCGTTCGGTATCGACTGCATCTCTGCCAGCAGCCTCGGCCTGCCTGAGCCCGAGGAGACCGGCGAAACCTTCGAGGCGAACGCCTTGCTCAAAGCGCGTGGCGCCGCCGAAGCGTCCGGCATCATGGCGCTCGGTGACGATTCCGGGATCGAGATCGAGGCGCTCGGCGGCAAGCCCGGCATTCATTCGGCGCGCTGGGGTGGTGAGACCAGGGACTTCGGGCTCGCCATGGACCGGGCGCATACCGAACTGGAAGCAAGTGGCAGCCCTTGCCGGCGCGCCAACTTCATAAGCGTGCTGGCCCTTGTCGCGCCGGATAAGCAAGAAGCGGTTTTCACCGGCAAAGTGTTCGGCGAAATCACCTGGCCACCACGCGGGGGACACGGATTCGGCTATGATCCCATTTTCGTGCCCGAAGGCCAAACCGAGACCTTCGGCGAGATGGGCCCTCAAATGAAGAATGACATGTCGCATCGCATGCGCGCGTTCGAGCAGCTGATCGATGCGACCTACGCCAATGACGCGTGACGACCCCTTCGGGGTCTATGTACATTGGCCGTTCTGCAAGGCCAAATGCCCCTATTGCGACTTCAACTCCCATGTGCGCCATGGCGGCATCGACGAGGCTCGATTTCTCGCCGCCTATCTCAGCGAGCTCGACCACTTCGCGAGCCGAGCGGCCGGACGCACCGTCTCAAGCATTTTCTTCGGTGGCGGCACTCCGTCATTGATGCGCCCCGCAACCGTCGCCACGATCCTTGATGCCATCGCCGATCGCTGGACGGTGGACGCCGATGCCGAGATCACGCTGGAGGCCAATCCCACCAGCGTCGAGGCGGAGAATTTCGCAGGCTACTCCTTGGCTGGCGTGAACCGGCTATCGCTCGGCGTACAGGCGCTCGACGACGGGAGCCTGCAAGCCTTAGGGCGTCAGCACACGGCGGAAGAAGCCTTGGCCGCCCTGACATTGGCCAAGCAGACTTTCGGCCGGGTGACCTTCGATCTGATTTATGCGCGCGAAGGCCACACGCTGGCGGAGTGGAAAGAGGAGCTGACGCGCGCGCTTCGTCACGCCGGCGATCACCTCTCGCT
>DAOVDX010000160.1 GCA_030669345.1 Methyloceanibacter sp. | reverse complement strand
ACCGAAACGGTTCCACCAGAACCGCACCGTCTTGTGACAGATGTCGATGCCCCGCTCGAAGAGCAGATCTGCGACTTGTCGTAGCGACAGCGGATAGCGGATGTACATCATCACTACGAGGCGGATCACTTCGGGTGAGCTGTTGAAATAACGGAAGGGATTGCGCATCGTCGGAAGCTAAGAAATGCCTCTCCCCGGCTCAAACCGATTTGCTCTGACAAGGCCCCCTTCGCAGGCTCGCTCAGGTTTGTCTGACAATGCCTCTTCAATGAGTTCGCAGATGCATTCTGCAGCTTTCAGGCAGGTATGCTCGTCGCGGTCACCTTCTGGCGGTATACATTCGTGTCACTGGGCGCGCTCGAACCATAGAATTTGCGTCGTGGTCTCGCCCATTGCGATTGGCAGCAAGCTGACCTTCAGGCAGGAGATTATTGAGAGGCTTCGTGGATCGTAAATCGCCAACGGGCCGATCGCTGGGGCATCTCTTGCGCCTCGTGGCCGTGCTGGCCTTCGCGGGCACCCTCGACGGTGCGGTCCTGGCGCAACAGGACCGCTGGGCCGAGCCCCGCGCGGCAATGGTGCGCACGATCCAGGCCCATGCGGCCTCGCTACCCGAGGCCGCTAGCACCGACGGTATATCGACGGCAGTCCTCGAAGTCATAGGAAAGGTGCCGCGGCACGAGTTCGTGCCTGAGCAGGTTGAACGCCAAGCCTACGCTGACGCGCCGCTGCCCATCGGCTACGGGCAGACTATCTCTCAGCCGTTCATTGTCGCGCTGATGGCCCACCTGATCGAGGCGAGTCCGGATTCAACGGTGCTCGAAATTGGCACAGGGTCTGGCTACCAGGCTGCGGTGCTCTCGCCGCTGGTGAAGACGGTCTGCACCATCGAGATTATCCCCGAACTCGGGGAAACCGCCGCGCGACGTCTCGAGGACCTCGGCTACGACAACGTCCACACCAAGATCGGCGATGGATATTTCGGATGGCCGGAGTGCGGTCCCTTCGACGGGATTCTGGTGACTGCCGCGGCAGGCCACGTCCCGCCGCCCCTCGTGAAGCAGCTCAAGCCCGGCGGGCGCATGGTGATCCCCGTCGGCAGCGTCTTTGGGCCCCAATTCCTGGTTTTGGTCGAGAAGGCAAGCGGAGGGCAGATCACGACCCGCCAGCTCCTGCCCGTCCGCTTCGTGCCGCTGACCCGAGAGTCCCAATGATCTCTTACCTCGCACTCGGGGTCATCTCGGCAGCGATATTGGCTTACGAGGTCCTTCTGGTCCGGCTTTTCGCGATCGTTCAGTGGCACCATTTCGCCTTCATGGCGATCAGCATTGCCCTGCTCGGCTTTGGCGCCAGCGGCACATTACTCGCCATCTGGCAAGACTGGGTACGATCACGTTTCACCGCGATCTTCGCGGTGAGCGCTGCGTTGTTCGCGCTGTCCGCTCCGGCGAGCTTCCACGCAGCTCAGGCATTGCCATTCAACGCCCTGGCCGTCGTCTGGGACCCGGGCCAGCTCCTGTACCTTCTGCTCATGTACCTCCTGCTGGTTATTCCTTTCTTCTGTGGCGCCATCTGCGTGGGCCTCGCCTTTGTCTGTTACGGCAACGAGGTTGGGCGCATCTATGCGTTCAATCTAATCGGATCGGCCGTGGGGGCTCTTGGCGTCGTCGCGGTGCTTTTCGTGTTATCCCCCTCAGACGCACTTCGACTGATTGCTGCCATGGGGTTTGTCGCAACAGCACTGGTTGCGTTGAATGGAAGGCTTGTTTTCTGGCCAGCTCTGTCGGTGGGCGCCGTGATCCTGGCTTTTACCGTCGCGGCAGGCCTGCCCGACGGGTGGTTCGCCCCGCGCATCTCCGAGTACAAGGGCCTTCCCGGCGCACTCAAGGTCTTGGGCGCGAAGGTGTTGAGCGAGCGCTCCGGGCCGCTGAGCCTTCTTTCGGTCGTCGAAAGCCCAAACGTTCCCTTTCGCTATGTGCCCGGACTGAGCCTGAACGCGCCGGCGGTGCCGTCAGATCAGCTCGGAGTTTTCGTCGACGGCGGCTCGATGACGGAAATCACCCGCTTCGACGGCCGGCGCGAGCGGCTGGCTTATCTCGACTACACCACCGATGCGCTGGCCTACCATCTCGTGGAACAGCCCTCGGTCCTGGTGCTTGGCGCCGGCGGAGCGAGAAGCGTCCTGCAAGCCCTTTACCATCGAGCCACCCGCATCGATGCGGTGGAACTCGACCCGAACATGGTGCGCCTGGTCGGGGAAGACTATGCCGAGTATGCGGGCAACATTTACAGCCGGCCCGAGGTTCGGGTCCATGTGGCCGAGGCGCGCGGATTCGTCACCGCAAGCAAGCATGCGTGGGACCTCGTACAGCTTCCCCTGCTGGATGCCTTCGGCACTGGCGCGGCGGGGGTGCACGGACTCAGCGAGACCTACATTTACACGGTCGAGGCCTTTGAGCATTACCTTCGGCGTCTGCGCCCCGGCGGCTGGCTCAGCATCACGCGCTGGCTCAAGCTGCCGCCGCGCGACACGCTAAAGCTGTTCGCCACCGCGCTCCAGGCCTTACGCCGCTTGGGCATCGAGACGCCTGAGCAGCGCCTCGTTCTGCTTCGCGGTCTCAACACCACCACACTGCTGGTCAAGAACGGCGTCGTGACGGGGGCGGAGATCGCCAAAGCAAAGGCCTTCTCGGAAAAGCGCTCGTTCGATCTCTGCTACTATCCCGGTATCAGCGCTGACGAAGCCAACCGCGTCAACGTTTTGGATGAGCCTTACTTCTTTTCGGGCGCAAAAGCTCTCATCGGAGCGGAGCGGGACGACTTCATTGCCCGCTATAAGTTTGACATCAGGCCGGCGACAGACGAGCGGCCCTACTTCTTCAACTTCTTCAAATGGCGGACTCTGCCGGAGCTGATGGCTATCCGAAGAGCGGGCGGTGCGGGTCTTCTGGAGCTTGGCAGCGTGATCTTGGTCGCCACCCTGATTCAGGCCATGGTGCTCAGCGCCGTCCTCATTATGGTGCCGCTTGGGGCCAGAGGGCGGGCTCTCGCTCGTTCTCGTCAATTCTGGCGCGTTGCCGCTTATTTCCTTGCTATTGGTCTAGCCTTCCTGTTCGTCGAGATTGCCTTCATCCAGAAATTCATTCTGTTTCTGGGCCATCCTCTGTATGCGGTTGCCGTCGTCTTGACGGGCTTCCTCCTGTTCGCTGGCATCGGGAGTGGTGTCTCATCGTCGTTCGCCGAGCGCGTCAACGCGTGGCATAGGGCCAGTCCAGGTCGTGGCGTGCAGCTTTCCGCGATCCAGCTTTCTGTAGTTGGCATCATCGCCCTATCGCTGATGTACGTCTTGATTTTACCTCGCGTATTCGATTCGCTCCTATATCTCACTGACGTCGCCAAGATACTCGTCTCGATCGGCCTGATTGCCCCACTGGCCTTCTTCATGGGCATGCCGTTTCCGCTTGGACTGTCGCGAGTCTGGTCGGGAGCACGGGCCCTTGTTCCTTGGGCATGGGGCGTGAACGGCTGCGCCTCGGTCCTGAGCGCCATGCTAGCCACGTTGATTGCCATGACATTGGGTTTTTCAGTGGTCGTGTTGGCCGCGAGCCTTCTCTACGCGGGTGCGGCAGCAATGTTTCACCGGCCTCTGAAGGTCCCAGAAGGATAACCAGGGGATGGCTGTCAGTTGCTCGAAACCGCGCATCCCAGATGCCCAGGCGCGATGTCGGCTTAGGGTCGATGCTGTCGATAAAGTCGGCAACGAGCAGTGCGCGGGTCACAATCGAATCCAAGTGCCGAGTTTTTTGAATCGGACAACAAGCTCTTAGCTTGTCCCGCAGCCTTTGTGGCTCTGGTGCTTTTCAATCAGCAGGTCGAATGAAACAAACCACCGACTGGAATGGTTTCACGGAGCTCGTTGAAGCGCTTCACGGCGGCCTCGGTTTGCAAGACCTCGACCTCAATGCCGTTGTTGGCCAAGACCTCCAGGGTTTCGGGACAGACCTGCAGTCGCTCCCAGATCCCTTTTGAGAGCACGACGGCCTTTGCGCCGTGCTGATCAATTCTTGAACGTCGGCGGGCTGAATGCCGGGCACATGGCGCGTGCCCGTTTCGCGCCAGTCCCA
>DAOVDX010000068.1 GCA_030669345.1 Methyloceanibacter sp. | reverse complement strand
GCGACCCAAGATTCGACCGACACCATGGTCGTTCCGCCGATGATCGCAGCGGACGCGCCGTCCGAACCTTCCATGGGCGAGCCGGCGTCTGCATCACAGCCACAGCCGGTCTATCCGAGCGGCGCACCGAGTGACGCGATGAAGGCAGAGCCCGAGAAGCCATCCGTCACAGATGAGCCTGCGGCTGACGAGGTGATGGAAAAAGGCCGGGAGGAAATCATCATGAACCCGCCCACGGTCTCTAACGAAGCACCGTCCGAGCCGTCCATGGGCGAGCCGGCGTCTGCATCGCAGCCGCAGCCGGTCTATCCGGACACCGCGGCGAGTGACATGGTGGAGGCCGAGGCGGCTGATGAAATAATAGACGAGACCACCAACGAGTCGTCTTCGTCGCAGCCGCAGCCGATCTATCCCGACGGGAAGCCCGACGGGATGTAGCTTCCAGATTTTATCTCGACGGAAAGGCCTCCCTTTTGGGAGGCCTTTTTCGTGCGCCGCGCGACTTCTGATTAGTGCCGGAAGTGGCGCATGCCAGTGAGCACCATGGCGAGGCCTGCCTTGTCAGCGGCCTCGACCACCTCTTCGTCACGCATCGAACCGCCGGGCTGAATAACCGCGGTGGCGCCCGCTTCCGCCACGACCATCAGGCCGTCGGCGAAGGGGAAGAATGCGTCCGAGGCTGCTACCGAACCCCGCGTTAGCGGTTCCGCTAGGCCAAGCAGTTTCGCTGCGTCTTCGGCTTTCGATGCCGCGATCTTGGCGGAGTCGATGCGGCTCATCTGACCAGCGCCGACGCCGACCGTGGCGCTGTCCTTAGCATAGACGATGGTGTTCGACTTGACGTGCTTTGCCACCGTGAAGGCGAATATCAAATCGGCATATTCTTGATCGGTAGGCTGCCGCTTCGTCACGACCTTCAAATCGAGATCGGCGATCGTGCCATTGTCGCGGGCCTGAACCAGGAAACCGCCAGCGAGTGAGCGGAACGACAGTCCGGCTGCGCGCGGGTCCGGCAATCCACCGGCGAGCAGCAGACGCAGATTCTTCTTCGCCGCGATGATGTTCTTCGCTGCGTCGCTGGCGCCGGGCGCGATGATAACCTCGGTGAAGATTTTGACGATCTCCCGGGCGGCGTCTTCATCGAGCGCGCGGTTGAGTGCAACGATGCCGCCGAACGCGCTTGTGGAATCGCACGCCAGAGCTTTTGCATAAGCTTCGGCAAGAGACTTATCGGTCGCCACGCCACACGGGTTGGCATGCTTGATGATGGCGACGGCTGCCGACTGCTTAGGATCAAACTCGGCGACAAGTTCGTAAGCCGCATCGGTGTCATTGAGATTGTTGTAGGAGAGCGCCTTGCCCTGCAACTGCTCGGCGGTGGCGACGCCAAAGCGCTGCTCGGAGGATTGATAGAACGCCGCCCATTGATGCGGGTTCTCTCCATAACGCAGTGCACTCTCTAACGTGCCAGCGATGACGCGCTTGGCGGGTGTGTCTTGGGAGAGCCGTTCGGCGAACCACGATGCGATCGTCGCGTCATACGCGCTCGTATGTGAAAAGGCTTTGGCCGCTAATGTCTTGCGTAAAGGCAACGCGGTCGCGCCATCGAGACGCTCAATTTCGTCGAGCACGACGGTGTAGTCGGCAGGGTCCACTACGACGGCGACGCCGGAATGGTTCTTCGCCGCGGCGCGGATCAGCGCCGGACCGCCAATGTCGATATTCTCGATGCAGGCGTCGTAGTCACCGCCGGCCTTCACCGTCGCCTCGAATGGATAGAGATTGGCGACGAGAAGATCGATGGGCGGGATGGCGTGTTGGACAAGCGCCTTCTCGTGCTCCGCGTTGCCGCGCATGGCGAGTAATCCGCCATGGATCTTCGGGTGCAGGGTTTTGACCCGCCCGTCCATCATCTCCGGGACTTCGGTGATTTCGGAGACGTCGATCACCTCAAGCCCG
Source organism: Methyloceanibacter sp. (assembly GCA_030669345.1). Classification (GTDB taxonomy): domain Bacteria; phylum Pseudomonadota; class Alphaproteobacteria; order Rhizobiales; family Methyloligellaceae; genus Methyloceanibacter. The sequence continues at coordinate 7,657 of DAOVDX010000068.1, read as the reverse complement.
GCATCCCGGAGTTGTTTGGCGGTGCCGCCCGTCGAAACGATTTCAATGCCCTTGGCCTTAAGCGCTTTGGCGAAGTCCACGAGGCCCGTTTTGTCGCTGACAGAGAGCAGCGCCCGGGCAATTTTTCTTGGTTCCATGTTTTATGCGGCGTCCGTATCGGTGTCGTTGGGGTCAACGAGAGGGTGAGCGTCGGTGTCGCCGGTGCGTTCGATGTTCCACACAATGCGAACCTGACGCGCCTCGCCCATCATGCCACTCAACACCACTTGCGAAGTTTTTTGCGGGCCGCGATGGTCGGCGAGCAAGGCGCTGTCTTCGATTGAAGTTTCTTCGGCATTGGAACTGATCCGCCAAGTCTCGCCGTTGCGAAGGATCAGCGTGACGGTGCTCCCGTCGCCGGTGATCTGCGCCTTGACGCTCGGATGCAGATGAAAACGAATGGCGTAGGACCCGGCGATCAAGCCATGGGGACTTTTCAGGCCACGATAGGCGGTAAGCTTGTCTTCGCCGCTGATCAGGTTCCCTGCCGGCGACACCAATATTTGCCGTGAATGGCCCACGCCGTAACGGCCCACATAGCCATCATGGGAGCCTTTGATCCTGAGATTGTCACCCTGATCGCTGAACGCGCCTTGCGGGTTCGACGGTCCCACAAGCGTCGCGTCGGCCGCGGGCCGGCTGGCATTAGCCGCGACGGTGAACTCGGCGAGCGAGTCGTCTTCGAGGCTCAGCGTGGAATGAGCCGGCGTCGTGCGTGCGAACAGTTCCCACTGATCGTAGTCGGGCGACGGCGCACCGCAATTGATGATCATCGGTGCGTCGCCGGAGCTTACCTCGAAGGACATGAACCCGGCATGTGTCGTTGTGGTCAGCGAGGTCGCTGGCGGCGGCCCAAGATCGCAGACGATGAGCGTCGTGCCGCATTCAAGGCGCACATAACCGGAGTTCGTCGCGGTGCGCACCGGCGAACCCTCAATGTCGTCATAGGCCAGCACGGTGGCCAGCGCGTCGGTCTGCGTTGGCCCAGCGCCGTTGAAGCGCGCCATGGCGCCATCGCCAAGCCGGAAGAAGCGCAGCATCGGCATGATGCGGTCGATCGCGTCGGTTAGTTCCTTCGGTGGCACGCGGTCGCGCGCCACGAAACACTGTCTGAGCGGCAAGAGGTCGAGAAGAAATTCGATCAGCGCCTCGGGGTTGCGCGAGATATGCCCGCCATCGGGCAGGATTTGCCGCTCGAGTTCTTTGCAGAAGTACTTCGTGTAGCGATCGACCACGGCCTGCTGGTCGGCGATGCAAAGCCCCGCATAGAGCAGCGCCGTTAGGGTCAGGAGGCGCGGCGTGCCGTCGGGCGTATTGCGATAGCTCGCCGAGAGATAGCGGAGTTGAGCTGTCAGCGCCTTCAGGAACGACGCGTAAGCCTGCGGCTCGCCGGAATCGAGAATGAGCACGGAATTGGAGAGCCAGGAGATGACGCGGCGGGCGACAATCTCGGGCTGCCAGGCTAGGCCGTGGACACTGTTGCCAAGCCGGATGAAATCATGGACCAGCGCCTTGGCCTGTTCACGCGACAGCTCGCTATCGGCGGCGCGCAGATGCCGGAGCCAGCCAAAGCCGTATAGCTCGCGCGCCCAATTGGCCGATGGCGGCATGATCTCGAACGGCGATTCGGCGCCAATCTCGGCGAGCTTCCCGGCCAGGCCAAAATGGCCGTTATAGATTTCGGTGGCAAAGCTGGGGTCCGCGGTGCGCAGTTCTTGCGGGGCAAGGAGAAGCTGCTCGGCTTGCGAGCCCGGATAGCTAATGGACGCCATGCTGGACAGCATCAGGCGGCGCAGCGGGCTAGGCCCGCCAAGATGTACCTCTTGAACGCGTGCGCCGCGCTCGAAGGCCTGATTAGCCGCCATTTTTGTCATTCTCCACTCAAGCCCGCGCCTGTCCGAAAACCGCGCAAGGCTCCCCGCCGCCTCGTGCTCCCATTTTCGGGCAGCAAGCGCCCGGGAGCAAGTGGGCTGGGGATATTCGTCATCAAGCCAATGTGAGCCGGCAGGCGAAAAACCCGTCCATACCGCTCCACTCAGGCTTATCGGCTTGAAGCTCGAAGGGGAAGGTCCGCAAGCAGCCAGAGACTTGCGCCCAGTCCGTCTGCCCAAACGGTTCGTCCGGCCTGATGGGATCGATGCGGAGGGCGGGGTTGCGCGCCATCAGCGCCGCGACCTGGGCCTCGCCCTCCTCGGGCTCCAGCGAGCAGGTCGAATAGACGAGCGTGCCGCCAGGCTTGAGCAGGGTCACCGCATTGTCGAGCAGCCGGGTCTGCACGGCCGTCAGCTCCTCGATGTCCTTGACCGATTTGAGATAGGGGATGTCGGGATGGCGGCGGATGGTGCCGGTCGACGAACATGGCGCGTCCAGCAGGACAGCATCGAAGCGCTCCTCTGGCTGCCATGTGCTGGCGTCGGCGCGCACGGTCTCTGCCTCGAGCCCGAGACGTTTCAGGTTTTCGGTCAGAAGGCCAAGCCGCGTCTTGGATCCGTCGACGGCGACCACGGATGCTCCGGCTGCGGCGAGCTGTGCCGTCTTGCCGCCAGGCGCGGCACACAGGTCGGCCACGCGCTTGCCTGCAACATCGCCAAGAAGCTGTGCCGGCAACGATGCGGCGGCGTCTTGCACCCACCATGCGCCCGAGTCGAAGCCCGGAAGCTCATCAATGCGACCCTTCGACAGAAGGCGGACACTGCCGGACGGCAGGATGCGGCCCGCGAGCCGTTCGGCCCAGACCGTGGGATCCGATTTCACGGTGAGGTCGAGCGGCGGCTCCACGAGATGGGAAGTAGCGATGGCATGCGCCCGCTCCTCACCCCAAGACCGCACGAGGCGCTCCCACAGCCAGTCTGGCGTGTTGACCCGCGCAGCGTCGAGGCTCGCCGCGATGGCTTCGCCCTTCTCGGACACGCGCCGCAGCACGGCGTTGACCAGCTTGTCGTAGCGCTTGGCCTTCGGGTCCCACTGGGCGAGCCGCACGGCGAGGTCGATGGCGGCATGGGGCGGGACGTTCATAAACAGAAGCTGCGCCGCGCCTGACAGCAGAATGGCGTAGAGCGACCCCGCCTTCTTCGGCAGCCCGCGCTCCAGAAAATGGTTCAGCACATGGCCGATCTGTCCGCGACGGCGCAAGGACATGCCGACGATGGCACGGGCCAACGCCCGGTCGCGCACCGGCAGGTCGAACATGACGCCCTTGTCCCGCGAGCGGCCAAGCACATCGTCGAGCGGCTGCTTCTTCCACAACACGGCATCGAGCAGAGTCACGGCGGCACGCCGCGCGGGCAGGCCGACTTGGTGATCGCGCGTGGGCGACAGCGGCGGGGGAGTCTTTTTGGATTCTGTCATGGTTATTGTTTAGCAGCAGGCAGAGCCTAGCCCCAAGAGGCTTGGCCCCAAGAGGCTTGGCTCCAAGAGGCTTGGCCCAAGGGACTCAGCCCCAAGGGACTCAGTCCCATGGTCCGCGCGAAGTGTTCGGTTGCTGTGGCGACCACGGCCCGGACGGCACGGGCTCTGAAGGAACAGTCGATGCCGTCCCGCCCATGGTTTGCGACATGGCAACGAGCCTCGCCACACGGTTCTCCACCTTCGGATGAGTCGAGAACAGATTGTCCATACGCGTGCCGGACAGTGGGTTGACGATGAACAGATGCGCCGTCGCGGGGTCACGCTCGGCCACCATGTTGGGAATTTTTCGCGCCGCGCCGGAAATTTTCTGTAAGGCGGAGGCGAGCGACAATGGCTGCCCGCTGATCTCGGCGCCCACGCGGTCGGCCTCATATTCGCGCGTGCGGCTGATGGTCATTTGCACGATACCCGCCGCCAGAGGTCCGAGGATCATCAGCGCCAGCGAGCCGATAAAGCCGATGCCGCCATTGTCGTTGCTCCGCCCGCCAAAGAAGTAGGCGAAGTTGGCCAGCATGGAGATGGCGCCAGCGATGGTCGCGGTCACGGTCATCAACAGCGTGTCGTGATGTTTGATATGGGCGAGCTCATGCGCAATCACGCTGGCAAGCTCGTCTTTGCTCACCATGTTCGTCAGGCCGGTGGTCACCGCCACCGCCGCGTTATTTGGATTGCGTCCCGTGGCGAACGCGTTGGGCTGGGCATTTTCCATGATGTAGACGCGCGGCATGGGCAGGCCAGCTTCTCCGGCGAGCCGTCGCACCATGTCGTTAAGCTCGGGTGCGGCGCGGGCGTCAGCCTCGCGTGCGCCATACATGCGCAGCACCATCTTGTCGGAGTTCCAATAGGCGAACAGATTCATGGCGCCCGCGACGAGGAGCGCGATGATCATGCCGGCCTGGCCGCCAATCAGGAATCCAATTCCCATGAACAGCGCGGTCATGGCTGCCAGCAGGATGGCGGTGCGGAAATAGCTCAATCAGACCTCCAAACAAGGCGCGTGGCGGGAAAAACCCACCACCCTCAATATGTTGGGGGCCTTGGTGCGCTGCACAAGGGCTTGTGGCCGCAAGGAGGAGCGCTGCGGGCGCTCCGTCCCGGATCGGGCTTAAGAGGCTGCTTACCTTAACGCTTCGTCAATATGGAGGGCCCATTCTGGCTGGCAGTATTGCGTTCGAGGAGTAGCCAATCATGTCAGCCGCCGTTCAAACCTCTGTTGCCACCCCGAAAAAGAGAGCCCGCCGGACCCGGCACGCACCGTCCACGGACATGCAGCTCACGACGGAGCAGAAGCGTCTCATTCGCTTGAGCTTCCTCCGCGTCGAGCCGGCGCTCGATCTCGTGGCCCAGCTCTTTTTCCTCAAGCTCTTCCGCCTCGATCCCAGCCTGCGTAAGAAATTCAAAGGCCCCATCGAGGTGCAGGCGCGCAAATTCGCGGCCGGCGCTAAGCTCGCCATGATCTCGCTCGGTCATGAAGATGGGTTGGCCCCGACGCTCAAGCTGCTTGGCGCGCGTCACCGTCAGCTCGGCATTCGTTCGCGTCACTATCGCACCATGTCTCGCTCGCTCGTCTGGACCCTGGAGCGGTCGCTCGAGAAGAAGTTCGACCGCGACACCAAGGACGCCTGGAACACGCTGCTCAGTTCCTTCACCCGCATCATGGCGGGCTGACTGTCTGAGGCTAGCGCCTTCGACCAAGCGCGCGGGCGCATTGCAATTCTAGATTAGCGAAATTGCGTGCGTGGTCGCCGCGAACGCAGGTCTGATAAGGCGAGAAATAGAGCCAGATCGCCGTTACGGAAACGATCGTGATCGCGGCGACGATCGCGATCTTTACAGCGTCACTCATTCTTGCGGAGTCGTTCGCAGAGGCTTTCGTCGCGCGCTTCTTTGCCGGCGTGGTCAGGGGGCCGCATCGTCGTGTTGCACCGCCTTCACCTCAACCCCGCCGCCCGTCTTCACGTAGACCATGACGTCTTGAGCCGGGTCCAGGTCCTGGACCTTGCCATCCACGGTGAGTTGGTCCGGGGAAACGGCGATTTCGTGGCCATCCACCACGACCTTGATGCCGTCGGCGGTGGATTCCTGCGTGACGTCTTTGTAGTGACCGGCCACCGTGACGGTGCGCTGGCCCACGGCCAGAGACAGAGCTTGCGTCGGCGGTCCGCTCGCGCCCCAATTCCCGATTACCAGCACGAAGACGATCACGAGTGCCAGAACAATTCCTAGACCGACTAGAATTCGTATCAGCCACGTCATTTGCTTTTCCTCCTCGATAATCGTTGCGTGCGTGCCGTCAGGCCGGCTTCCGGTTCTGACGGTTCTCGACGAGATCCGAGACGACACCAGGGTCGGCAAGAGTTGAGGTGTCGCCAAGATTAGAGAAATCGTCTTCGGCAATTTTTCGCAAGATACGGCGCATGATCTTGCCTGATCGTGTCTTAGGCAATCCCGGCGCGAACTGAAGCTGGTCCGGCGAGGCGATGGGTCCAATTTCTTTACGCACCCAATCGCGCAGCTCGGTCTTCAGCGCGTCGGAGTCTTGCTCCCCCGACATCAAGGTTACGTAGCAATAGATGCCTTGACCCTTGATGGCGTGAGGATAGCCGACCACGGCGGCTTCGGAGACTTTTGGGTGGGAAACCAACGCGGACTCAACCTCCGCCGTTCCCATGCGATGGCCGGAAACGTTGAGCACGTCATCCACGCGGCCAGTGATCCAGTAATAGCCGTCCGCGTCGCGCCGGCAGCCATCGCCCGTGAAGTACTTGCCTTTATAGGTCGAGAAATAAGTCTCGACGAAACGCTTATGGTCGCCGTAGAGCGTGCGCATCATGCCGGGCCAAGCGTCGAGTATGACGAGATTGCCCGCCGCTTCGCCTTTGAGAACCTTCCCGTCAGGATCAACGATGGCGGGCTTAACGCCGAAGAACGGCAACGTTGCCGAGCCGGGTTTGAGCTTGGTCGCGCCGGGCAGCGGCGAGATGAGAATGCCGCCGGTCTCGGTCTGCCACCAGGTATCGACGATGGGGCACCGCCCATTGCCCACCACGTGGTGATACCACTCCCAGGCTTCCGGATTGATGGGCTCGCCAACAGTGCCGAGCAGTTTCAGAGATTTGCGGCTGGTGCGGTTCACGAACGCATCGCCCGCGCCCATCAGCGCACGGATCGCCGTCGGCGCGGTGTAGAAAATTTCCACCTTGTGCTTGTCGATGATCTGCCAGAAGCGGGACGCATCGGGATAGTTGGGTACGCCCTCGAACATCAGCGTGGTCGCGCCGTTGGCGAGCGGTCCGTAGACGATATAGCTGTGACCCGTGACCCAGCCCACATCCGCCGTGCACCAGTAGATATCGCCGTCGTGATAATCGAACACATATTGATGCGTCATCGCGGCGTAGACGAGATAGCCGCCCGAGGTGTGCAGCAAGCCCTTCGGCTTTCCGGTCGAGCCCGACGTGTAGAGAATAAACAGCGGGTCTTCCGCACGCATCTCCGCGGGCTTACACTTCTTGGATGCCTTGGCGAGTTCCGTGTCAAGTGCAACGTCGCGGCCTGGCGTCCATGGCACGTCGCCGCCCGTATGCCGGACCACGAGGACCTTCTTCACGTGGTCGGTCTTTTGCAGCGCCGCGTCGGTGTTGGCCTTTAGCGGAATTTTGCGCCCCGCCCGAACGCCTTCGTCGGCGGTGATGACGAAGGTTGATTTGCAATCCTCGATGCGTCCGGCAAGCGAGTCCGGGGAGAAGCCGCCGAACACGACTGAATGGATGGCGCCGATCCGCGCGCAGGCCAGCATAGCGTAAGCGGCCTCGGGGATCATCGGCAGATAGATGGTGACCCGGTCGCCTTTCTTGACGCCCTGGTCTTTCAGCACATTGGCGAAGCGGCAGACATTTTCATGGAGCTCGCGATAGGTGATGTATCGCGCTTCCGCGTTGGGGTCGTCGGGCTCCCAAATGATGGCGATCTTCTTGCCGCGTTTTTTTAAATGGCGGTCGGTGCAATTGGCGGCGACGTTGAGCGTGCCGTCCTCGAACCATTTGATCGAGACGTTGGGATATTCGAAGCTGGTATTCTTGACGCGCTTATAGGGTTTGATCCAGTCTAGGCGTTTGCCCTCTTTGCCCCAAAACTTGCTCGGCTCGTCCGTGCTCTTCTCGTAGAGCGTCTCGTATTTTGTCTTGTCGATGAAGGCGCGGTCCTTCCA
>DAOVDX010000087.1 GCA_030669345.1 Methyloceanibacter sp. | reverse complement strand
ATCAATGCCGCCAACACCGACCAGCTTCAGCCTCCCTTGCGTAAGCTGATAAACGCGGGCCAGCGTGCGGGTCGTGCGCAAGAAGGCCGGACACCCCGACATGCCGCCCGCCTCACGGGAAAAGGCGTTGTCAGCAAGCCCGTCGCGGGCGAGCGTCGTGTTGGAAATGATGATGCCGTCGGCGCCGTTCGCTTCGATCACGCCAACGACGTCAGGCAGATCTGCGTCGGCGAAATCAGGCGCGAGCTTCACCAACAGCGGTGGCGCGTCCTTGCCAAGCTTGGCGCGGGCGTCCTGGATATTACGAAGCAACGCGTCGAGCTTTCGCGGCGCCTGCAAATCGCGCAGGCCCGGCGTGTTAGGCGATGAGATGTTGATGGTAAAATAGCTGGCCACCGGCGCCATTAGCTCGATGCCCGCCACATAGTCGGCGATACGGTCTTTGCTGTCGCGCCCGGCGCCAAGATTGACACCAATGATGCCGCTTGGCCTCTGTTGCAAGCGCTTGAGTGCCGCCGCCTGTCCCTCATTGTTGAAGCCGAGACGATTGACGATGGCGCGATCGGCATAGGAACGAAACACGCGGGGCGTCGGGTTGCCGGGTTGGGGGAGCGGCGTCACCGTGCCGATCTCCGCGAAGCCGAAACCCATCTCTAAGATTTGACGCGGCACGCGTGCGTTCTTGTCGAAACCGGCGGCGATGCCGATGGGGTTAGGGAAGTCGAGGCCAAACACGGTCTGCTTAAGCCGCTTGTCGTCCGGCCCGCTCGCGCGAGGATAGAGCCCGAGCTCGATACTCTTCACGGCAAGCTCATGCGCCCGCTCGGGATCGAAGGCGAGCAGCATGGCCTGACCCAAACCGAACAGCGCGCTCACTGCGAGCCTCCTTCCGGCAGAACATGGCGGCCGTCATCGCCAAGTTCCAACTTCTTGACGCCAACCACCGTGGCGAGATCGAGCGGCCCATAGAGATGCGGAAATAGCGCCCCGCCACGCGAGGGCTCCCATTTGAGCTCTGGCCCCAGAAGGTCGGGATCGAGCGCCACGAGCAGGAGGCCGGCTTGCCCGGCGAAATGGCCAGCGAGCGTGGTTTCGACCTGATTGGCGGCGGAGAGATGGATGAAGCCGTCCCTAGCATCGTCCGCCGACCCCAAATAACGCCCCGCACGCTTCGCCGCCTCGTAAGCGGCTTCGGGGAGGATTTTGTAAATGGGCTCGAGCATGGGCGGTTGGCGGAGATTAGCGGGCCCCAGGACCGCCAACAAGGAAACTGGCGCGCCCTGCGCTAAATTGCCGTGGATAGTGGCACCCGACCGCCAAGCTCCTGTATGGTCCGCCAAACACCTTCTCGGAGCAGATATGAGCTATTCGATTCGGCGGGGCACACCGCCTAACACAAGAACCGTCATGCGCCTGACGACCCGGGATACCGTCAAGCAGGCGCGCGAGTTGATCGCAAACGGCGACCATGAGTTCCGGATCTTCGACAGCCGCGGCGTACCGGTTGAGCTCCAGGACCTCGAAGTCGTCCTGCAATCCCTACCAAAACGCGCCTCCTAGACGCCAAATGCAGTGGACGGCACAGGCTGAAATAAGTCACAATTCCTATCTTTAGGTATAAATTCCGATTCGGTAAGGCTCCCTCGATCCTTGCCGCCGATTCGAGGTGTTTTCCTTGAACAGGCTCACCCATTCCCGGGTTTGGTCGGCGATCGACGCGCTCGCGCGGCGCTACGGGCTATCCCCGTCCGGCCTCGCCAAACGCGCCGGCCTCGACCCCACGACCTTCAACAAGTCGAAGCCCGTCACCGGTGAAGGCCGTCAACGCTGGGCCACCACTGAAAGCATCGCCAAGGTGCTGAGCGCCACCGGCGCCTCTTTCGACGACTTCACCGCACTCGTCACCGCCGAGCCGCGTGGACGGCGTAGCGCCGCCCAGCCCATCCCCCTGATTGGCCTGATCCAGGCTGGCGGTGGCGGTTTCTTCGACGATGGCGGTTTTCCGGTGGGAGGTGGTTGGGAGCAAATCCGGTTTCCCCGCGTTGATGACGAGAATGCCTATGCGCTGGAAAGTCACCGGCGAAAGCATGGCCCCGCTCTATCGCGACGGGGACGTGCTCATCGTCTCGCCGAACTCTGCCCCGCGCAAAGGCGACCGCGTGGTGTTGCGCACGCTGGATGGCGAGGTGATGGCCAAGATGCTGGTGCGGCGTACGGCGAAGACTGTGGAGCTGGCCTCCCTCCACCCGGACCATCCCAATCTCGTATTTCCCCTAGACCGGATCGACTGGGTCGCCCGCATCGTCTGGGCGAGCCAATAGAGCGACCTTAAACCCGCCCCGCATCTCGGCTAGGGTTGGCATCATGTCGTTCGCCTCTCGCATCATCACCGCTTTGGTCGGCCTCGGGCTGATTGTGTTCTTCTGGCCATTCGGTGGCGGCGAAGAGACCGTCACGGCAATCGAGCAGCGTCCATCGAAGCAGCTTTTCACAAAACCCATCGCCCCTGCCCCCGCCGGAAGTGAGACCAAAGGCACCCATGCCATCGAGGTTCCAGAGGGACCGAAGCCACAAGCCCCATCAGGCGCGAAGGTGAAGGGCGAGCAGATCGTGACCCTATCGGTAGACAAACTGACCATCGACCCCTCACTCAAATCCAAGCTCTTCTACCGGGTGGTGGTGCGCGACGGCGGAACGATCGAGGCAGGCGGCACCGTCGTCACGCTCGGCGGCATCGCCGCGCGGAAGGCAACCGCGCAATGCAAAGACGAAAGTGGCAAGGCCTGGGCCTGCGGAGCACGAGCGCGTGTGGCGTTGATGCGGCTGATCCACGGACGCGCCGTCACCTGTCAGGTGCCCAAATCAGGCAAGCAGACCGCCCTCACGGCGCGTTGCACCGTGGGCGGCAGCGATCTCTCTACCTGGATGGTGGCCCAAGGCTGGGCCGAACCGAAGGCACTGAGCGAACAGGCGCTTGCCGACGCAGCCGCCGCCGCACGCAAGAAGCGCATCGGCATTTGGCGCTGATTGGGCCGGAGGTTAGCTGAGCGCTCTATAGATGCGCTACCGCTTCGCTACTTGAGCGCTTGTTTAATCAGCGCGCGGGTCTCGGGGATACCGTAAAGCTCGACAAAGGAGCCGAAGCGCGGGCCTTGCGTCTGGCCGAGCAGCACTTGGTAAAGAGCCTGGAACCAGCCGCGCAACGGCTCGAACGCGTGCTCCTTGCCAACGGCATAGACCTCGGCCTGAATTTCCTCGGCGAGGACCTTCTCCGGCAAGCTCCCCAGCCGCGTGTCGAGATCAGCCAGCGCCGTACGCTCCTTGTCGGTCGGCGCGCGGTATTGCTTCGCGGGCTTCACCACGTCGTGGAAGTAGCGGATGGCGTAGCCAACCAGTTCATCGAGCAGCGGATGTTCTTCCGGCGTCGCACCCGGGCAATAGCGGCGGATGAAACCCCACAAGACCTCTCGGTCCTCCGAGTTGGAGGCAGAGGCGAGGTTCAACAGCAAAGCAAAGCTGATGGGGATTTCAGCCTCAGGCGGCGCTCCCTCATGAACGTGCCACACCGCGTTCATCAGCTTTACCGCCTGCTCCTCCTTCGGATAGGCGGCGAGATGACCGACATACTCGTCGACCGCGCGCGGGATAACGTCGAAATAGAGACGCTTCGCCTTTCGTGGGCTCTGATACATGTAGAGCGACAGGCTCTCGGGCGAGGCATAAGAAAGCCACTCATCGATGGTGAGCCCATTGCCACGCGACTTGGAAATCTTCTCGCCATTCTCGTCGAGAAACAGTTCGTAGTTGAAGCCTTCCGGCTGCTGCCTGCCGAGAATGCGGCAGATCTTGCCAGACAGGCGGACCGAGTCGATCAGGTCCTTGCCCGCCATCTCATAGTCGACGCCCAGCGCCGACCAGCGCATGGCCCAGTCCGCCTTCCACTGCAGCTTGCAATGTCCGCCCGTGACGGGAACCTGTGTGAGCTTCTCCGTATCGGGGTCCATGTAGACGATGGTGCCGGAGGCAAGATCGCGGTCGACGATGGGAACCTGCAGCACCTTGCCGGTCGTCGGCGAGATCGGCAGGAACGGACTGTAAGTCGCGCGGCGTTCCGGCCCCAACGTCGGTAAGATCACATCGCGGATCGCATCGAAATGCTCAAGCACGTTGAGCAGCGCTGTGTCGAAGCGGCCGCTCGTGTAGCACTCGGTCGCCGACAGAAATTCGTAGTCAAAGCCAAACCGATCGAGGAATGCCCGAAGCCGCGCATTGTTGTGGTGGCCGAAACTTCCATACTCGCCGAACGGGTCGGGCACTTGCGTCAGCGGCTTGTCGAGATGCTCCATCAACAAGTCCTTGTTGGGGACGTTGTCGGGCACTTTGCGTAAACCATCCATGTCGTCGGAGAAGCAAAGCAACCTCGTCGGCACCTTGTCCTCGGTGAGAACGCGGAAGGCATGACGCACCATGGTGGTGCGGGCGACCTCGCCGAAGGTGCCGATATGCGGGAGCCCCGAAGGCCCATAGCCCGTCTCGAAGATGATGGGGCCGGTAGGCTCCGGGATCCGCTTCATGCGGCTCAGGACTTTGCGCGCCTCCTCGAAGGGCCACGCCTTGCTGACATGGGCGTGGGCGAGGAGTTCGGAACTAACTTCAACGGCGCGAGTTGGGCTGGCCATGGTTGGGACGGAGCTTTAATGGTTTGCGGGAAATCTGGGCCGACAAATTTCACAGTTTCCCTGACGACGCCAGTCTTTCCGCGCCTCTAAAACTCGGTACTTGCCCAGAAACCTGCAATTTCCTACCGTCGCGCCGCTTTAAGACCATACGGCGATTAGAGAGGTGACGCGCTCATGACCGAACCCTTGGATCATCACGATGTACTGATCTACACGATGGTCACCATCTCGGCCGTGGATCGCGCCATTACGGACGCCGAATTCGCCCGCATTGGCGAGATCGTCTCGCACCTGCCGATCTTCGACGACTATGACCCGGAGAAGCTGGTCCAGACGACCCAAAACTGCGGCGAGATCCTGAGCCAAGACAACGGTCTTCAGCAGGTACTGAAGCTTATCCGTAGCGTGCTGCCGGAGACACTCCGCGAGACAGGATACGCCGTGGCGCTGGAAGTCGCAGCGGCCGATCTGGACGTGCGGCCCGAGGAAACGCGTTTTCTTGAATTGCTGAGCGATACCCTGGAGCTCGACAGGCTGACCACCACCGCGATCGAGCGGGGCATCAGAGCGCGCAACAAGGTTCTCTAATCCGCTTCGTGAGCGAGCTTGGTCGCGCCTCTAAAGAGCGCCCCGCCAATCACGCACGTATTTGCGATCTGCGCTGGGCCACCCGCGGTCGCCGCGACGCAGCCAGTGGCGATGGCGAGATTGCTCGCGGTCATGCCCTTTGACATGCCAGCGTCCGCCGACATCTTTCTCTTCTGCGCGTCCTCGATTGCGCCGAACTGATCCTTGCGAATCTTCTCCGCTTCGAAGAGTTCGGCTGCCTCGATCACTTCCTTCAACGGCTTGGCGATCTCGGGCGGCTGCTGGGAATACTCGGAACGATAAAGGCTGATCAGGTGGCGATCGCGCTCCGCATAGGAGGCCAGCGTCCATTTGGCGGTGCCGCCGGTGGTAATCTTGTCCACGGCGCTCGGGTCGGTCCCCCAGCCTTTAAAAATCTTGCTGAACGAGAAGTTTGAGTCCTCGTCGTTCTTGGACCATTGCAGCGCTTCGATGATGCGCATGACCGGCTTGTGCTGGCCTGTGGCAACGTAGTAGCCCCAAAGCGCATAAATGCCGGCCGAGCCGCCTTGAGGCAACGGCAGATCCATCAAGGCGGGGCGTTTGCCATTGAGGAAGTCGTCGATGAGCGGGCGTCGAAGCGGCATGCGCTCTGAATTCCTTTCAAGAAGGTCCCGCCAGTCGGGGCGCCCCGAATAGACGATGGCCCTGATGAGAACCTCCTGCTCTTTGGGGGGCATGGGGAACATCTTGGTGATCAGCGCCGGGCCGTCTTTCGGATTGGTACCGAGAATGCCGGCGATGAAGCCAATGCAGAACCACTGCTTCTCTTCGTCACCGAAGAGGCCGTAATCGAGCATGGCGTGGACAGCCGGGGGCACGTTCCATAGATCGGGATGCTTGCGATAGTTGGAGACCCAATCGAGCAACCGTTCGGGCGAGGAGAAGGCTGATTGCTTTGCAGGAATCGTGGGCGGAGCCGGGGACCCGAAGGTGGGCCTCACATAAGCCTGTTGCGGCACGATTGGTTGAGGCGCGACTCGCCGAGGCGCTGCCTGCTGAGGTGCCATCTGCTGAGGCGTGGCGACAGTTGGCTGGGGCGAAGTGGGCTGTACGTCCTCGCGCGCCGACTTGTCCTCTTGGATCGAATTAGGAGCTGGCGCTTCCGGCGGCGCCAAGCGCCGGGGCGCGGCCTGCTTGGACACGGAGTTGCCCATGAAGCCGGCTTTAGGCCCCTCGGAAGCCGTTCCCGATTGCGCGGCACAGGGCAGCACAAGTGCAAGAACGCCAATGGAGGCGAGCGCTAGGGTCGTGACAATACGCATGTCATCAGCTTCCTCCCCCCGGCCCCAGAGGGCTGACGATTTACATCGACATAGTTAATACCCGGCAAGCCCTCGCTCTCCGGAAACACCATGATTTTCAACCGTTTCGTGGCAATTTAATGGCCGGCGCGTTAACCATAACAAACAGTTACCGCCGATCAGGCCCGAACTGGCCTTCCGGAATGTCCGGCCGCCCTTCTGGCTCGCGGAGCAGAAGGACGGCCGGGGCCTCGCACAAAAACGCCGCTAGGGAGCGATTTTCACCGGGCGAGGTTGATCGATAAGTCCGGCATCTCCTGGGTCTCGTCGTTATTCGTCTTTTACTCAGTACTGGGGCTTCGGAGTGGCAGCCAAAGCCCGCAAGTCACTACGTCTACCTTGGGTCGTCTCAACGCGTCAGACGGCATCCCGTGGCGGCTGGTCCGTCCAGGGGGCAGTTACGGCCGCAGCGCCTGAGGCTTGCGGCATGAAACAATCATGGTTCGTGGAAAGGCCACAGATGAGGCGGTGACCCTTGGCGCAAAGGGCCGTCCCTAGAGGTTCGCCGACGCGCCCGTTGCCGATGATGGCAATCCTAATCTCTCGCCCCGCTTGTTCAGCCTTAGTCACCCTAGGTATTCCGAAACCCGGGTTCCTTTGCTGTTGCCATCATCATGGGGTCTCAAGTAGCATTAATCCAATCGATAGAATCGATGATGAGTATCGATCATGCTAATCTTAGTCGGCTGGACCTCAATCTCCTCGTGGCGTTAGACGCGCTGCTGACAGAGCGGAGTGTCACACGCGCCGCCACTCGCGTCGGCCTCGGCCAGTCGGCCATGAGCCATAGCCTGGCCCGTCTCAGAACATTGTTCGGCGACGAACTCTTGACCCGCAGCGCCGAGGGCATGCGCCCGACACCTCGCGCGATGGCCCTTGCCGACCCCGTGCGGCTGACGCTGGCGCAGATTCAATCGACGGTTCTTCAGAGCGAGGCGTTCGAGCCGGCAACCGCCGACCGGGTGTTCAAGATCGGGCTTGCCGACTCCATCGAGGTCGCCGTCATCCCCCGCCTGATAGAGCGCCTCCAGGCCTCGGCACCCGGTGTGTCGTTACGACTTCGCTCCACCAATCGCATGAGCATCTTGGAAGAGCTCGATACCGGCACGCTCGATCTCGGAATTGGTGTGTTTAATCAAGGCCAAACTCACCACAAGCGCCGCCAACTCCACACCGACAGTTTTCTTTGCCTGTTCAGTCCCGAGCAGCTCGACCTCACGCCGCCAATCTCACTCCAAGATTATTTGCGCTGGCCGCATGTGCTGACGAGCCTTGCCGACGATGCCCGTGGCGCCGTGGATGAGGCCCTAGCCAAGAGCAAACTCAAGCGGAGCATCGTGATGACGACACCGGGCTTTCTCGCCGTGCCGTTCGTGGTGCGTCGCGCCCGCGTCATCACGACGATGCCGTCCCGGCTGGCGCGATATTTCTCCGAAGCCTTCGGGCTCGTCACGAGCCCCGTTCCAATCGATATACCGAGCTTCACCATCTCCCTGCTCTGGCATGCGAGCTTCGATCACGACCCAGGGCATCGATGGCTCCGCCAAACCGTGGCTGGGCTCGCCCCCGAAGAGCATTTTACGCTCTGAAATATGTGCCTCGGGATGTGGACAACTCCCGATTTGGCGGGGCCTTAGCTCTGCGTTGGCACCATTATTGGCGCAAATTTGAGTCGTGCGTTCCCGCGTCTTGGCGCGACGTCACCAATTAAGCCCGGCTAGCCGAAGGAGATCGTTTCATGGCCGAAACCACAGCACCTGAAAAAGCCCGCGAGGCACTTAGCGAAATTCTGGC
>DAOVDX010000177.1 GCA_030669345.1 Methyloceanibacter sp. | reverse complement strand
TTTGTCGGTGAACTGACCGCCGGGCAGCAGGAGAACTGGGTCACGATCGAGGCGCTCCTCGGGGAGGACGGCATCCATGTGCTCCATGCCGATCAGCTCACCGAAGAAGAGCGGTCTTGGCTCGAGAAGCACTTCCTCGATCACATTTTCCCCATTCTGACGCCGATCGCCGTCGACCCGGCTCATCCATTCCCATTCATCCCGAATTTCGGAATCACCCTCGGGCTTGAGCTGGTGCGTGAGGGCTCGCTTCGCACCATGCATGCTCTGCTGCCGATCCCGCAGCAGCTCGACCGCTTCATCCGCCTGCCAAGCGAGGACGGCTCGAAGGAGCCCATTCGCTTCATCCGGCTTGAGACGGTGGTCGGCATTTTTGTGCCGCGGCTGTTCCCAGGTTATCGGGTGCGGAGCCAAGGTTCGTTCCGGGTGGTGCGCGACAGCGACATCGAGGTCCAGGAAGAGTCCGAAGACTTGGTGCGGTTGTTCGAGTCGGCGTTGAAGCGGCGCAAGCGCGGCTCGGTCATCCGGCTTGAGATGGATGCGACCATGCCCTCCAGGCTCCAGCGCTTTGTCATGCAGGAGCTCAAGGTGTCGGAGCGCGAGAGTTTTGTGCAGAAGGGCCTGATCGGGCTCACCGACATTAGCCAGCTCATCGTCAGCGACCGCGCCGACCTCAAATTCGAGCCTTTCGTTAGTCGCTTTCCAGAGCGTATCCGCGAGCATCACGGCGATTGCTTCGCGGCGATTGCCAAGAAGGACATCGTCGTCCACCACCCGTATGAGTCTTTCGATGTCGTGCTTCAATTCTTGAAGCAAGCGGCGGCGGACCCCGACGTGGTGGCGATTAAATGGACGCTGTATCGCACCGGTAAGAACTCACCGATCATCGAAGCGTTGAAGGACGCGGCGGAAGCCGGCAAGTCGGTCACTGCCGTGGTCGAGCTAAAAGCGCGCTTCGATGAAGAGGCCAACATCAAATGGGCCCGCGATCTCGAAAGTGCGGGCGTTCAGGTGGTCTACGGCTTCATCGAGATGAAGACCCACGCGAAGCTCAGCCTCATCGTGCGGCGAGAGCGCGGCGAGCTCGCCACCTATTGCCATGTAGGCACCGGCAACTATCATGCGGTGACGGCGAAGATTTATACCGATCTGTCGTTCTTCACCGCTGATCGCGTTATCGGCAACGACCTTTCGCGCATCTTCAATTACGTCACGGGTTACGCCGAGCCGGCCGAGCTAGAGGTCATGTCCGTGTCGCCGGGGGGCATCAAGGCGCGCATCCTCGATCATATTCGCGAGGAGATGTATCACGTCAAGGCCGGACGACCGGCGGCGGTCTGGATGAAGATGAATTCGTTGGTGGACCCAGAGATCATCGACGCGCTTTACGAAGCCAGCCAGGCGAACGTGGAGATCGACCTCGTGGTGCGTGGGATTTGTTGCCTGCGCCCAGGTGTGCCCGGGCTTTCGGAGAACATCCACGTGAAGAGCATCGTGGGGCGCTTCCTTGAGCACTCGCGCATCTATTGCTTCGGGGCCGGTCATGGGCTTCCGCATCGCAAGGCGGTTGTCTATATCAGCTCCGCCGATATGATGCCGCGTAACCTGGACCGCCGTATGGAAGCCATGACGCCGATCAAGAATCCGACCGTGCACGAGCAGATCCTCGACCAGATCATGGTGGGCAATCTCAAGGACAACCTCCAGAGCTGGCGATTGCTTCCCGACGGCACCTCGGAGCGTCTTAAGCCCGAAGAGGGGCAGGAGCCGTTCAGCATTCAGAACTATTTCATGACCAATCCAAGCTTGTCAGGCCGCGGTACATCCCTCACCGGGAACATGCCGCCACGCTTCGCGCGCTTGGTGGAAACCGATTAGGTTCAAGCACGCGATGTCTGCCAGCGACGATCGAGCCCCAGTTGCAGTCGTCGATATAGGCTCAAACTCGGTACGGCTTATCGTCTATGACGATGCCTGCCGGGCGCCCGCACCCGTGTTCAACGAGAAGGTGCTGTGCGGGCTGGGGCGCTCCGTCGCCACGTCCGGCAATCTTTCTCCCGATGGCATGTCGCGGGCGCTTCGTGCGCTCCGCAGGTTTCGGGCGCTGATCGACCAGCTTGAGGTCACGCGCGTGGAAGTCATCGCCACGGCGGCGGCACGCGAAGCCAAAAATGGTCCTGAGTTCATCGCTAAGGCCGAGCGCGTTCTCGGCCGGAAGGTCAATGTGCTGTCTGGCACCATGGAGGCGGAGCTCGCCGCGCTCGGCATCATCGCCGGTATCTACGGGGCTGACGGTTTCGTCGGTGATCTCGGAGGCGGCAGTCTTGAGCTTATTGATGTGCGCGACGGTCAGCTGTCCCGTGCCATCACCCTTCCGCTTGGCGGATTGCGGCTGATCGATGAGTCCGGTGGCGATCTCAAAAAGGCGCGGGAGATTGTCGACGCCGAATTCGCCAAAGTGAAATGGCTGGATAAGGGTAAGGGGCGGGACTTCTATGCCGTCGGCGGTACATGGCGGGCGATCGCTCGTCTGCATATGGCCCAGACCAATTATCCTTTGAGCTTGATGCATAACTACCGGATGAATGGCGAGGAGGCGTTGAAGTTCGCATCCTTGCTTGATCATCAATCGCAAAGCTCGCTCGCCGGGATACGTGATATTTCGCGCTCAAGACGAGAGACCGTGCCTTACGGGGCGCTCGTGCTTGAACGTCTGATCAAGCAGATGAAGCCGCGCTCCATCGTGATGTCGGTTCTCGGCATAAGGGAAGGCCTGCTCTACAGCCTGTTGAGCGATGAGGAGAGGGACAAGGACCCGCTGCTCGAAGCTTGCGCCAATCTGGCGAAGCAACGCTCACGCTCGCTTAAAAATGCGCACGAGCTTTGCGAGTGGACCGACGCTTTGTTCAGTGCACCAGGTCCGGAGGAGACGCCCGAGCAGAAACGATTGCGCCATGCGGCTTGCCTGCTGTCGGATATCGGCTGGCGCGCTCATCCTGACTATCGTGGCGCCCAGAGCCTGAACCTCATGGCTCATGGCGACTTTGTGGGCATCGACCATGCAGGCCGGGCTTTCCTCGCGCTCACGGCCTATTACCGCAATGAGGGGCTCATCAAAGACCAGCTCAGTCAGAAGCTCGTGGAGCTTGTCGATAAGGACACGTTGAAGCGGGCGCGCATCTTGGGTTCCGCCTTCCGGGTCGCCCACATGGTTTCGGCCGCGAAGCCCGGCGTGCTGCCCAATACACCGCTCAGCTATGACGGCAACCGCCTCATCTGGACGTTGCCCGACCCCTATTCCAACCTCGAAGGCGAGCGGGTCGAGAGGCGCTTTAAGGCGCTGGCCAATCTTGTCGGCAAGGAGCCTGAA
>DAOVDX010000011.1 GCA_030669345.1 Methyloceanibacter sp. | reverse complement strand
CTTCATTGCCATTCGCGGGCCGAACCGCGATGGCCATGGCTATGTCGCTTCAGCGCTTGAGGCCGGCGTTGGCTGTGCCGTTGTCGAGGAGACTTTCCCGTTCGGTGACGAAGAGAGACTGTTGCGCGTCGCCGATACCTTCGCCGCGCTCAACGACCTTGGGCGGGCGAGCCGCGCGCGGATGGAACGCGCCGTCGTCATTGGTGTCACCGGCAGTGTGGGTAAGACAGGCACCAAGGAGGCGCTCTGGGTTGCGTTAGCGCCGAGCGGCGCGGTGCATGCCTCCTCGAAGTCCTACAACAATCATTGGGGTGTGCCGCTGACGCTCGCCAACACACCGAAGTCGGTGAAGTTCGGCGTATTTGAAATCGGCATGAACCACGCCGGCGAGATCGATGTCCTGACGCGTCTGGTCCGGCCGCACATCGCCATCATCACCATGGTTGCGCCGGTGCATCTTGGCTATTTCGGGTCCGTCGAGGCCATTGCCGACGCTAAGGCGGAGATTTTTAACGGGCTTGCGCCGGGCGGCACGGCGATCGTCAACCGCGACAGTCCCTATTATGAGCGGCTCGCAGCTCAAGCGCGTGACCATGGCGCCAAGGTCGTTGGCTTTGGCGAGACTGAGGGCGCCGAAGCCCGGCTGCTCTCGGTTGAATTGGCTCCTGATGGCTCCAAGGTCAAAGCCGACATTCTTGGTGAGATCGTTGAGTATCGTTACGGGGCGCCAGGGCTCCATCTCGTGCAGAATTCCCTTGCCGTGCTGGCCGCAGCGAAATTGGCCGGGGCCGATCTTGGGCTCGCAGCGGAGGCTCTGGGCAGCCTTCACGCCCAGGCCGGACGGGGCGAACGCCTCATCATCGAGGGCCCAGACGGCCGGATCGCCCTGGTGGATGAGTCCTATAATGCCAATCCAGCCTCCATGCGGGCGTCGCTCGTCACGTTGGGGCTCACCCCGCGCAACGCGTATAAACGGCGCGTAGCGGTGCTTGGCGACATGCTGGAACTCGGTTCGGAGGGCCCGCAACTGCATCGCGAGCTCGCCGAGGCCGTTGACGCAGCCGGTGTAGATGTTGTCTTTGCCTGCGGCGAGCTTATGGGTTCGCTCTACGAGGCTTTGCCCGTGAGCCGCCAAGGCGCCTATGCCAAGACGGCCGAGGCGCTAGAGCCCAGACTGATCGAAGCGGTCGGGCCTGGAGACGTTATTATGGTCAAGGGGTCTCTAGGTAGCCGTATGGCCCCGCTCGTGGAGGCGCTGAAGCGTCGCTTCGAGACGGAAAACATGTCGGCCTAGGGCCGCAGAGGGGGAGAGGGCGATGTTCTATTGGTTGGCCGAGCAGGCGCCCGATATCGCGGCCCTCAATATCTTCCGCTACATCACGTTCCGCACCGGCGGGGCCGTGATCACGGCGTTGCTGTTTGTGTTTCTGTTTGGGCCCCGGGTGATCCGGTCCTTGCGCGTCCGTCAGGGCAAAGGCCAGCCGATCCGCAAAGATGGGCCGCAACGTCACATCGTAGAAAAGGTGGGCACGCCCACCATGGGCGGGCTGATGATCCTCTCAGGCGTCACGGCTTCTGTGCTGCTCTGGGGAAATTTGGCCAATCCTTATGTTTGGATCGTGCTGCTGTTGACGCTCGTCTATGGCGCAGTCGGACTCTATGACGACTATCTCAAGGTCACGCTGCAATCGGCCGATGGCTTTCCTGGGCGCATTAAGCTCGTCATCGAGATGGCCGCCGCGCTGATCGCGACCAGCACCATCGTTTGGATTGGGACGGAACCGTTGTCCACGTCGTTGGCCATCCCGTTTTTCAAAGACTTTACGATTCAACTTGGCCCGTGGTTCTTCATTCCGCTCGGCACTTTCATCATCGTCGGCGCCGGCAATGCGGTGAATCTCACCGACGGTCTAGACGGCTTGGCGATCGTGCCGGTGATGATCGCCGCCGCTACCTTTGGCTTCATCTGCTATCTCGTCGGCAACGTGCTGTTCGCCGACTATCTGCAGCTCCATTTCGTGCCTGGCACTGGCGAACTCGCCGTGGTGTGCGGCGCGCTGGTTGGCGCAGGGCTTGGTTTCCTGTGGTTCAACGCGCCACCCGCGCTCATCTTCATGGGTGACACGGGCTCGCTGGCCCTCGGTGGCGCCCTCGGCACAATCGCCGTCGCCACCAAGCATGAACTGGTGCTCGCCATCGTCGGCGGCCTTTTCGTGCTTGAGGCCGCTTCGGTGATCGTCCAGGTCGCGTCTTACAAGATGTTTGGCAAGCGAGTGTTCCGCATGGCGCCGCTGCACCACCATTTCGAACAGAAGGGGTGGCCAGAATCGACCGTGGTGATCCGTTTCTGGATTATTGCCGTGGTGCTTGCTCTTGCCGGCCTCGCCACCCTGAAATTGCGCTAAGTTCCTTGTCATCATGATTCCCGTGATGATCTTCGCCGGCCGCGAAATTGCGGTCGTCGGCTTGGGGCTTAGCGGCCTCGCGACGGCGCGCGCGCTTCAAAGCGGCGGCGCGCATGTGGTCGTTTGGGACGACAAGGCCGCGGCGCGCGACGAAGCCAAGGCCGCCGGTCTGACCGTGGACGATCTCAACTCCGCTGACTTCATGAGCTTTGCTGCGCTCGTGCTTGCGCCCGGCATCCCCTTGACCCATCGCGAGCCACATTGGAGCGTTCGCAAAGCGCGCGCTGCCGGGATCGAGGTGATCGGCGATATCGAACTGTTCTTCCGCGAACGTGCGAGAGCCGACGCGAAAGGCAAAGTCATCGTCATCACCGGCACCAATGGTAAGTCCACGACGACCGCGCTAACCGCCCATCTTCTGAGTGCGGCGGGCAAGCGCGTCGCATTTGGCGGCAATATCGGTAAGGCGGTGCTCGATCTCGAACCGTTCGCCGACAATCTGACTTATGTACTGGAGCTGTCGTCGTTTCAGATCGATCTCACACCAACGCTGAAGCCCGACGCGGCGGCGCTTCTCAACATCACGCCGGACCATCTCGATCGTCACGACACGCTTGAGAACTATGCGCGCATCAAGGCGCAAGTCTTCGCGCAACTCGATAGCGACGCGACTGCGGTCATCGGTGTTGACGATGCGCCGTGCCGCGCCATCGCCGAGACTTTGCATGGCCCCTGCGCGGTGAAGCGCATTGCCGTTGGGGATGCCGTTCAGACCGGCGTATGGGCGAAGGACGCGGTGCTCGTCGAGACGGAAGGCGGCCAGGAAATTGGACGCGCCACGTTGGACGGCATCGCCTCGCTTCGTGGCGCGCATAACTGGCAGAACGCTGCTGTGGCTTACGCACTTGTCCGCAGCCAAGGCGTGGATGCGGACGCCATCCAGAGAGGTCTCAAGAGTTTCGCTGGGCTTGCCCATTGCATGGAGCAGGTGGCGAAGGCTGGCGCGGTGTTGTTCGTCAATGACTCCAAAGCGACCAATGCCGATGCGGCGGGCAAAGCTTTGGCGAGCTTCGACGATATTTACTGGATCCTTGGCGGCAAAGCGAAAGACGGCGGGCTCAGCGGGCTGGAGCCATTCTTCACCAAAATCGCGCGTGCCTATCTGATCGGCGAGGCGGCGGACGATTTCGCAGCCCAGCTTGGCGGCGATGTCGACCACGTCGTTTGCGAGACGTTGGAGCGTGCGGTGGCGCAAGCTGCAGAAGACGCGAGCCGGTCGGGAACTCCTGAGCCCGTCGTGCTTCTATCGCCAGCTTGCGCGTCTTACGATCAGTTCGCCAATTTCGCTCTGCGTGGCGATGCCTTTCGGAAACTCGTCATGAGGCTCGATGGCGCGACAAGCGTCGGCGGGCAGGGCAGGGCCGTATGAGGATTACCCGCGCCGACCGAAGCGTGTTGTCCGATTGGTGGTTCACCGTCGACCGCTTGATGTTCTTCGCCCTGCTGCTGCTGATGGCCACCGGGCTCATGTTGTCCCTTGCCGCCAGCCCGCCGATCGCCGAGCGCTTCGATCTTGAGCCGTTCTATTTCGTGCGTCGTCACGCGTTGCTGCTCTTGCCTGCGCTGATCATCATGTTCACCGTCTCCACGCTGACGCCGAAGCAGATCCGGCGGACAGCGCTCATCGTCTTCGTGATTGGCATCGGCTTGATGATCCTCATCCTGTTCTTGGGACCGGAGATCAAAGGCGCCAAGCGCTGGCTGCAAGTGGGCGCCTTCTCGCTACAGCCCTCAGAGTTCGTGAAGCCGGCCTTCATCGTGCTCACCGCCTGGCTGTTCAACGAAAGCCAGAAGCGCAAGGACGTGCCGGGTCTTGAGCTTGCCATTTTTCTCTATGGGATTTTCGCGCTGTTGCTCGTGCTTCAGCCCGACTTCGGTCAGACGCTCCTCGTCACGTTGGTCTGGTGCGCGCTGTTCTATATGGCGGGCATCAGTCTCTTCTGGATTCTGGTGCTGGGTGCGGTCGGCTTGGCCGGGGTGGTGATCGCCTATTTCCTGGTGCCCCATGTGACCTCGCGGATCGACCGCTTTCTCGATCCGGCGTCTGGCGACACCTATCAGGCCGACCGGTCGATCGACTCTTTTCTCCATGGCGGCTGGTTTGGCCGGGGTCCGGGCGAGGGGACGGTGAAGGATGTCCTTCCGGATTCCCATACAGACTTCATTTTTGCTGTGGCCGCGGAGGAGTATGGTCTGATCGCGTGCCTGATTTTATTGACCTTATTTGCCTTCATCGTGCTGCGTGGCTTGTCCAAAGCCTCCCAAGAGTCTAACGGGTTCATCCGGCACGCAGTTGCGGGGCTCATGATGCTGTTTGGTTTGCAGACCTTGATTAATATGTCTGTGAATGTGGGTCTTCTCCCGGCAAAGGGCATGACCCTGCCATTCATCTCTTATGGTGGGTCATCATTGCTTGCCATGGCGCTGATCATGGGCTTTGCCTTAGGGCTCACCCGCAAGCGGCCGACGGCGGGACGGCGAAAAATACCGGCTGAGGCCGGCCACGAGACGAAAAACACGAGCGCAAAGGGGCAGACGGCGTGACTCGCACTATTCTACTCGCCGCCGGGGGTACAGGCGGACATCTCTTTCCAGCCGCGGCTTTGGCTCAGGAGCTCGCGCGCCGTGGTTTTGCGGTCGAGCTGGCGACGGACGAGCGCGCCGAGAAATACGCCGCTGATTTCCCGGCCCGCGCGGTGTACCGGGTTCCCTCGGCCACCTTCACCAGCCGCTCGCCGGTTGCCGTGGCCAAGACGCTTGGGCGCTTAGGCTCAGGCTTCCTTCGGGCGCGCCGGCTGCTTGAGATGGTGCAACCAGCCGCGGTCGTCGGTTTCGGCGGCTATCCCACCATTCCGCCGATCATGGCCGCGCGGTCGCTCGGCATCCCAACAATGATCCACGAGCAGAACGCGGTGATGGGCCGTGCCAATCGTCTATTGTCGCGCTTCGCCGACGGCGTCGCGCTGTCCTTCTTGCCGACGAAGCTTCTCCGCCGGAGTGCGGAGTCGAACGCGCGGCTCACGGGCAATCCCGTGCGCGACAACGTGCTCGCTTATCGCAGCGTGGACTACAAGCCGCCGGAGGCTGCCGGGCGTTTGCTTCTTCTCGTGTTCGGTGGAAGCCAGGGCGCGCGTTTCTTCTCCGAGCTTCTGCCGCCGGCGCTAGAGATGATGTCGTCACCGTTCCGTTGGCGCCTCACCGTGGTGCAGCAGGTGCGTCCGGAAGATCTCGTCGAGGTTCGCGAGGCCTATAAGGAGGCGAACATCGTCGCTCATTTGGCGACCTTCTTTAACGATCTGCCGGAGCGTATCGCCAACTCTCATCTCGTTATCTCCCGTGCGGGTGCCTCGACAGTAGCGGAGCTGACGGCGATCGGCCGTCCCGGTCTTCTGGTGCCGCTCCCCCATGCGCTTGACAACGATCAGCTTGAAAATGCGAAGCGGTTGGAAGAGGGCGGTGGCGGTTGGTGCATTCCTCAGGCGGACCTCACGCCGGAGCGTCTGTCGCAGGAGCTTGAAGAATTGCTCGGCGCACCTGATGTCCTGGCCGAGGCGGCGGCGAAGTCCAAGGCGCTGGCCAATATCGACTCGGTGAAGAAGCTTGCCAATCTCGTCGAGGAGCTGGCGGGACCCGAAGAGTAGGCGCGCGACATGCATTTGCCCCCGCCAGAAAAGACCGACCTGTTCCACATCGTGGGCATTGGCGGCATCGGTATGAGCGCCATCGCCGAGGTGATGCATACGCGCGGCCATCGCGTGCAAGGTAGCGATCTGAAAGAGAGCGCCAATCTCACACGGCTTCGTGCTCATGGCATCGTTTGTCTCATCGGCCACGATCCTGTCAACGTCAAGGATGCCACCTATCTGGTGATTTCGAGCGCCGTGAAGGTGGGCAATCCCGAGTTCGAAGCGGCCAAGGAACGCGGCATCCCGATCATTCGCCGTGCCGAGATGTTGGCTGAGTTGATGCGCCCCTGTGCCACCGTGTCTGTCACCGGTACGCACGGCAAAACGACGACGACTTCGCTCATCGCCGACCTGCTCACGGGCGGCGGGCTCGACCCGACCGTCATTACCGGCGGCATCATCAATGCCTGGGGCACCAATGCCAGGATCGGCAAAGGCGAATGGATGGTGGTTGAGGCCGATGAGTCCGACGGGACCTTCCTGAAGCTCCCGAGCCAGATCGGCGTGGTCACCAATATCGACCCCGAGCACATGGACTATTGGGAGTCGGAAGAGGTTCTGCACCAGGCCTTCCAGCAATTCATCGAGGCGATTCCGTTTTACGGCGTGGCTGTCGCCTGCATTGATCATCCCGTGGTGCGCGAACTTCTGGCGAAGCTTGGTGGCACGGCCAATGGACGCCGCACGCTCACTTATGGCGTGGCGCGCGACGCCGACATCCGGCTCTCCAACGTCCGCCCCGATCACAACAGCATCACATTCGATGCTGAACTTGGACCGGCTGTCCAGGGCGGCGCGCGCCATCTCAACGACATCACGCTGCCGGCGCTCGGGCACTACAACGCGTTGAACGCGCTCGCCGCGCTTGCCGTGGCAACGGAAGCAGGGGTCAGCGATGAGGTGATCTTCTCGACCCTCGCTGCCTTCTCCGGCGTGAAGCGGCGTTTCACCCGTGTCGGTGAATGGCACGGCGTCGCCGTCTATGACGACTACGCGCATCATCCCGTCGAGATCGCCGCCGTGTTGCGTGGCGCCAGTATGGCCGGTAACGGGCGCATCATCGCGGTGATGCAGCCGCATCGCTATTCGCGTCTGCAATCCTTGTTCAACGACTTTTCTGCTTGTCTCGACGATGCCGACATTGTGGTGGTGACGCCAGTCTATTCGGCAGGCGAAGTGCCGATCCCCGGCATCGACCGCGACGAGCTGGCCGCTGGCTTGCGCCGCCACGGTCATCCTCAAGTCTTGACCGTCGACAACGAGGAGGAGCTGACCGCGACCATCGCTTCGATTGCTAAGTCGGGTGACCTCGTAGTTGGTCTTGGCGCCGGCACCATCACCGAATGGATCAACGCGCTTCCTGGCCGGCTCGAGCAGCGCGAGGACTCCGCGTGAACGGTGCGGAGCTTCTGGCGAAGCTGACGGCCAGCCTGCCGGACTTGCGCGGGCGGCTCACGGCGGAAGCGCTGCTTTCGAATTACACCTGGTTCAGGGTCGGCGGTCCGGCCGAGGTGCTCTACGTGCCGGCCGACGAAGCCGATCTCGCATATTTCATGAAGGGGCTTCCCGTCGATATCCCGATCACCATGGTCGGGCTTGGCTCGAACCTATTGGTGCGCGACGGCGGCATTGAGGGCGTGGTCATCCGCTTGGGCCGTGGCTTCGGTGAAATCAAAATCGAAGAGGGTTCGCGGCTTCGCACAGGCACCGCCGTTCCCGACACGATACTGGCACACGCCGCCGCCGATGCTGGCATTGCGGGCCTGTCTTTCTATCGTGGCATTCCTGGATGCGTTGGCGGGGCGTTGCGCATGAATGGTGGCGCCCATGGCAGCGAGACCTGCGAGTTGCTGGCTGAAACCCGTGCCGTCGATCGTCAGGGCAATGTGCATGTGCTGTCCGTGGCTGACTTCCACTACGCCTATCGCCATTGCGGCGCGCCCGCCGATTTCATCTTCACCGAGGCGCTGTTCCAAGGCGCACCCGGCGACCCGGCCAAAATTCTCGCCGAGATGGACGACATCGCCGCCTATCGCGAGGAAGTGCAGCCCATCAAGAGCCGGACCGGTGGCTCGACCTTCAAGAATCCGCCGGGCAAGAAGTCCTGGCAGCTTATCGACGCCGCCGGATGCCGGGGGCTCAAGATCGGTGATGCGAAAGTGTCGGAGTTGCACTGCAATTTCTTCATCAATGAGGGCGAAGCCACCGCCGCCGACATCGAGAAGCTTGGCGAGACCGTACGGGCGCGGGTGAAGGAAACGAGCGGTGTCGAGCTCGAATGGGAGATCAAGCGGCTCGGGATTCCCGCCTGATTGCCGTCTGCCGAATTTATTCCACTCTGTCGTGTCATTCCCCGCGAATACAGGTAAGCCAGTAACCATCGAGTGAGATGATTTGGCTGGATGAATCGGTTTGTCCGGTGATTTCCGGCCGGTTTCGGCACGACCACCTAAAGGCGGGGGCCTTCAGATGACTGACAAACAAAAGCACGTTGCCGTGTTGATGGGCGGCCTGTCGGCTGAGCGCGAAGTTTCGTTGAATTCCGGCGCGGCTTGCGCGGAGGCGGTCGAAGGCGAGGGCTACCGGGTCACAAAGATTGATGTGGGACGCGACGTGGCCGTCCGCCTCGCCGAAGTGGCGCCAGATGTGTGTTTTAACGCGCTGCATGGCCGCTGGGGCGAGGATGGCTGCATTCAGGGCCTACTGGAGACCCTAAACATCCCCTACACCCATTCCGGCGTGCTCGCTTCGGCGCTCGCCATGCATAAACAGCGGGCCAAGGCGGCTTTGCGCGAGGCCGACATTCCCGTGGCCGAGAGCCGCGTGGTGTCCCGGGCGGAGGCCGCCAAGGGCCATGTCATGCCCCCGCCTTACGTGATCAAGCCGCCGGCCGAGGGGTCGTCTGTCGGCGTCTATATCGTGCGAGAAGACCAGGAACACCCGCCCCAGGAGCTGACTTCGTCCGATTGGGCCCTTGGCGAGGAGCTCATGGTCGAACGCTATATCCCGGGCCGGGAGCTAACCTGCGCGGTCATGGGGGATGAGGCTTTGGGGGTCATTGAGATCCGCCCGGCCGAAGGGATCGCCTTTTACGACTACGACGCCAAATACGCCCCAGGGGGCTCAATTCACGTGCTCCCGGCGCCGCTTAAACCAAATATTTACCAATTGGTACAGAAGCTGTCGGTAGCGGCTCATAGGGCACTGGGCTGCCGTGGAGTCACCCGTTCCGACTTCCGCTTCGACGACCGGCCAGATGGCACGGGGGAACTGATCTGCCTTGAGATCAATACCCAGCCAGGCATGACGTCGACATCACTTGTGCCCGAGCTAGCTGCCTATGGCGGCCGCTCGTTTGGGGAGCTTGTCCGCTGGATCGTGGAGGACGCGTCGTGCAATCGCTAGGCCCAGCAAAGGGTTACGCTAAGGGAAGGGGGTCTCAAGAGGCCCTGCTTTCGCGTGGCATCGCCGTACCGCGAGAGCCTTCCCGTGGCCTTCCCATGCTGACCGGCACGCGCAACCTGATTAAGCGCGGCCCGAGAAGCGTGCGCCTCGGCAAAGCCGCCCGCGACCGCGTGCGCGGCAAATGGTTGTTGCTCAGTGTTCTTTTCCTCGGCACCGCCGTGACCTATGGCGCCATTCTTGGCGGCCAGGCCGGGCGCATGCTCGATGCCACCACCACGGGCCTTCAACGTCTCGCCGTCGCCGCTGGTTTTGGCGTAGAGCGGATCACGGTGGAAGGTCAACGCCACGCCACGGACGCCGCGATTACGACGGCGCTCGCCGCTGGTCCCAATACCATGATGCTGGCTTTCGATACCGACGCCGCCAAGGAGCGGTTGGAAGCCGTAACCTGGATCCGCCACGCGCAGGTGATGCGTCTTCTGCCCGCGACCCTTCACGTCGCCATTGAAGAGCGGACCCCCTACGCCATCTGGCAGAACAAGGGCAAGACTTACGTTGTCGACGACCGGGGCGTGATGCTCGCGCCCGCGCTGCCTCAGGCCTATCCGAATTTGCCGCTTGTAGTGGGCGAGGGCGCTGCCAGACACGCGGCTGCGCTTTATGAGGCGCTTCAGCCTTATGGCGAATTGAAGGACAAGATGCTCGCGGCGCTCCGGGTCGGTGACCGGCGTTGGACGCTGAAAATGCTTTCTGGCCTGGAGATCATGCTGCCCGACGACAATATCGACGTGGCGCTTCAGTCTCTGACCAAGCTTGAGCAAGAACGAGGCGTGCTCGATCGCGATTTCGCGGCAATCGATCTGCGCCTCCTCGACCGCATTACGTTGCGTAAGCGCACAGCAGCGGCAGTCGACGCCGCTTCTGCCCCCGCCGACGTCCCAAGCGCCGCTGGTTCCACGCCGCCTAAAGGCAAGACTTGAGAGAGCTTGAGGGCCCGAGGATGACATACAACACGACCATCAGGAGCAAGCGCCAGCGCATTGTAACCGCGCTGGACATCGGCACGAGCAAAGTGTGCTGCCTGATCGGTAAGGCCTCATTCGCTCCCGATTGGTTCCCAGGCGACCCGGTGCAGTTCGAGGTGCTGGGCTTCGACCATACGCGCGCCGAGGGCCTCAAAGCTGGCATGGTCACGCATCTCGACAGCGCCGAGCATTGCATTCGCTCCGCAGTCGACGCGGCTGAGCGCATGGCTGGCGTTACCATCGAGGACGTACATGTCTCCGTCACCAGCGGGCGCCTCAAGAGCGACAGCTTTTCCGCCAGCGTGGCCTTGCCGTCCGGCACTGTGCGCGATGACGACGTTCAGCGCCTGCTGTCTGGCGGACGTCAATATGCAAGTCGTGGAAAGCGTACCGTGCTGCACGCTTTGCCAGTCGGCTATCGCCTCGATGACAATGCCGGGATCAGCGAGCCGCTCGGCATGTGCGGCGAACGCCTTGGCGTTGATATCCATACCGTGACCGCCGACGAAGTGGCCATGCGGAACCTGATGCTATGCGTCGAGCGCTGCCATCTCGGTGTGTCGAGTCTCGTCGCCGCGCCCTATTCGAGCGCGCTGGCGGTGGTCATGCAGGATGAGGCCAAGCTTGGCGCGGCGTGTATCGATTTCGGCGCCGGCACCACGACGCTGTCGGTGATCGCCGACGGTCATTTCATCTATACCGACGCCATCGCTCTTGGCGGCAATGCCCTTACGACAGATATAGCCCGGACGCTTGGCGCGCCGCTTGAGCATGCCGAGCGCTTGAAGACGTTGCACGGCAGCGCCTTCGCCACGCAGTCGGACGAGCGCGAGATCATTACCTACCCATGCGTTACCGGCACGGCCCAGGGAAGCCTCAACCAGGTCACCAAGGCACAGCTCGCCTGCATCATCCGGCCTCGCATCGAGGAGATCCTCGATCTGATGCGCCATCGGCTCGCCGCGAGCGGCCTCGCCGCCGAAGTCACCGAGCACCTTGTGCTGACCGGTGGCGGCAGTCAGCTCACGGGTCTGCCGGAGCTTGCCTCGAATATGTTTGGACGCGCAGCACGGCTTGGCCGTCCGCGCGCCATGAGTGGTTTGCCGCCAGTGGCTGCCGCGCCGGACTTTTCCGCCGCGATTGGCCTGCTCCTGCATTGGGCGCGCGGCGACGAAAAATTCGGTGCCCGCACCGAGCAACGGTTCTTGCGTACAGGGACAGGCTACTTCGCCAAGGTCGGCGAGTGGTTCATGGATAATTTTTAGACAGATAAGGACTCAAGGCTGGCGCGCATGCGGGAAGCGCCGGCGGAAAGCCACAGCAAGGGACAATCGCAAGGATTGGAAGCCGTCATGACCATCGACATCAGAGTTCCAGATTTGACTGAGCTCAAGCCGCGCATAACCGTATTCGGAGTGGGTGGTGCTGGCGGAAACGCCGTCAACAACATGATCGAATGCGGCTTGAAGGGCGTGGAGTTCGTTGTCGCTAACACCGACGCGCAAGCCCTGACGAGCACGAGCGCGGAGCGCCGCATCCAGATGGGTGCGAATGTGACCGAGGGTCTCGGTGCCGGATCGAAGCCTGAGATTGGCGCGGCCGCAGCCGAAGAGGCCATGGCCGACATCAAGGCCCATCTCGTTGGCGCACATATGGCATTCATCACCGCCGGCATGGGCGGTGGCACGGGTACGGGCGCAGCGCCGGTTATCGCGCGCGCCTCTCGTGAAGAAGGCATTCTCACTGTCGGCGTCGTCACCAAGCCGTTCCAGTTCGAAGGCTCGCGGCGTTATCGCGCGGCTGAGGCCGGTATCGAAGAGCTGCAGAAATACGTCGACACGCTGCTCATCATTCCGAACCAGAATCTGTTCCGGATCGCCAATGAGAAGACGACGTTCACCGACGCCTTCTCCATGGCCGACGACGTGTTGCGGGCTGCCGTGGCTTGCATTACCGACTTGATGGTCAAGGAAGGCCTCATCAATCTCGATTTCGCCGATGTCCGCACCATCATGGCCGGCATGGGCAAGGCGATGATGGGCACGGGCGAGGCAAGCGGCGAGCGCCGTGCCATCGAGGCCGCCGAGGCCGCGATCTCCAATCCTTTGCTCGACGATGTATCGATGAAGGGAGCAAGCGGGCTTCTGGTTTCGATCACCGGCGGCAGCGACCTCACCCTTTACGAGGTGGACGAGGCAGCGAGCCGCATTCATACTGAGGCCGACGGCAATGCCAACATCATTGTTGGCGCGACCTATGACGACGAGCTCGACGGGACCATCCGCGTATCGGTGGTCGCCACCGGCGTCGGGGCCGTAGAGGCCGAGATGGCCCAAGCTCCGGCCGAAATGGTGACGGGCACCCAGCAAGACAGGGGCGGACTGACCCAGCGTCTAGCGGGGCTTGCCGCGCTACCGAGTGCTGGGCCTGAGGGCGCGCCCGTCGATCTCGACGAGCCGAGCCTTGTGCTTGCCACCAACGACATCGTGCAGGAGCCGCCAGTGTGGCGTGCTCCGGGCGACGTGACGATTGAGAAGCGTCCGGCGCAAACCACCGGTATCGCTTTGCCGCGTAAGGCCGCGCAGCCTAAGCCGGCTGCACCTGCGCAGAGCTTCCAGCCAGCGCCTCCCGCTGCAATGACGCGGCCAGTGCGGCGCATGCCGAAGGTCGAGGAGCTTCCGATTGTCGCGCAGAAGGCGATCAAGGCACGGAACGGCGAGACGCAGGCGATGGGTCTTGCGGCCCATAAGCGGAAAGCTGGCTTCCTGGAGCGCCTGGCCAATGTGGGCCGTGGCCGCAAGGACGGGGACGCCGAGATGCCCGCAAAGCTCGAACCTGAGTTTGGCCAACAGCCCGCCAGCGCTGAGGCAGCTTCGACCGAGCCCCTTCGGGCCGAGACTCCGCTGGCCGAAGCCCCAAAGGTTGAGGCTCCCAAGGCTGAGCCTGCTCAGGCTGAGGCGCCGGCACCGAGGGCTGCGCGGATTAACCGGCCACGCGAGATGGCTGTCGAACCAGCACGGATCGAGCCGCAAGTCCTGGTCGCCCAAGCCACAGCCAAGGTGGCTCCGGTGGAATCGATTGAGGAAGACGATCTCGAGATTCCCGCGTTTCTGCGCCGCCGGGCGAACTGAGAAGGGGTCAGACGTTAATCAAATCGCCTGACATAAGTCTCAGCCAGCAACAAAAAAAGAAGGAAATCAATACACTAGGAAGTCTTTCGGCCCGTAATACTATGAAAGAAACTGTGATTTGTAGCCCCTGAGTCCGACGGTTATGGTTCTCTTAGATTGGTTAGCAGGACCAAAAAGGCACAGCAGGGACCAGAATACACGGTCCGACGAAGTGCCAGGGTTGCTGACCAATGGGGGGCTCGGGGTTCTTTCCGAGCTAAGTAGAGAACCAGAATACGGCTGTGGGGGCCACGGGGGCCATGAAGGGTTTCATAGGGACACGCCAAACTACGCTTGCCAGCGAGATTTCACTGACAGGCACTGGGGTCCACAGCGGGGCACCAGTTTCCATCACTCTTTGTCCGGCTGATGGCGACACTGGGATACGCTTTCTAATTTCCAACGATGACGGCGACGTAACCGAGATTGCTGCTGATCAGCAGCGGGTCACGGGCGTCACGCTGTGCACCATTCTTGGTGACGGCAAAGGGGCCACCATCGCGACCGTTGAGCATCTGCTCGCGGCTCTGCGCGGCCTCGGTGTCGATAATGTGCTGGTCGAGATCGATAGCGGCGAAGTGCCGATCATGGACGGCAGTTCAATCCGTTTCGTCGAGGCGATCGATGAGGTCGGCCTGACCGAGCTCGATGAGCCTCGCCGGTACTTGAAGGTCCTCAAGACAATCCGTGTCGAGGACAATGGTGCCGTGGGTGAGATCTCTCCCCATAACGGTTTCCGTCTCGACGTCGAGATCGACTTCAAGGACGAGTTGATTGGGGCCCAGAGGATCGAAATCGACGTAAATCCTGGATCGTTCCGCCGGGAGCTTTCCCGCGCTCGTACCTTTGGCTTCATGAAGGATGTTGAGCGGCTGTGGGCGGCGGGTCTTGCCCTTGGTGCTTCCTTGGAAAACACCGTTGCCATCGGCGATGACCGCATCATCAACCGGGAAGGCCTGCGTTACACCGACGAGTTCGTGCGCCACAAAGCGCTTGATGCGATCGGTGATCTGGCGCTTGCTGGCGCACCCATTCTTGGCGCCTATCGCTCCCACCGGGGCGGACATCGCCTGAATGCTCTCGTGCTTAAGGCGCTTCTCGCCGATAACGATGCTTGGACCATGGTCGAGGCCCCGCGTTATCGCGAAGTCCGTCATGCCGAGTTTAGCGACCGTCTCGCAGTGGCGAATTTCGCCGCCGACCGGAGCTAAGCGCCTTTGCAAATCTGCCCATCTAGGGTTTAGCCAGCGTCGGGCGCGTTTGCGTCCGCGCCTAAAGCTGTGCGCGGACGAGCGCTAGCAAGTATCTTGGGCAAAAAAACACCATATTCAGCTAGTTGGGTGTTATTTAGTCTGCGCAATCGTCGCTAGAGGCCTGATTTGCGCGGCGGGGGCATTTTGAAGGAAAGCATGTCCGATCCGGTGAAGTCGCGCAGTGCGCTGGGGCGTCGTGGGCTTGAAGCTCATGGACGTGCTTTTGCGCGCACTCTGTTCACCGCGATGGGTGTTATCCTCACGGCAGGCCTGCTCGCCGGCTGTGGCTCGGTGTTCGGCGACAGCAAGCCCGAAATGATCACCAACGATCCGCCCAGTACGATCTACGGCAAGGCCGAGGGGCTGGTCAATGCAGGCGATTACGAGGAGGCTGCGCGCCAATATGAGGAGGTGGATATCAACCACCCCTATTCGCAGGAAGCGCGCAAGTCGATCGTCATGGCGGCCTACTCCTATTACAAGGCGGGCCAATACGACAGCGCCGTTTCGGCGGCCGACCGCTATTTGACGCTCCATCCGGGCACGAAAGAAGCGGATCTCGCCCAGAATATCATCGGCATGTCCTATTACGACCAGGTACTCGATCCGAAGCGCGACCAGACTTTCGCGCGGCGGTCATTGGGGGCCTACAAGATCTTGCTCCAGCGCTATCCGAATTCGCGTTATGTGCAGGAAGCCAACAACCGAATGCGAATCTTGCGCGACCTGTTGGCGGCCAATGAGATGCAGATCGGCCGCTATTATCTGCGCAAGAACAATTTCCTCGCGGCCATCAATCGTTTTCGGAGCGTCGTTTCCAAGTACCAAACCACCGAACAGGTGGAAGAGGCCTTGATGCGCCTGACAGAGGCTTATATGGCCTTAGGCATCGTCAACGAGGCCCAGACGGCGGCTGCCGTCCTCGGCCATAACTTTCCGGACAGTAAGTGGTACAAGCACGCCTACAGTCTCTTAGGGAAGCGCGGCCTCGAGCCGCAAGAGCACGAGGGCTCCTGGATCACCAGGATCTGGAACGGCGACGGCGAAGCCTGACGCGAGCGCCATGCTAGTTGCTCTGTCGATCCGCGATATCGTTCTGATCGACAAGCTCGATCTTGAATTCGGTCGGGGCCTTTCCGCGCTTACCGGCGAGACCGGCGCCGGCAAATCCATTCTTCTTGATGCCTTCTCACTCGCCATCGGTGCGCGAGGCGATGCCGCCTTAGTGCGGCGCGGCGCCGACCAAGGTCTGGTGACGGCGACCTTCGAGCTGGCGGCGGATCATCCAGTCCTCGCGCTGCTCACCGAGAACGGCATGCCCGCCGACGACACGTTGATCTTGCGGCGGCTGCAAGGCGTGGATGGCCGCAGCCGCGCCTTCATCAACGATACCGGCGTAAGCATTCAGCTCTTGCGCCAGGTCGGCCAGATGTTGGTCGAGATCCACGGTCAGCACGATGAGCGGGCTCTGATTGACCCCAGTGGTCACCGCGATCTGGTCGATGCCTTTGGCGGTCTGAGCGAGCAGGCCGCCCAATTGGCCAACAGCTTTGAGGCGTGGCAAGAAGCGGACGCCGGGGGCGCGCGCCATGAGAGCGAAATCGCCGCCACGCGTGCTAACGCCGACTATGTGAGCCACGCGCTGGAGGAACTGCGGACCTTGGCGCCCGAGCCCGGCGAAGAAGAGACGCTCGCTGACCGCCGGCAACTGATGATGAACGCGGAGAAGATCGCCGCCGAGCTTAACGAGGCGCTCGATGTGCTTGCCGGCGAGGGGACGGCGGGCGCCCGGCTTGCCTCGGCTCTTCGTCGTGTCGAGCGTCAGGCAGCAACCGGCGGTGCGGCCCTGACGGTCGTGGCCGAGGCGCTAGAGCGCGTGCTGACCGAGACCGACGCCGCCCGCGACAAGATCCAAGAGGCGATTGCCCTGACGGCATTTGAGCCGGGCGATCTAGAGCGCGCCGAAGAGCGGCTGTTTGCGCTCCGGGCGCTGGGCCGCAAGCACCGGGTTCAGGTGGATGACCTCGCGGCGCTGACCGAGAGGCTGGAGACCGAGCTTGCCGCGCTGGACCGTAGCGAGGGCCGGGCTGGTGAGCTGGACAAGGCGGCTCTAGCGGCCCGCAAGGCTTATGAGGTGGGCGCCATCGCCTTGAGCAAGGCGCGCCATGACGTGGCCAAGCGGTTGGATAAGGACGTTTCAGGAGAGCTGCCACCGCTGAAGCTCGACAGAGCGCGCTTCATCACCCAAATCGACACCGTGGACCTCGCCGAAGGCGGTCCCAGCGGCATCGACCGCGTCGCCTTCTGGGTCGCGACCAATCCCGGCACAGAGCCTGGCCCCATGATGAAGGTCGCCTCTGGAGGCGAGCTGGCGCGGTTCATCCTGGCGCTCAAAGTCGTGCTGGCGGCACGAGGTTCGGCGCCCACGCTTATTTTCGACGAGGTGGACGCAGGCGTTGGTGGCGCCACCGCGTCCGCTGTAGGCGACCGCTTGGCAAGTCTCGCGGCCAACGTCCAGGTTCTTGCCGTAACCCACGCCCCGCAAGTCGCCGCCGTCGCCCATGGCCATATGATGATTGCCAAGCAGGCCGTGAACGGCCCCAAGGGTGAAGCCATGGTGACCAGCGTCATCGTGCTCGAAGAGGCTCATCGCCGCGAGGAAATCGCCCGGATGCTGGCTGGGCGGACCATCACCGACGAGGCCCGCGCCGCCGCCGATCGGCTGATGAGTCGGTCCGCCTAGCGGCCGTACAATGAGCAAGACGGACAACAATAGGGATCAAGCGCTGTTGGCGGCCAAGGCCGTTTCCGCGCTCGACGAGGCGGAAGCTTTGGTGGAGCTTGCGCGGCTCGCGGCCGAGATCGCTGATCACGATGTGCTCTATCACCAAAAGGATGCGCCGGAGATTTCCGACGCCACCTATGACGCGCTGCGAACGCGCAACGAGGCCATCGAGACCCGCTTTCCCAGTCTTGTTCGCGAAGACAGTCCGTCCTTGAAGGTTGGCGCCGCGCCGGCATCAGCCTTCGAAAAAATCGTTCATCGCGTGTCCATGCTGTCGCTCGGCAACGTGTTCGACGAGGAGGGGGTCCGCGACTTCCTGGAGCGCATACGCCGCTTTCTCGGGCTCGATCAGACGGACGAGTTGGCCTTCACCGCTGAGCCCAAAATCGACGGTCTCTCCATCACGCTGCGCTATGAGGGCGGCAAGCTGGTCCAGGCCGCGACCCGGGGCGACGGCTATGAGGGCGAGAACGTCACGGCTAATGTCCGCACGATTTCCGATATTCCAAAGGAAATCGAGACATGTGGCGTTCCCGATCCGCTCGAAGTGCGCGGTGAAATCTATATGAGCCGCAGCGCTTTCCAGACGCTGAACGAGGAACAGCTGCGCCGTGGCGATCGCCCGTTCGCCAATCCGCGCAATGCCGCCGCCGGCTCCCTGCGTCAGCTCGACTCTTCCATCACCGCGTCACGGCCCTTGCGCTTCTTCGCTTATGGCTGGGGCGAGGTCGGGGCGCTTCCGGCTGAGACCCAAGGGGAGGCGTATGAGAAATTACGCGCTTGGGGGTTTCCCTTAAACCTGCTCATCAAGCTGACCCGCTCAGCCGAGGAGATGCTTGCGACCTATCGCGATATCGAGTCTGACCGGTCAGGCCTCGACTACGACATCGATGGAGTTGTCTACAAGCTCGACCGGCTCGACCTTCAGGAACGGCTGGGCTTTGTCTCCCGCTCGCCCCGTTGGGCGGTCGCTCACAAGTTTCCCGCCGAGAAGGCGACCACGGTTCTGCGCGATATCGAGATTCAAGTGGGCCGCACCGGCTCTCTCACGCCCGTGGCTAAGCTCGAGCCTGTCACGGTTGGCGGCGTCGTGGTGCAGAACGCCACGCTCCATAACGAAGATGAAATTGAGCGCAAAGACGTGCGCATTGGTGACACGGTGATCATTCAGCGCGCCGGCGATGTGATCCCGCAGATCCTCGAGCCAGTGACAGAAAAGCGCCCTAAGGGCGCGAAACGATTCGTCTTTCCGGACACTTGCCCAGCCTGCGGCAGCCATGCGGTGCGCGAGGTTGACGAGCGCACGGGCAAGCGCAATGTGGTCCGGCGTTGCACTGGCGGGCTCATTTGCCCGGCGCAGAGGGTGGAGCGGCTCAAGCATTTTGTCTCGCGCAACTCCTTCGACATTGAAGGGCTCGGCGAGAAGAGCATTCAGGAGCTTTACGACGACGGGATCATCCAATCGCCACAGCAAATTTTCACGCTCGCCGAGGAAGATGCGAAGCGGGAAGAGAAGCTGGCCGAGCGGGAAGGCTGGGGTAAGCTTTCGGCGCAGAAGCTATTCGCGTCCATCGAGGATCGCCGCGGGGTCAAGCTCGACCGCTTCATCTTTGCGCTCGGCATTCGCCATATGGGCGGGATCACGGGACGCCTGCTGGCGCGTACTTACGGCACGGCGGAAAATTTCCTCAAAGCCATGCGTGCCGCGAGCGGAGCCCGCGAGAGTGAGGCCTTCGCCGAGTTAGAGAATATCGACGGTATTGGCCCAACGGCGGCAGCGGCGCTCGCTGACTTTTTCGGCGAGCCGCGTAACGTGGATGTGGTCGAGGCGCTGCTTCAGAAGGTGACGCCGCAAGAGCTTGAAGCTGTCGATCAAACCTCGCCCGTCTCCGGCAAAACTGTGGTGTTCACCGGCACGCTGGAAAAGATGACCCGCTCGGAGGCGAAAGCCCGTGCAGAACGTCTCGGCGCCAAGGTGTCGGGTTCGGTCTCCAAGAACACCGACTATGTGGTGGCAGGGCCGGGGGCTGGCTCGAAGCTGAAAAACGCCAAAGAGTTAGGCGTGGCTGTCCTCAGCGAGGACGAATGGCTGGAGCTGATTGCGTGAGCCTCAGCCGTAGCGCAGCTTCATCGTGATGATGGCGACGGTCAGCGCTAGCGTGATGGCGTTGGCGATGATCATCGCCCAGTTCCAGATCATAAAGCCGTAGATCATCCAGAAGGCGACGCCGGTGGCGAACGCCAGATACATCTGCAAGGAGATGGCATGGGTCTTTTTGAGGCGGAGGATGTGGATCGCCTGGGGCACGAAGGCCAGAGTGGTCAACGTCGCGGCAATGGCTGAGACGAAAAGTTCCATGAAGGCTTTCCTAGTGCGCTAACCGATGGGCGCCGTTGCGTGGCGCAGCCAAGGCCTGTCGTCGCTCAACAACCGTGGCTCGATCTCGCGGCGCACCCGCGCGTGATAGGCGTTGAGCCAGGCGAGTTCCCAAGGAACGAGTTGCTTCGGATCGATGAGCCGACGATCGAAGGGTACCAGCGTCAGCGTCTCAAAGCCCATCATCTTCCGGTCACCGCCTTCGATCTCTTCAAGCGCCGTCACTAGGATCAGATTTTCCAGCCGGATGCCGTATTTGCCTTCCAAGTAATAGCCGGGTTCGTTGGACAGGATCATGCTTGGCTCGAACACCTCTGAGCCAAGCCGCGACAGGCGCTGCGGCCCTTCATGCACCGACAGATAGCTGCCGACGCCGTGGCCGGTGCCGTGATCGTAGTCGAGCCCTGCCTCCCATAGCGGCTGTCGCGCGTAAGGATCGAGGTCCTGGCCGCGCGTGCCTTTCGGAAAACGCGCCGAGGCGATAGCGATATGGGCTTTGAGCACAATGCCGTAATGGCGGCGCATCTCAGGCGTCGGCTTGCCGATGGCGAGCGTGCGGGTGATGTCGGTGGTGCCGTCGACATATTGGCCGCCGGAATCGATGAGATAGAGCGAGCCTTTGTCGAGCACCCGCTTCGAGGCGTTGGTCGGCCGGTAATGGACCACGGCGCCATGCGGGCCCGAGGCCGAGATGGTGTCGAAGCTGATGTCCTTGAGCTGGCCGGTTTCGCGGCGGAACGCTTCGAGCCTCATCGCCGCCGACACTTCGTCCACCTTGCCGGAATCCCCGACCTCGTCGATCCAGGCGAGAAAACGAGCCATGGCCACGCCATCGCGCACATGGGCCGAACGGGCGCCTTTGATCTCGGCGGTGTTCTTGAGGGCCTTCGGCATCGTGCAGGGATCGTCGCCGGGCACGAATTTGCTCCCGTTCGTCTCGAACACGCGGGCGAACCGCATGGAGACCGAGTCAGGATCGAGCCGCACCTTCGCTTTGTCGGTGGCGAGGCTTTTCAGCTTCTCATCGAGCTGGTCGAGCGGCGCGATGTCGATGAAGGGATTGAGTGCGGTGCGCACGGGGTCACCCACCTTGGTCTCGTCGATGAAGAGGGTGGGGCGGCCGCTTGCCGGTACGATGGCGAAGGCCAGCGCGATGGGCGTGTGTCTGATGTCGCCGCCGCGGATGTTGAAGAGCCAACAGACGGAATCAGGCACAGTAAGCAACACGGCGTCGTGCCCGGCCTCGGCGAGGTCCGCCTGAACCTCGGTGATCTTGTCTTGCATGCGCCGTCCAGCAAATTCGAGCGGCTGGAGGAATATCTGCGTCGAGGAGGGCTCTGGCCGGTCCTCTCCCCATTTCGCATCGATAGGATTCTCGGCGACGGGGTTCAGCCTTATGCCCGCCGCGCTCAAAGTTTTGGTGAGGCGTTCGATTTCTTTGATGGTGTGGAGCGCCGGGTCGTAGC
This sequence comes from Methyloceanibacter sp., assembly GCA_030669345.1. Classification (GTDB taxonomy): domain Bacteria; phylum Pseudomonadota; class Alphaproteobacteria; order Rhizobiales; family Methyloligellaceae; genus Methyloceanibacter. The sequence goes on along the minus strand of DAOVDX010000011.1, from coordinate 3,041 downwards.
CCACCGCGTTACCCTTGACGAGCTTATCCACCAGCCATGCCGAAGGCTTGGCTTCCGGTACCTGCAAGACTTCGAAGATTCCGGTGTCGACCTGCTTTGGCGCCTGGAGGATGTAGCGCCCATCCACGAACAGCGCCGAGCCCTTCTCGGTCACGATGGCGACGCCCGCTGATCCCGTGAAGCCCGTGAGCCAGGCCAACCGCTCCTCAGCAGGGGGCAGAAACTCGTTTTGGTGCTGATCGCTATGGGGAACGAGAAAGGCTTTGAGTCGCTTCGACTTCAATGCCCGCTGGATTGCCTTGACCCGGTCGCCGCTGGCCGCCGGGGCGCTGGCCTCTTCGAAACTCTGATACATGGCAAGATTTGTAAGCCGAAGCGCCCGCTCCGATCAATCGCGCAAAACCCTTGCGCTGCGACGGCCTAGCACCAGGGTCGCCCATCCATCGAGAATGATTCGCTTTTCCAGGACGAAGCCATGGCCGCAAAGGCGTGCTTCAATGGCCGGAAACTGGGATTCCGCGAGGCCTGAGAGGACAGCGACCCCGCCGGGCTGGAGATGCTGCGCCATGGCCGGGGCGAGGTCGTAAAGCGGGCGTGCCAGGATATTGGCTAGGATCAGATCGGGCTTGAGACGCCGAAGCTTGGGGTGGGCGAAGCCCTCAGCCTGAAGCGCTAAGACCTGATGGGCGACACCGGCCTTGCGGGCGTTGGCTTGCGCGATGGCCACGGCGAGGGGGTCATTGTCGGTCGCCACTACCGGCCGGTCGAATGCCCGGGCGGCAGCGATGGCGAGAATGCCAGTGCCCGTACCGAGATCGAGTACCAGGTCTGGGCGGCCACGCTTGGCGAGTTCATCGAGCGCCAGAAGGCAGCCGCGCGTTGTTGCGTGATGAGCGGTGCCGAATGCCTGGTCGGCGTCGATCTCAATCACATAACGGTTCCGCGGCATGGCGGCGCGATCATGACTGCCATGGACGATGAAGCGTCCGGCATGGACCGGCCCACGCTGGCCTTGCGAGACCGTCACCCAATCCTCGTTGGCAAGTTCGGCGATGCGCAATTGCGTAACCCTGTTGCCGCCGGCGGCATTTCCGATCAGCGCGTCGAGCGCATTTTTTTCTGGCGCCGCCCCGTAAAGCGCGGTGACTTCGTAGCGCCCTTTGCCGAGTTCGAAATGACTGACGGAAAGTGCGGCAGGCTCCTCCGCCTCTTCCAGCGCCTGCGCGATGGGTTCAACACTCGCCGCATCGGCTGCGACGGTCGCCTGGTAGATCGTGTCAGCGGTATTGTTTTCCTCGCTCATCGCATGATCATTCCGTTGTTGGCTTGAGTGCGGCAACCGCCGCCCATAGCGCGTCTATGCCCGCGTCTGTGACACCGAGTTCGGTGAGATGGGCGCGAACGCCTTTGATGTAGTCGAAACTTGAGCCGGCGACGCCCTCGGCCTCGACGATCATGGTGGCGCGTTCGTGCAATGTCAGCCCTTCGTCGATCAGTCTTGGGCCATCATAGATGTAGACCAGCGCTGCGACTTCTCTCGCGTCCGGTAGATGGACGGGAAGCTCCGTGGCCGTGCAGGTTTCCCGCGCGTCGAGATAAGCGGTGATGTCACTTGAAGCGCCGTCATCGAACTCGAAGGCCACGCCACGGCATGCATCCCCCGCATGCAGGTTCAACGCAAGGCCAGGGCGCGAACACGTCCCCCAGCGCTCAAGCGACTTCTTGTTGAAGATGCGGGTGTGTCCGGGGAGGTCGGCAGGCATGCGCTGAAGGCAGCCGTAGCGAGTTTCCCAACCGTCCCACATCAGCGATCCGTAGCCGAACAGCCACATGGGACTTCGTCAGACCGGTTCGACGAAGGTGTCGACCACCTTCTTCTGGCCAGCCTTTTCGAAATCGACGGTGAGCTTGTTGCCGTCGACCTGCGCCACGCGGCCATAGCCGAACTTCTGGTGGAAAATTCGTGTCCCGATATCGAGGCCAGCGCCCTCAGCCGTGCTGGCGGCCACCAGCGTGCCTTCGATGGTTATGGGCTCGCGTCGTGGCGCTTGGTGCGCATTTCCGCGCGGGCGATTGCGCTGGGCCCGTTGCCAGCCCGGTGTGTCGTAGGAGCCCGTCGCGAACAAGGTCTCCACGTTCTCGAACCGGCTCGGGCCATTGGCGCTCATGCCTTTGTCGTCGGCGACTTCCACATGCTCCACCGGCAATTCGTCGATGAAGCGTGACGGCACCGCCGTCTGCCACTGGCCGTAGGTGCGGCGGTTCTGGGCAAAGGTGATCTTGGCGCGCTTGCGGGCCCTGGTGAGCCCGACATGAGCAAGCCGGCGCTTTTCTTCGAGGCCTGCGCGTCCCGTCTCGTCCAGGCTGCGCTGATGGGGCAGCAATCCTTCGTCCCAACCGGGTAAGAACACGGTCTCGAACTCAAGCCCTTTGGCGGAATGAAGGGTCATGAGACTGACCCGCTCGGTGCCTTCTTCACTGGAGGCGTCCATGACCAGGGACACATGCTCCATGAAGCCGGCGAGCGTGTCGAACTCGTCCATGAAGCGGATCAGCTCTTTCAAGTTCTCAAGCTTCGATTGTGCTTGGGGCGACCGATCAGCTTGCCACATGGCGGTGTAGCCAGACTCATCGAGGATCAGCTCGGCAAGCTCGGTATGGCGCATGGTGTCAATCAGCGAGCGCCAGCGGTCGAACGCGGCGATGAGGTCTTGCAGGGACTTCCGTGCCCGCGGTTTCAGTTCCTCGGTCTCGACGATGAGCCGCGCCGCCTGCACCAAAGGCACGCCTTGCCCTCGCGCCAGCTGATGCAGCGCTTTCAGCGTCGCCTCGCCAAGGCCGCGCCGTGGCGTATTGACGATGCGTTCGAATTTGAGGTCGTTGGCGGGGTTCAGCGTCACTTCGAAATAGACGGTGGCGTCCCGGATTTCCTGGCGCTCGTAGAAGCGCGGGCCACCGATCACGCGGTAATCGAGGCCGAGCGTGATGAAGCGGTCTTCAAGAGCACGCATCTGGAAACTGGCCCGCACCAAAACAGCAAT